>JAGQSO010000020.1 GCA_020439505.1 Acidimicrobiales bacterium
GGCTCCCCTACCAGGATCCTGACCCCGGCGACGGCGTGGACCTGACCAACCTGCTGGCGGACCCCGAAGACACCGGAGATCGCGACCGCACGGTGCTGTCTGCCTTCACCATGCATTGGCCGATGGCTCGAAAGGGCAGGTTCAAGTACATCCGCGAACTCGGCTGGAGTGAGGAGGTCCTGTTCGACCTCGACGCCGACCCCGGTGAGACGACCAACCTGGCCGACTCGTCCCGGCACTCCGAGATCCGCGCCGACCTGGCCGCGGCGGTGGATGCCGAACTTGCCGGATCCACCATCAGGGCCGACCTGGACGCCGCCCTGGAGGCAGCCCTGCGCCAACCCAGCCAAGGCTAACCGGGCCCGACCGGGCTCCGTCGGGCAGATCCAGCGCTACAACAGACAACGTTTGCGCTGTTGCGAGCTTGCGAGCAACTGGGCAAACGCCGTCGAGCCGCCGCAACGCAGTGAGGACCGGGCTCGACGGAACCCAGGAATCGTCCGCCGAAGGCGGTCAACGAGACCCGGACCGCGAGCAGCGTCGACGCGCCACCAATCCCGGCATGAGGATGCCGGCCACGGCACGAGCTACGGCTTGTCGGCGCCGACCACCCACATGGCGAAGAACTGGCTGCCACCTCCATAGGCGTGGCCAACGGCCTTGCGGGCCCCGTCGACCTGATGGTCGCCGGCGGTTCCCCGGACCTGCATGGCGGCCTCGGCGAATCGGAGCATGCCCGAAGCACCGATGGGGTTGGTGCACAGCACCCCGCCCGACATGTTGACGGGCAGGTCTCCGTCGAGGGCGGTGACCCCGGCCTCGGTGAGCTTCCAGCCTTCACCCGGTTCGGCGAAGCCCAGGTTCTCCAGCCACATGGGCTCGAACCACGAGAACGGGACGTACATCTCGACGCAGTCCACATCCTTACGGGGATTGGTGATGCCGGCCTGGCGGTACACGTCGGCGGCGCACAGCGCTCCTCCGAGCGGGAGGACGGTGTCGCGCTCAGCCGACAGCGTCGGTTCGGAGCGCATGGCGGTGCCCTGGATCCACGCCGGCTTGCGTCCCTCGGCCGCCGCGTCATCGGCCACCTTCTCGCTGCCCAGCACCAAGGCACAGGCCCCGTCGCTGGACGGGCAGGTCTCGGCGTAGCGGATCGGGTCCCACAACATCAACGAATCCTTGATGGAGTCGAAGCTGATGTCGGGCTCATGGAGGTGGGCGTAGGGGTTCTTGAGCCCGTTCTGGCGGTCCTTGAGGGCGACCAGGATCCCGATGTGGTCGGGGGCGTTGGCCCGGCGGATGTAGCTGCGCACGTGAGGAGCGAAGTAGCCACCCGCCCCGGCGTGCAGCGGTGGGGTGAAGGGGATGGGCAGGGACAGCGCCCACATCGCTTCGCTCTCGGACTGCTTCTCGAAGGCGACGGTCAGCACCTTCTGGTGGATGCCGGCCGAGATGAGCTGGCTGGCCACGATGGCGGTGGAACCGCCCACCGAACCGGCGGTGTGCACCCGGAACAGCGGCTTGCCGGTGGCTCCGAGGGCGTCGGCCAGGAACAGCTCGGGCATCATGACGCCCTCGAAGAAATCGGGGGCCTTGCCGATGACCACGGCGTCGATGTCGGTCCAGGTCATCTGGGCGTCGTCCAGCGCCCGCTGGGCCGCCTCGCGGACCAGGCCGGCCATGGAGACGTCACCCCTGGTGGCCTGATGGCGGGTCTGGCCGATTCCGACCACGGCAACTCGTTGCTTACCCACTGTCACTCACCCTCCAGGACGCAGACCAGGTTCTGTTGCAGGCAGGGCCCGCTGGTGGCGTGGGCGACCCCCCGTCGCGCCTCACCCGAGGCGATCCGGTTGGCGACCTCACCGATGCGCACCAGGCCGGCGGTCATCATGGCGTTGGCGGCCAGCGCCCCACCCGAGGGGTTGATGCTCGTATCGGCACCCAATACGAGTGCGTCGCGCACGATCAGCTCCTGATGGGAGAACGGGGCGTGGATCTCGGCCACGTCCACGGGGCCGTCGGCCACACCGGCGGCTTCGGCGGCGATACGGGTCGACTCGCTGACGGTCAGGTCCCGCAGCCCGAGGTGGATGGGCTCGATCCGGTGGTCGAACCCACGGATCCATGCCGGTCGCTCCACCTTGGATCGGGCGACATCGCCGGCGGCCAGCACAATGGCGGCCGCGCCATCGGTGATGGGCGGGCAGTCGCTGCGACGGAGCGGGGCGACGAGGTAGTCCTCGGCCAGCACGTCGGCGGCGGGACAGTCCCACGCCAGCTGGGCGTTGGGGTTGGCGAGCGCGGCCCGACGTGATCGGGCGGCGACCTCGGCGAAGTCGGCCTCGGTGGCCTTGCCGGAGTCCAGCAGGGCTCGGGCCTGAAGGGCGGCCAGGCTGACCGAGTCGGGCCACAGGGGCCCCATGGTGATGGGGTCGAGCTGGCGCGACAGCACCATCGGCAGGTCACCGGGCGACGACTTGGCGTAGGCGTAGACGAGGGCGGTGTCGATCTCACCGATTTGGAGCTTGACCCAGGCCTCGTAGAGGGCCCACGCCCCGTCCATCTCGACGTGGCTCTCCTGGATGGGGGGCCAGGGGCCGACGGCGTCGAGGGTCGACACGAAGCTGAAGGCCATTCCGGCCAGGTAGTCGGTGGAACCCGAGCAGGTGAAGCCGATGTCGTCGATGGTCATGTCGACCTGGCGGAGCGCACCGTGCACCGCCGGCATCAACATCTCCACCTCGTTGAGCTCCTCCACCCGGCGCCGCATCGGCGTCTGGGCGAAGCTGATCACTGCGACGTCGCGCATCAGACGGACGCTCCTTCGGGGTTACCGCCCAGACCGGTGCGGGGGTTGCGGATGACGGCTTCGGTCGGGGCCACCCCACCGACCCACGAGCCCAAGCCGGTGCCGTGGCCTTCGCCCGGGATACGCACGTGGGGGTCGTCGGGTTCGCCGGTGGGGCGGAAGTAGCGGATCGACTCCAGCGTCGGCTCGATGTCGGCGTCGTCGCGCCAGACCCCTTCGACCCGCATGCCGATCCGCACCTGGTCGGCGGGGACCTCCTGGATGAGGTGCATGATCGACAGGTCGGCGCCGTCGAGCAGGATCAGCGCGCTCACGTAGGGGATCTCCATGACCGAGCCGTAGAACTGGAGGTTGACCACGCAGAACGACGTGACGGTTCCCACCTGGGCGACCTCGACGTCGATCGGGGTGGGCTGGCCCAGTTCGGGATCGGCTCCCCGCGGGGGGACGTAGACCCGGCCCCCTGGGGCCTGCTGGCCGATGATCCGCTTGTTGGTGATGCCGGTCAGGAACCGGGTGGTGGCGTCACCGGCGGTGAACTCGTAGTCGAGCTGCGCTGGCGTGCGGACGCTGCGAACCGGTTCGACGTCACGGATCGACTCGGGCAGGGTGATCTCGGCCATCAGGCTGCTCCTCCCTCGGCCACCGGAACCCAGCGGGCGATGTCGTCGATGTGGCCCTCGCGTTCTTCGGCCCACACCGGTTCCACCCGCATCCCGGTGGACATGGCCTCGATCGTTCCGGCATCGACGGCGCCGAGCATGGCGGTGTCGGCGCCGTCGGGGCGGATCTGGGCCCAGGCGAAGGGCCGGTCCAAGGGGTGCTTGTCGTGGGGGGTGACGACCCACGCCCAGGTGGTGACCTCACCGGCCGGCCCGACCTCTACCAGTTCGGTCAGGTCGCGGCCCGACACCGGGTCGAACTCGGCGGGCGGCACGATGACGCGCCCGTCCTCGGCCCGGGATCCGATCAGGACCTTCTCCCGCAGCCCGGTGAGGAAGGCGCCGATGATCGGTCCGGTGGTCCGCTTGAACGGGTACTCGATGATGAGGGGGGCCGACAGCACCTCGCCGCCCCCTGTCCCCTGTGTGGTCTCGGTCACGGCGCCAGACAATAGAACACGTTCCAGTTCCAACCCCACCCGACCGATCCCGAGCATCAACAGCAGGCCACGACCGAACCGGTATACGGTGCGGCACATGTCCACGAACGCACCTGTTCACCATCGCCGGTCACCGCGCCTCACCACCTCGGGTCGGCACCGCGCCCTGAGCGTGGCCGGCCTCACCCTGGGCCTCCTGATCGGTGGGACCGGACCGGTCCTGCCCGCCAACGGCACCACCGCGGCCCCCACCCAACAGTCCAACGCCCCCGGCGACGGCTGGATGGAGTCCGCTCCCGCCGACCAGAACATGGACGCCGCCACCATGGAGGCGGCACGCACCTACGCCTTCCAACCCGACCGCCACACCCAGGGCGTGGTGATCACACGAGGCGGTGAAGTGGTGACCGAGTGGTACGCCGATGGCGAAGGTCCCCGTTCGTGGTCGGCCAGCTGGTCGATGGCCAAGAGCTTCACCAGCGCCCTCGTCGGGATCGCCATTTCCGAGGGACTGATCGAGAGCGTGGACGTGTCCATGGCCGACTACTTCCCCGACTGGCGGGGAACCGACAAGGAGGCCATCCGCCTCCGCGACGTCCTCCACATGGAATCGGGTCTCAAGTGGAACGAGAACTACGACCCCGCCGACATAGCCGGGTCGGACATCATCCAGATGGGCATCGCCCGCGACCAGCTCGCCTATGCCGCCAGCCGCCCGGCCGAGGTTCCTCCCGGAACCCGGTTCAACTACTCCAGCGGTGACACCATGCTGCTATCTCGGGTCATCGAGGTGGCCACCGGAAGGCCCGCCGACCGCTACGCCCAAGAGAAGCTGTTCGGACCCATCGGCATCGACCAGGTCGAATGGTGGCGCGACGGGGCGGGCCACACCCTCACCTACTGCTGCTTGGACACCACCAGCCGCAACTACGCCCGGATGGGCCTCCTGTACATGCGGGGCGGGGTGTGGGAAGGCCGCCAGGTCGTTCCCGCCCGATGGATCGAGGACTCCTGGACGGCGACGGAGAACTCCGGCGGCGACTACGGGTTCCAATGGTGGATCCGCCAGTCCGACGAGGTCGGGACGATCTACATGATGAACGGCCACGACGGTCAGTTCACCTACGTCATCCCCGAACTCGACATGGTGATCGTTCGCAACGGTGACTTCGTCAAGAGCCAATGCGACCCCGTCGCCGACCCGACCCTCTTCGGCCCGTACCCGCCCTCGGGACTCGCCCCGGGCCGGGGTACCACTCCCCCCGAATCGTGGAACCACTGGGAGTTCCTCACCCCGATCCTCGACTCGGTGACCGGCCCGTCGACCGCTGAGGCCACCCCCGGCCGCCAGTCCCACGCCGCGACCCGCAACCCCCAGGGCGAACCGATGGACCCCTGCACCACCGACACCACCCCGCCCCCGACCACCACTCCGACGACGACCACACGACCCACCACTCCCCCGAGCCGGCCCGCCACCCCGGTCACCGCGTCCCCGGCCTACACCGGCTAAGGAGGCGAGCCATCAGGCGAGCCGACCCTTAAGCACGGCATGGTTAGACCGAGGCGAAGCCTCGGTCTAGTCACCCTCGCAGCGATGAGGACTGGACCTATCCGCTAGGCGCCTGAACGGCCGGGTGCCGTGACCGGCGGCCTTTGCCGGACTCGGGATGCCCGAACCCGGGGGACCGCTCGCCCAGCCACTCGTCTGTCCACCCGCATAGTGAAACGGAAAGTGCCGGCCCGTCCCCGCCAGTAGCGGGCCGGGCCGGCACTTCACCAGACGTCAGAAGGTGATGACGGTGCGGATGACCTCACCCTTTTTCATGGCGTCGAAGGCGTCGTTGATCTCATCGATGCCCATGCGCTTGGAGATCATTCCCTCGAGGTCGAGCTGGCCGTCCTTCCAGAGCTGAAGGAACCGGGCGAAGTCGCGGCGGACGTCGACCGAGCCGTAGTAGCTACCCATGAAGTTCTTCTCGGAGAAGAAGATCTCGAAGCCGTTGAACGAGACCTCCTTGTCCATGGCGCCGACCCCAACCACGCAGGTGGTGCCGCCCCGGCGGGTGGCGTCGTAGGCCTGGCGCATCACCGCGGGAACACCGATGGCCTCGAAGGCGTAGTCGAATCCGTCGCCGGTGAGCTCGGCCTGGAGGGCAGCGAGATCGTCGGGCTTGACGGTGTGGGTGGCGCCGAAGCGCTTGGCCATCTCCAGCTTCTCGTCGATGAGGTCGACGGCCACGATGACCGCCGCCCCGGCCACCTTGGCGCCCTGGATGACCGAGATGCCGACCCCACCACAGCCGAACACCACGACCTTGGAGCCGGGCTGGACCTTGGCGGTGTTGATGGCGGCACCGACTCCGGTGCTGACACCACAGCCGATAAGCGAGGCGATGTCGAACGGGACGTCGTCGTCGATCTTGATGGCCGCCTCCTGGGGAAGCGTCACGTACTCGGCGAAGGTGCCGGTCCCGGCCATGCCGAACAGGTCGGTGTCACCCTCTTTGAACCGGGGCAGTCCGGCGATGGTGAACTGGATCATCACGCACAGGTGAGGTTGGTTGCGCTCGGTGCAGTAGTTGCACTGACCGCACGGCGGCGACCACGCCACCACCACGTGATCACCGACCTTGAGATCGGTGACGTCGCTGCCCACGGCCGAGATGACGCCGGCACCCTCGTGGCCGGGAACGAACGGCGCCCCCTGGGGGAGGGTGCCCTCCATGGCGTGGAGATCGGAATGGCACACCCCGGTGGCCTCGATCTTGATGGTGACGTCGGTGGGTCCGCACGGGATCGGTTCGATCCCGTCGACGACCTCGAGCTTCTCGTCCCCGGTGTTTCGCAGCACGGCGGCACGCATGGCAGTTCCTTCTTTCGGCAGTAGGCCAGGTGGGCCCGCGGACCCTACTAGCGCCGTGACCGGCAACCTTTGCCGGCGTTTCACCTGCACTGCATCAGTTGGCAGGTGCTATCGAGCCATCGAGGAGCACTCGTCGCCCCGACGGGGTCACCACGACCGCCCGGTAACGGTCGACACCGCTGTGGGCGACGGCTCTGATCCGGCGGCTGCCGTCGGTGACCGGGAACGCCCGGTTGAGCCACAGGTCGTCCAATCCCAGTCCGACCACCTCTCCTCGATCGTCGGTGATCACCACGCAGGAGATGGACACACCGGGCGGAACCCGGCCCATCAACTCCACCCCGCCCTCCAGTTGGGTGCTCTCAGCCAGGTTCGAGAGGCCGCCACCCGCACGGTCCAACTTCGAAAGGTCCAAACGGGTTCCCAGGAGGCCACAATGGGCGTTCCAGGACCCGGTCAACGGGTACTGGTCTGCCGACTCCAGGTGATCCACGTCGACGGGGCTTCCGCCAACCCTGGTCATGTAGTTCAGGTCGCGGTCCAGACCCAGGCGTAGGGCGATCGCGCCCAGGTCCTGCTGGTCCCGGGTCTCCTCCATCATCCGTCGCTGGCCGCTTCCCGCCACGGTGGCGGCCACGACCATCGGCATGACCACCACGACCGACGTTCCCCACAGCGCGACCCGCCGAACCGATACGGCCCGAGAAGCAACCAACTCCATGGCCCGATGACGGACACGCAGGACCACCATCGCGGCCAGCCCGATCCACACGAAGCTGGGGAGCGACTGGTAGCGACCCTCTCCCGCCCCCATCTCCCCTGGCCGGCCGTAAACGATGAAGGCGGTGGCAACGATCCCGTAGACCGCGACCCCCAGCCAAGGCGCCGACGCGTGGTGGTTCCCGACCACGGCCCACAGGCCGAGAGCGGCGACCGCGGCGAGGGCGGTGGCCCCGACCACGACCGCCGGTGGGCCGGTCAGCCCGAAGGGCCAGGCCACCATGGCCGGCAAGTCACGCAGGAACCCACCGACGGTCGTCGCCACCGTCAGCACCGAGGTGCTCTGCATCCGGCGCAGCACCTCGAACCCGACGAGAGCGGCGGCCAGAGGCATTTCCTTCCACCACTGCCGCCACGGTCGGCACACCAACCCCACCGCGATGAGCGCCGGCCACACCGCCATCCCGGTCCCGTAGGAGAGGGTCGCGAGGACCGCCAGCGGGACGGCCAGCAGCCACCTCTGTTGCCAGCGGGCGAGCAGAGCGGCCAACGCCCACACGTTGGCGGTCAGCCAGGCGGCCCCGCTCATCGACAACACGTAGTTCCATGCCCCGTTCATGCTGAACAGCAAGGCGCTGGACAAGACAAGCAGAACTCCGCGCTCGACCACCGAGATCGGTGTTCGCATCAGCATCCACCCGAGGATCGCCACCTGGGCAACACCCACCACCACCACGACAGCAGCCATCGAACGGTTGGATCCTTCGAACACGGTGAGATTCAGCCAATAGATGAGCTTGGCGGTCAGCAACGGGTGCCCGTTGTGGCGAACCAGCAGGTTCTCCACCTGCAATGAGCCGTTCTCGCCGATCAGGTCACCGAAGATCAGCCAGTAATCCCCGTACTGCATCCGCGAGACTCCTCGGACCAGTAGCGCCATCCGCACCACCGGTACGGCAGCCACCGCGATCATCAATCCAGCGACCAGGCGACGCGGTCCCGAGCGTCTCGACTCGTCGGTCGCCAGGTCACCGGCCGACGGTTCGGCGTTCACGTCTACCCGAGACGACTCGTCCACCTCACCGGGCTGGCGCATCCGGAGCAACATTAGGTGCCGACCGGCACCGCCCGGCCTCTCCCCGCCCGAGGCAACCCACAAGAACCGGGCAGCGCGCAGCGTCGGTGATCACCCAAAGTCATGCCAAGGGTGCCGGACACGACACCAACGCTCGATCACGGAACGTTTCGCTGTTGCGAGCTTGCGAGCAACTGGGCAAACGCCGTCGAGCCCCCGCAACGAAGTGAGGACCGGGCTCGACGGAACCAGGAATCGTCCGCCGAAGGCGGTCCAAGAGAACCGAACCGCGTGCAGCGTCGGTGACCACCCAAAGTCATGGCAAGGTTGCCGGCACGGCACTAGAACGCGTTCCAGTCCGATCCCCTAGAGTCGCCCGCCATGGGAGACCTGGGATTCTGGCGACTGGCCGAAAACGACCGTGACCGACTGGCCCTGGTGGGCCCCGACGGGACCGAGCTGACCGCCGGTGACCTGCTGGGCCGCTCCAACCAGATCGCCCACGGGCTCCGGGCCCTGGGGCTGGAGCGCAACGACACGGTGGCCCTGCTGCTGCCCAACGGGATCGAGCTGATCGAGACCTACCTGGCCGCCCTCCAGATCGGTCTCTACGTGACACCGATCAACTGGCACCTGGTGGGTCCCGAGATCGCCTACATCCTCGAGGACTGCGACGCCAAGGTGTTCGTCGCCCACGAACGCTTCGCCGCTGCGGCAACCGCCGCCGCCGCCGAGGCCGGATTCCCCACCGGTGACGGCGGACGGGCGTATTCGGTCGGCACCATCGACGGCTTCGAGCCCTACGCGGCGCTGGCCGCCGACCAGCCGACCACCAACCCCGACGGCCGGACCACCGGCGCCGCCATGCACTACACGTCGGGGACCACCGGACGCCCCAAAGGCGTCAAGCGGCCGCTGTTCGAGATCGACCCGTCCGACATGGGCGAGTTGCTCGGGTACCTCCCCAACCTGTTCGGTATCGCCCCCCGGGACGGCCACGTCCACCTGACCGTCTCACCGCTGTATCACACCGCGGTCCTCATGTGGACCGGCAATGCCCTTCACCTGGGCCACACCGTGGTCCTGATGGACAAGTGGATGCCCGAGGAGACCCTGCGCCTGATCGAGCGCTACCGGGTCACCTACAGCCACATGGTCCCCACCCAGTTCGTCCGGCTACTGGACCTTCCAGCGGAGACCAGGGCCGCCTACGACGTCACCTCGCTGCGCAACATGGTGCACGGGGCTGCCCCGTGCCCCCACGAGATCAAGCGTCGGATGATCGAGTGGTGGGGAGACACCATCCAGGAGTACTACGCGGCGACCGAAGGGGGCGGCACGGTTATCGGTGCCTCCGAATGGCTGGCCAAGCCCGGGTCGGTGGGCCTCCCCTGGCCCGGATCGGAGATCCGCATCTACGACGACAACGCCAACCAGCTCGGCCCCGGCCAGATCGGCACCGTCTACATGCAGCTCATGGCCGACTTCGAGTACAAGGGCGACTCGGACAAGACGAAGGCCAACCGCATCGAGAACTTCTTCACCGTCGGCGACCTCGGCGAGTTGGACGAGGACGGCTACCTGTTCCTAAGGGACCGTAAGGCCGACATGATCATCTCGGGGGGCGCCAACATCTACCCGGCCGAGATCGAGGGCGAGCTGATCAACCACCCCGCGGTGGCCGACGTGGCGGTGTTCGGCATCCCCAACGCCGACTGGGGCGAGGAGATCAAGGCCGTGGTCGAGTTGCACGACGGGTACACCGCCGGGACCGAGCTGGAAGCCGAGATCCTGGCTTGGGCGGCCACCCGGATGGGCAAGTTCAAGCTGCCCCGAACCATCGACTTCGTCGACGCGCTGCCCCGCGAGGCCAACGGCAAGCTGATCAAGCGCAAGCTGCGCGATCCCTACTGGGAAGGCGTGGACCGCCAGATCTGACACCTGATCGGTCCGGGCCCAGCACCTCCAGCAGGCGGAAGTAGATGAACGGTCACGGTTTCACCCGATCTGCTGGGCGATGATTGCCACATGTCAGTGCACGTACGGATGTACCTGGGTGGACGGCTCGCCGCCGACCACGTCGACCTCCGTGATGTCTCCGAACATCTTGAGGCGCCGGGCACGCTGGTCTGGGTTGACTTCGTGTCCCCCACCGATGCCGAACTGTCGGAGCTGGCATCAGAGCTGGGCCTCCACGAGTTGGCGGTGGAGGACGCGCTCAAGGCCAAACAGCGCCCCAAGCTCGACACCTACGAGAACCACCTGTTCGTAGCGACCCGTGCGGTACGGATCGATGCTGGTGCGGGCACCATGTCGTGCACTGAGATCTATGTGTTCGTCGACACCCGTTGGATCGTCACCGTCCGCAACGACGACGCCTTCGACCTGACCCCGGTCGCCGACCGGATCCTGCGGTCCCCCCGCCTGCTGGACCTGGGCGCCAGCTTCATCCTCTACGCGGTGCTCGACGCCGTCGTCGACGACTACTTCACCGCCGTCGACGCCCTCGACGAGTTCTACGACGAGATGAGCGAGGGCCTCTTCGAGGAGAAGCCCATCAGCCCCGACCGTCAACGGCAATGGTTCGAGATGCGACGGTCCCTGGTCAGCTTCCACCGGACCGTCTCGCCGTTGCGCGAGGTCCTGGCCGGCCTCACCCGTCACCGGGTCGACGGACTCCCCGAACAGCTCGACCCCTACTTCGCCGACGTCTATGACCACGTGATCAGGGTGCTGGAGTCCACCGATGCGCTGCGGGAGCTCGCCGCCAGCATCATCGAGACCAACATCAGCCTGCGCGACTTCCGCCAGAACCAGATCATGAAGCGGGCGACTAGTTGGGCGGCGATCGTGGCCGTACCGACCCTCATCACCGGCTTCTACGGGATGAACGTCCCCTACCCCGGGTTCGCCCAGCAGTGGGGCGTGATTGTCTCGGTGGTGCTGATGGTGGCCATACCGCTCGGGCTGTACCTCCAGTTCAAGCGCCACGACTGGCTCTGACCCCCCTTGCCGGGTGGTCCCACCGCGGCGGTCAGCGGTCGTACTGGTCGAGCATCAGGTGGGTCGCCAGGGTCACCTCGTCGCTGACCCGATCGATTCCCGACCACCCGTTGACCCAACCCACCAGGGCCGAGAACCAGACGTGACCGAGGGTACGGGTCATGTCAGCCCGCAAGGCAGGGTCGAAGTCCGACCCCAGGGCCGGGGCGAGAATGCGGGTCATGGACCCGGCCACCGCCTGTTGGCAGGCCGCCGCGCCCTTGTCGGGTGACATGAGGGCGGTCACCACCGCCTCGGACAGACGCGGCTCTCTTTCCATGGCCCGGGTGGCGCGGGCGAGCACGTCCATCACCCGTTCGGCCACCGAATCACCCTTGGGGGGGCGTTGACCGACCCGTCGTTCCAGGTCGGCCACCCACTCCACCATCGCCGCGGCCAGCAGATGGTCCTTGGACTCGAAATAGCGGTAGATGGTCCCGAGCGCCACGCCCGCCGATGAGGCGACATCGCGCATCTGGACCGCGTCGTAGCCACCGGTGGCGCCGAGCTCCAGCGCGGTGCGTAACACCCGTTCGCGCCGGGCCGCCTGACTCGGGGTGAGCGAGACCGCCTCGGTCTCTAGGTCCGCCACCACCTCAGCTCACGACCTTGGGGATCTCACGGAACGGGACGTCACGGTCGACCCGGATCTCGCCCGGGAGGCCGAGAACCCTCTCGGCCATGATGTTGCGCTGTACCTCGTTGGAGCCGCCGGCGATCCTGATCGCCGGGGCGTAGAGGAAACGCTGCTGCCAGTCGACCCCGGTAGGGAGGGTGTCATCGACCAGCATTCCCTCGGGTCCCAGCATCTCCAGCGCGGCGTTGCCCAACCGCCGGAGGTACTCCGCGGCGAAGAGCTTCATCACCGAGGTCTCGGGGCCGGGCGGCACCCCCTTGCTGAGGGCGGTCTGGAGCCGGTAGCCCAGGTAGCGCTGGATCTGCTGGCGGATCCAGCAGTCGATCAACTGCTGACGAAGGGTGGGATCACCCGACCGACCCCGCTTGCGGGCCAGTTCGATGAGGGCCAGCGAATCGCTGGAGCGGTTGGCGCCGGCGATCAGGCCCCGCTCGTTGGCCAGGGTGGTGAGAGTGCACGCCCATCCGCCGTTGACGTCGCCCAGCACGTTCTCCTGCGGGACTCGGACCTCATCGAGGAACACCTCGCTGAAGTGCTCCGAACCGGTCATCTGTTTGAGGGGGCGGATCTCGAAGCCAGGGGTCTTCATGTCGACGAGGAAATAGGTGATCCCCTTGTGCTTGGGCACGTCGGGATCGGTCCGGGCCAGCAGGATCCCCCAGTCCGCCTCGTCGCCCCCCGAGGTCCAGACCTTCTGACCTGTCACCACCCATTCGTCACCGTCGCGGAGGGCCCGGGTGGAGATGTTGGCCAGATCCGAGCCGGCGTCGGGCTCGCTGAAGAGCTGGCACCAGACCTCGTCTCCCCGCAGCATCGGACCGAGGTAGCGATCCTTTTGCTCTTCGGTGCCGTGACGCATGATCGTGGGACCGGCCATTCCGATGCCCACCGCGAAGCTGGCGGTGGTCACCCCGAACCGGCTGGCCTCCTGGGTGAAGATCGACGACTGGATCGACGTGCCGCCCCGGCCTCCATAGCGGGTCGGCCAGGTGATTCCGGCCCATCCCTCCTCCACTAGGACGTGCTGCCAGGCTTTGACCCGACGCATGAACTCGGCCGGATCCATGGTGCCCTCGAGCATCCCGGTCGAGAAGTCCTCGGGCGAGCCTTTGGCCGGGGCGTGGGCCTCCAGCCAGGCACGAGCCTCGGCCCTGAACTCGGCTTCTTGGGGGGTGTCGTCGAAGTCCACGGGAAAATCCTAGAACACGTTCTAATGTGGGCCCGTTCTCACCGGTGTACTTCTGCGGACCGCTGCCGATAGTCACCGGCAGACCCGACATCACCACCCACCCTGGGGGACCCACAATGGAACGTCTCACCGGCCTCGACGCCGCCTTCTTGTACCTCGAGACGCCGACCCACCACATGCACGTGGCCATGACGATGGTGCTCGACGCCACGTCCATGCCGGGCGGGTACTCCTTCGACAAGATCAAGGACTTCATCGAGAAGCGGCTCCACCTGGTGCCCCCGTTCCGACGCCGACTGGTGAACGTCCCCCTCAACCTGCACCACCCGGTATGGGTCGATGACCCCCATTTCGACCTCGACTACCACATCCGACGGATCGGCTGCCCGGCTCCCGGTGGCCGCCGTGAGCTCGGCGAGATGGCCGGCCAGATCGCCTCGTCACCTCTCGACCGCAGCCGTCCCCTGTGGGAGCTCTGGGTCATCGAGGGCCTCAAGCAGGACCGCATCGGCATCGTCACCAAGGTCCACCACGCTGCCATCGACGGGGCGTCGGGGGCCGAGCTCATGGTGCACCTCTTCAGCTTGGAGGCCGACAGCCCCGACCCCGAACCGGCGCCCCCGCGCGAGCCCGAGAAGATCCCCAACGAGCTCGAGCTGCTGGGCTACGCCGCGGTGTCCAAGGCCAAGCGGACCATGACCCTCCCCCGGCTGCTGAGCGACACGGTCGGGGCGGTCAACCGGGTCGTCGCCGGTCGCCGCGACCCGTTGGTGGCGGTGGGCGCGGCACCGCTCACCGCTCCCCGGACGTCGTGGACCGGCGCCTTGTCCACCGGCCGCAACGTCGGATTCGCCCGGGTTCCGCTACCGGCCATCAAGGCCCTCAAGACCCACTTCGGCTGCACGGTCAACGATGTGGTCCTGGCCCTGTGCACCGGCACCCTCCGCGGGTACATGGAGGCCCGGGACGAGCTGCCCGACGCCCCCCTGGTCGCCACCTGCCCGGTGTCGGTTCGTCCCGACGGTGAGAACACCGTCGGCAACAAGGTGTCTGCGATGTTCACCTCGCTTCCCACCAACGAGGACGATCCGGCCGAGCGGGTGCGCCTCATCCAGGAATGCACGGTCGGGGCCAAGGCCGAACACAAGGCGGTAGGGGCCGACATGCTCCAGAACTGGGCCGAGTACGCCGCCCCCAACACCATCAATCTGGCCTCGCGGCTCTACTCGAGCTTCGGTCTGGCCGCCAGTCACCGACCGGTTCACAACGTCATCATCTCCAACGTCCCCGGACCTCCGTTCCCGCTCTTCTACTCGGGAGCCGAGATGGTCGCGGCTTACCCGATGGGCCCGGTCATGGAGGGTGTCGGTCTCAACATCACCGTGTTCAGCTACCAGGACTCGGTCGACTTCGGTTTCATGGTGGACAGGGTCCTGATCCCCGATGCCTGGGCCCTAGCCGACCGGGTGCGAGACGCCCTGGTAGAGCTCCTCGACGCCGCCGGCCTCCCCCGCGACCTAGCCCGCCCCGCCGGCACACCACCCCCAGCAACAACCACCACCACGCCACCAGCAACCACCTCCCCAAACGGCTCCAGCGCCCCAACCACGGGAACACCCCCCACAGCCGGCGACCCGACACCCGCCTCAACCCGACCCACCAAGGGCCCAGCAAAGAAGGCCGCCGCCAAAAAGTCCGCCGCCAAGAAAGCCCCAGCCAAGAAGCCCCCGGCCAAGAAGGCCGCCGCCAAACCAGCCCCGGCCAACAAGCCCACACCCAACAAGCTCTAGAAACTGCCCAGCAACCAGCAACCAGTACTCCCCACCCGGTCAGGCCCCGGCAAAGGCACCGGAACGGGGACCGTTTGCGCGGTTGCGAGCTTGCGAGCCTCCGCACAAACGCCGTCGAGCCCCGCAACGAAGTGAGGACCGGGCTCGACGGAACCAGAAATCGCCCGCCGAAGGCGGTCCAAGAGAACCGGACCACGAACAGGGTCGATTGCTCTCCCACCTGGCCAAGGTGACCGGAACGGCGAACTAGAACAGGTTCTCATCACGGGTGCTAGACAAGGCGCCTTATGGGGTTCAACATCGCAGACCTGTTCGAGCGCGCCGTGGACGCCGTACCCGACCGGGTGGCGGTCGTCTGCGACGACCGCAAACTCACCTACCGGGCCTTCGACGAAGAGGCCAACCGCCTGGCCCATTACCTGATGAGCCTCGGGCTCGGACACGGTGACCACATCGGGATCTACGCCCTGAACTCCCTGGAGTGGATCGTCGCCATGATGGCGGCGTTCAAGATCCGGGCCGTACCGATCAACATCAACTTCCGCTACGTCGAGGACGAACTCGTCTACCTGTTCGACAACGCCGATCTGGTGGCGGTTCTCCACGACCGCGAGTACGCGGAGAGGATCGCGGCGGTGAGGGCGTCTGCTCCCGGTCTCGCCCACCTCGTGGCCATGGATGCTCCGGCGGGCTCGGGAACCGACCCCGACCTGGCCGCCATCGGTTCGGTCCCCTGGCCCGATGCCGTCGCCGGCCAGAGCGCTGAGCGACCGGTCCTGGACCGTACCGACCAGGACCAGTACGTGCTTTACACCGGGGGAACCACGGGCATGCCCAAGGGTGTGGTGTGGCGCCACGAGGATGTGTTCTACGCCCTCGGTGGCGGCGTCGACGCCTACACCAACGAACGGATCACCCACGGCCACCAACTGGCCGAGAAGGCGGCGGCCAACCCCAACCCCATCGTGGCCCTGAACCCGGCCCCCCTCATGCACGGCGCCGCCCAGTGGGGAACCCTGCGCTTCCTGTTCGAAGGTGGCACCGCGGTCCTGGTCCGCAAGTTCAGCCCCGAAGTCGTGTGGAGTGCGGTCGAGGACAACAAGGTCAACACCATCGTCATCACCGGTGACGCCATGGCCCGTCCGCTGGTGGAGACCCTCCAGGCCAACCCCGCCCGCTGGGACCTGTCCTCGCTGTTCGTGGTGTCATCGAGCGCGGTGGTGTTCTCCCCCGCCCTCAAGGAAGAACTGCTCGACCTGCTTCCCAACGTGATCATCGTGGACGCCATCGGATCCTCCGAGGGCGGGATGAACGGCATGGTCATCCAGACCAAGGGACAAACCCTCAACCAGGACAGCGGCGGCCCCACCGTAAAGCCCGGTCGCGATGCCGTGGTGCTCGACGACGACCTGAACCCACTGCCCCCCGGGTCAGGGCAGATCGGCAAGCTGGCCCGGGCCGGCAACATCCCCATCGGCTATCACAAGGACCCGGCCAAGACCGCGTCCACGTTCCTCACCGGACCCGACGGCACTCGCTACGTGGTGGCGGGTGACCTGGCCCGCCTAGAGGAGGACGGCTCGATCACCCTGCTGGGCCGGGGGTCGGCCTGTATCAACTCAGGGGGCGAGAAGATCTTCCCCGAAGAGGTCGAGAGCGTCCTGAAGACCCACCCGGCGGTGTACGACGTGATCGTGGTCGGCGTACCCGACGATCGGTGGGGTTCGACGGTGTGCGCGGTGGTCCAGGTCCGAGCCGGCCACGAGAGCCCAACCCTGGAGGATCTGGCCGACTACGCCCGCACCCGCCTCGCCAGCTACAAGGTGCCTCGACACCTCGTGCTGTGCGAGGAGGTGGTCCGCTCCCCCAGCGGCAAGCCCGACTACCCCTGGGCCACTCAACTGGCCAAGGAGTCGGTGACCCCAGCCTGACCCTCGCCTCGTGCCGTGACCGACAACCATGCCAGAGCAGACCCCATCTGCTCGGCCTGGCGGTCGGGGAGATCAGGTACCGGTGAAGTTCGGCTTGCGCTTCTCCTTGAAGGCGCGGGGGCCTTCCTTGGCGTCGTTGGTGTTGAAGATGATCGGCTCACCGATCTCCAACTCCCGGGCCAAGCCGTCGGCCTCGGTCATGCCGGCGGTCTCCCGCATGGACCGGAGCACCGCCGCCACCGCCAGGGGGCCGTTCTCGGCGATCTGATCGGCGATTTCACGAGCCTTGGTCAGGGCCTGACCGTCGGGTACCACGTGTCCGATGAGGCCGATCTCCTTGGCCTCGGCCGCGCCGATCAGCCGGCCGGTCAACAAGAGGTCGGCGGCCATGGTGAAGCCGATCTGGCGCTGGAGGCGCACCGTCGACCCGCCGAGGGGGAACAAGCCTCGACGCACCTCGGCCACCCCGAGTTGGGCCGACTCTCCCGCCACCCGGATCTCGGTGGCCTGGAGGATCTCGGTACCACCAGCGACGCAGTAGCCCTCGACCGCGGCGATGAGCGGCTTCGAGGGACGGAAGTGGCGCAGCAACGCCTTCCAGTGAAGGTCGGGATCTTCGGCCATGCGGGCCGCCTCCTCCTCGGAGAAACCGGTGGCCAGCGCCTTGAGGTCCATCCCCGAGCAGAAGTCTCCGCCTGCCCCGGTGAGGATGCCCACCCGCAGTTCGGGATCCTCGTCGAGCAGCTTCCAGGCGTCGGCCGCCCCGATCAGCATGGTCGGGCTGAAGGCGTTCTTGGCCGCCGGGCGGTTGAGGGTGACGGTCAGGACGTGGCCGTCGCGTTCGACGAGGATGTGCGGTTCTTCGGACATCTCCCGAGAATAGAACACGTTCCAATCTGCCCTGCTGGTCAGACCCGCCGACGATCGGCGACGTGGACATGCTCTATCGATCGGGACCCCGGCGAGGAGTCGAGGGCAACGATTAGGTCTCGGCCCTACCGACCGAGGCGGCTCTCCCGGATGGCCGTCTCGATCCCGTCGAGGGCGGCCAGCACCCGTTCGTTCTGGGTCTGCTGCTCCACTATCACCCGGGCCAGCCAGAACCGGAACAGCCGGGTGAGCGAATAACGCAGGAACAGCCCGACCCCCACGAGCAGGAGCCCCAGGCCCACCAGACCGCCGGAGATCAACATCGGGATCTGGTCGGCCACATACGGAGTGTCCGACGCCGACCACCAGGCAGCGAGCATGAGGACGAGGCCGATCACGGGCAGGGCGACGCCCGACTTCAACAGGATCGTCTCGGCCTCGGCCAGTGGCTCGGGGACGGTGAGCGACTGCACACCGATCTCCAACCGCTGGGCGGCGGTGGCGGGGGCGGCGCTCCCGGCCCCAGCGCGGGGCTCCGCAGCGGCGTCGTCGGCGGTGTTGGTGTTGGTCATTGTTTGGCTCCGAGGTACGCGGCCGACAGTTCGGCCTCGAGGTCTGCTGGGGATCCGGATGAGATGACGTGGCCGTGCTGCATGATCACGGCCCGGTCGGCCACACCGAGCACGGTACGGGCGAACTGCTCCACCACCAGGATCGACACGCCGTCACGGGCGATCCCGGCGACGATCTCATAGAGCTCGGCCACGATGAGGGGGGCCAATCCCATTGAGAGCTCGTCGATGATGAGGAGGGCGGGGTCGGTGGCGAGGCCGCGGGCCATCGCCAACATCTGCTGCTCACCGCCCGACATGGTTCCGGCGAGTTGGTCGATGCGCTCGCCCAGGCGGGGGAAGCGGGCTACGGCCCGTTCCACCACCACCTCCTCGGGTGTTCCCGAGTAGGTGGCCATCTTCAGGTTCTCGCGCACGGTCAGGTTGCGGAACACCCCGCGACCCTCGGGGATCGTGCAGAGGCCGATGCGCGCCAGCTGGTCGGGCTTAACCCCGTTCACGTGACGGCCCGCGACGTGAACACACCCCGACGCAGCCTGGTGCTGGCCCGTAGCTACCTTCAAGGTGGTGGTCTTGCCGGCCCCGTTGGGGCCCAGCAGGGCGACGACCTCACCGCGGGGCACCACTAGGTCCACCCCGTGCAGCACCTGGATGCGCCCGTAGCCCGCCGTCACCCCCCGAAGTTCCAGTAGTGGAGTGTCCGCCGGCTGCTCCGCTTCGGGAGTCTCGACGACAGTCCGGCGACTCGTTCCCACGATCATCCCACCGCTCCCACGTCGGTTCCCTGGCCGAGATAGGCGTCGGCCACCTGGGCGTTGGACTGGATCTCCGCCGGGGTTCCGGCGGCCAACACCGACCCGAAGTTGAGCACCGTGATCGCGTCACACAACCGCATCACCAGCGGAACGTCGTGCTCCACGATCAGCACCGCCATGCCGGCTTGGGCCAGATCGACGAGGATGTCGGCAAAACGGTCGGTCTCATGGTCGTCGAGCCCCGACGCCGGTTCATCCAAGAGGATGACCTTGGGGCGGCCGGCCAGGGCCCGGGCCAGCTCCAACAACCGGGCGTTACCGGTGGAAAGCGAGTCGGCCCGCTGGGCGCTGAGGTGGGCCAGTCCGACCCGTTCCAACAGCGCGGACGCAACCTCTACCGGGCTGGCGCCCTCGTCGGGGACCAGCTCGGCGGCGACGAGCACATTGTCGAGGACCGACAACGTGCCGAACAGCTCCAGCCGCTGGAAGGTCCTCGCCATACCGAGGCGGGCCCGACGATGGGCGGGAACCTCGGTGATGTCGTCGCCCCCCAGATACACCCGACCGGTGGTGGCCGGTTGCAGACCGGTCAACACGTTGAAGGTGGTGGTCTTACCCGCCCCGTTGGGCCCGATCAGCCCGGTGATCTGACCGGCCTCCACATCGAGGTCGACGTTGTCCACCGCCATGTGCCCGCCGAAGCGGACCGAGATCTCACGCGCTTCGAGGATCGGCATCACACCTCCCCCAGTTCAGGCCCAGCTCACCCTCCAACCCGGCCAACTGCTCCGCCGTGGCACCCCGGCCGATCGGGATCTCCTCGGGGAGCACCACGCTGCGGGGCGGCACCAACAGCGCCCGCATCCGGGCGGATAGAGCACCGGGGCCGACCGCTTGGCGGTCGTCGATGTCGAGAGTCCCGAGCCGTTTCTGGCGACGTCGGGCCATCTCGGCGTTGACCTGGTCGGTGACCCGGGAAACCGCGCCGCCGGGGTTGGCGACCAGGGAGATCCCGGCCAGGCCCGGGGCGATGATCATCAGGTTCTTGAGGATCGGATAGGTGTCGCCGATGATCGGGAACATCACGATCAACATGGCACCGACGAACACCCCCGACACCGAGGCGATCCCGCCCACCACCGCCATCAGGATCGTCGGAAGGGCGGGAACTGCGCCCTCCAGCAGGGCGTACTGGCTGGGACCGGCCTGGGTGCGCCACTGGGCCAGGAGCACCCCGCCTACGCCGGCGATGACGGCCGAGAGCGCAAACGCCTGGACCTTCAACCGGGCCACGTCGAGTCCGATGGTGGCACTCCCTGCCGGGCTGTCCTTCATCGCCTGGAGACGGCGGCCGAAGGGCCCATGGCGCAACGCGGTCACCCCGACCCCGAATGCGCACAGCACGACCGCCATGAAGGTCAGGTAGGCGCCGTCACCCCCCAACGACAGCCCCCCCACCGCGAAGCGGGGGAAGTTGGGGCTGGCCTGGAAGGACTCCACGTTGGTGTAGATGGCCTTCTCGCAGAACAGAGCGAAGGCCATGGTGGCCAGGGCCAGGTACAGGCCTCGCAGCTTGAGCGTGGGCAGCGCCACCAGGGCACCGACGACACCGCACACCGGGATCACCGCCAGCAGACCCAGGGGGCTTCCACCCGGGGCGACCAGGTGCATGGTCAGGGCACCCATGCCGGCGAAGGCGAAGGGAGCCAACGAGATCTGGCCTGCGATACCGGTCAGGGGGACCAACGACAGGGCGATGATGGCGATAGCGACACCCGAACCCACCGCGTTGAAGACGTTGCCTTCCATCACCTGTGGGATCAGTACCGCCACCAACACCACACCCACCGATGCCAGCAGCGCCTCCTTCATGGACGGGTTGGGCATGCGGGTACGGTCGGCGCGTCCGCCGAACAGTTCGGCCTTTTGCTGGGGGACCACCAACAGCACCACGAACAGCATGATCACCGGGATGCTGTCGACGTTGATCCAGTCGGGCAGGTTGGAGTCGTAAAGGCGAACCGTCTCGCGGGCCAGTCCCAGGATCAGCGCGCCCAGGGCGGTCAGTGGAAGGCTCTTGAGTCGACCGACCATGGCCGCGGCATAGGCGTTGATGACCAGGAAGGTGAGCTGGATCTGGTCGAGGCGAAGGATCGGCGCGACGAGGATGCCGGCCACACCGGCCAGAAGGCACCCGAGGGCCCAGGCGATGGTCGAGATCCGCTGGGGGTTGGAGCCGTTGAGCGCTGCGAGGTCACGGTCGTCGACCACGCCCCGCATGGCGACTCCAATGCGGGTTCCGTACAGCACCACCCGCAGGACCACGGCGACCACCAGGGCCACCGCGATGGTGATGATCTGGTGGTAGGTGACGGCGATGTCGGCCACGTGGATCGACCGGCCCCGGAAGAACTCGGGCAGCGAGGCGACCACCTCGTTGGGGGGCCAGATGATGGAAGCCAACTGGATCAGGGCCACCAGCAGGCCGATGGGCACCACCAGGCGAATGGTCGGCGGAGCTTCCGCCAACCCCCTCATCAGAACCCGGTCGATGATCAAACCCATGAGCGGCGCGAAGACCACCAGGGTCAGGACCAGAGCGACGGGAACCGGAAGTCCCCAGGCATCGGGCGAGGACAACTGCCAGTACACGTAGGCGCAGAACATGGCGATCGCGCCGTGGGCGAAGTTGAAGATGCCCGAAGTCGTGTAGGTCAACACCAGCCCGCTGGCCGCCACGGCGTAGATGGCCGCGGCGGTCAGGCCGAACACGACGATGGTCAGGAGGCTGTCCATATCGGGCTAACGAGCCGGGGTCGAGGGTCCGGGGATCACCACTTGATGTCCGACCCGTTCAGCTCAGGGCTCTTGATCGGAACGACGTTCTTGGGATCACACGAGAAGGTTCCGGGCTTCTCGGGGAAGGCCCGGGTGAACTTGCCGTCCTTGACCTGCACCAGGATGAAACAACCCGCCCGGTCGCGGGTACCCGGCTCGGTCGGATAGTGGAGTCCGCCACCGGTCCAGTCCTTCAGCTTCTTGATCTCGGCCACCAGGGTCTCCCGGGTCAGGTCCGAGCCGGCGTTGCGGGCCGCGGTGGCGAACATCAGAGCGGCTGAGAAGGACTGGACCCCGAGGGCCGTGGGCGCGGTCTTGGCGCCGGTGGCTTCGTAGATGTCCAGGTACTGGCGGACCGCGGGAACGTCGTCGGCTTCCTCGAACGGCACGGTGTTCATCTCGACGTATAGCCCTTCGGCCCCCGGTTCGGTCAGCAGGGCGGGGTCGTAGTACTGGGTTCCGAACAGGACGGCATCGGGCTTGAGGCCCTGGGCGGCGATATCACGGAGGAGCTTGGCGCCCTCACCGGTCTCGGACACCATGGTCACGAACTTCACCCCGGCCGCCTTCATCTCCCGGGCCTCGGCGGCGTAGGACTCCTGCATCAATCCGGTGTCTTGTTGCTGGATGAAGTCGTAACCGACCTGCTCCCAGGAGTCGACGATGCGAAGGGCCTGGGTCCATGCGGTCGGCACCTGGCTCGACGACACGATCGCCGTCTTCTTGACCGCGGCGGGGAACTCCCCCGCCAGATAGCGGGCAGGGCCGACCGAGTTGGTCTGAGACGGGTTGGGAACCGGCGTCCACACGTTGGGGGCGGTGGACTTCTTGGCATTAGCCGAATAGGCGGCGATGTCGGGAAGGCCGCACTCGACCGACGCCTCGGCGCCCAGATCGTCGAACACCGACCCAGACCCGACGATGGCGAACAGCCCGTCGTTGCAGGCCGCCTGCACGGCGGCGAGGGTGTTGGTGAGCTGCGAGTCGTAGGTGGACAGCTCGAGCGGTCGACCGTTGATCCCGCCGAGGTCGTTGCAGTACTTGACGAAGGCCTGCATCGACTCCTCGATGCTGGCGGTGGGCACCTTCACCGCCCCGGCGCGGTCCGACACCACACCGATCTTGATCGAGGTCTCGGTCACGCCGGTGTCGCTGGCGGTGGGCGTGAAATCGTCGGGAGCCGCCCCGCACGGCGCCTCGAGGGTCCCGAACATGGGGACCTGGGGTCCGCCGGGCTCACCACCGCCGGCCGCGGTGGTGGCGGTCGGTCCTCCGCCGCCAGTACCCGCTCCTGCCGCGAGCTGATCGTCACTCAGGCGGCTACCACAGCCCGCGGCCAGCAATGCCAGCGCGCAACCGACCGCAACGGTGCGTGTTCTCATCGTCAATCCCCTGTTACCTCGAACCGGTGAACCGTAGCGCACCAGAGGCGAAGGGCCTGACGCTACGTCAGGTTCATTGTGACAGAAGTCATCGCCAACCTACGGCCATCGACCGGCGACGGCTGACCACCGCCGCTGCCGACGACCCCAGCGGATCGGGTTGCTCGCGTCCGGCGGAGCCTGGGTCAGCTCGCCAGCAAGTTGCCGAGGCGCAGGAGGTGGGTGGTGGCACCACCGAGGCTGAGCTCGATGTGGCGCGCCCAGCGGAAGGTCCGGTGGACGGGGTAGTCGAGATCCACCCCGATTCCGCCGTGGAGGTGCTGAGCGGCGTGGGTCACCCGGTGGGCGCCGTCGCCGGCCCAGAACTTGGCGATGGCCAGCGCCTCGCCCGCCGGCAGGCCGGCATCGAGTCGCCAGGCTGCCTGGTGGGCGGTGAGGCGGATGGCCTCGGTGTCGATGTAGGCATCGGCAGCGCGGTGGGCCACGGCCTGGAAGGTGGCGATGGGCGAACCGAACTGGCGGCGCTCACTGGTGTAGGTGGCGGTGATCCGCAGGGCCGCTTCGCACACCCCGGCCTGGGTGGCGCAGAGCGCCGCGGTCCCCCGCTCGGTGATCCAGTCCACGACCTCGGCACCGCCGTCGACTGCGCCGAGCACGTCGTCGGGCCCGACCGCCACACCGTCGAAGGTGAGGGTGGTGAGCGGTTCGAGGTTGACCGAGGTGTTGCGCTCGGCCGACACCCCCGACGACGAGGGGTCCACCAAGAAGACCGTGGAGCTTCCTTCACCGGTGCGGGCGGGGACCAGCACCCGCTGGGAGAGGTGAGCCGAGGGGACCAGAACCTTGGTTCCACTGATGATCCAACCGTCGCCTTCGCCGGTGGCGGTGGTGGAAGGGACGGCGGGGGGCAGACCGTTGCCCCCTTCGGAAAGGGCCGCGGTCAGGACCACGTCACCGCTGACCACGCCGGGCAGCCAAGCCGCCCTCTGGGCTTCGGTTCCGAAGTGGGCCAACGGCAGCGCCCCGAGGGCGAGGGTGGCGTAGAGCGGTACCGGGGCGACGTTGCGGCCCACCTGTTCGAGGATCAGGGCGAGCTCGAACATCCCGAATCCGCCGCCGCCGTCGGCCTCGGGCAGACACAACCCGAGGAGGTCCGCCTTGGCCAGCTCGTTCCACAGCGCCCTGTCGAACCAGTCCCCGTCGGGGTCGGATTCGACCTCGCGCACCCGCTCGGGGGTGGAGCGCTCCGAGAGGATCTGGGCGGCCAGGTCGCGGACCGCGCTCTGTTCGTCGGTGAGGGTGAAGTCCATCGGTCTGCTTCCTTACATCCGGGGCGTACGGGGCATGGCCAAGCCGAACATGGCGATCAGGTCACGCTGGATCTCGTTGACCCCACCGCCGAAGGTCAAGATGGTGCTGCCCTGGAACCCACGGTCGAGGCGTGAGGCCAACGCCGCGGCGGGCGAGCCGGTGGTGAGGGCCGACGACTGCCCGACGATCTCCATGAGGATCTGGTAGGCGTCGAGGAAGAACTCGGTTCCGAACACCTTGATGGAACTGGCGTCGGCGGGGTTCACGGACTCCCCCGCCGCTTCGGTCGCCGCTACCTTCCAGTTGAGGAGGGTGAGGTACTCGATGCCGGCCCGGACCCGGGCCAGACCGATCCGGACCCACTCCTGGTCGATGACCCTGCCGCCACCCGAGGCCGGGGTGGTGCGGGCCCACTCCAGCACGTCCTCGTAGTTGGCTTCGATCATGCCGGGCGGAGCGAGGCCCACCCGCTCGTAGTTGAGCTGGTTGACGATCAGGTTCCAGCCGCCGTTCAGCTCGCCGATGATGGCCGAGTCCGGTACCCGCACGTTGTCGTAGAAGGTGTTGAACGTCGAGGCGTTCACCATGGTGTGGATCTTGGAGTAGCTGTAGCCGGGGTCGGTGGTGGGCACGGCAAAGATCGTGATCCCCCGGTGCTTGGGGGCCTCGGGGTCGGTCCGCGCCGCCAGCCACACGTAGTCGGCGTAGCTGGCGAGGGAGGTGAAGATCTTTTGGCCGTTGATCACCCACTCGTCGCCGTCGCGCACCGCGGTGGTGGTGAGCGAGGCCAGGTCGGTGCCTGACTCCGGTTCGGTGTAGCCGATCGAGAAGTGCAGGTCACCGGCCAGGATCCGGGGCAGGAAGAAGTCCTTCTGCTCCTGGTTGCCGAACTGCATGATCGTCTGGCCGACGGTGTTGACCGATAGGAACGGGGTGGGGGCACCGGCCCGCCACGACTCGTTCATGAAGATGAACTGCTCGACGGGCCCAAATCCCCGCCCGCCGTAGGACTCGGGCCAGCCCACCCCGAGCCAACGGTCACGCCCCATCTGGCGGACCGCTTCGAGGCAGGCC
The DNA here is from genome assembly GCA_020439505.1 of Acidimicrobiales bacterium. Classification (GTDB taxonomy): domain Bacteria; phylum Actinomycetota; class Acidimicrobiia; order Acidimicrobiales; family Iamiaceae; genus Aquihabitans. Next base: position 25,970 of record JAGQSO010000020.1, read on the forward strand.
GGATCGCCGGTCTCACCGGCGAAGGAGGCCGCGGTGACCTCGGGTGTCATGAGCTGGGCGAAGTACGAGCGGAGCTCCGCTTTGAGCTGCTCCTGCTCAGGGGTGAAGGCGATGTGCACTGCTGCTCCTGGTGGCCCCGGCGAAAAACGAGAACACGTTCTATCAGAGCGGTTGGTTCGAACTCCGATCGACGGTCCGACGACGGTGCGTCCGGTGCGTACGCTCAGATGCCGTGCCCTACCGTCGCCTGCCCCTCATCGTCGCCGCCACCGAGATCGAGATCGCCCACGTCCCCCGGTCTCTGCCCCGGGTCATCACCGGCCTGGGCAAGACCGCCGCCGCGGTGGCCACCACCGTCGCCCTCACCCGGATGGCAGCCGAACCCGGCGGGCTGGAGGGTCTCGTGGTGCTCAACGTCGGCACCGCAGGTGCCCTGCGCGACGAGATCGTGGGTCTGCACCAGCCCGGGGCGGTGTTCAACCACGACCTCAACGGTGACGCCATCCGGGCGTTGGGGTTCGATCCCCGCGAGGAACTGACGGTGGAGGGCGACGACACCGTCCTGGCTTCAGGTGACCTCTTCGTGACCGATCCCGCCGTTCGGGCCCGCCTGGCGGAACGAGCCCACCTCGTCGACATGGAGGGCTACGCCGTCGCCTTGAGTTGCGACCAGTTCGGCGTTCCCCTCCGGCTGGTCAAGCACGTCTCGGACAACGCCGATGGGACCGCCCACGACTGGCCCACCGCGGTGGCGGCCAGTGCCGTGGTTCTCGGCCAATGGGTCGAACAACACCTCGACGAGGCGTGACCGGAGCGTGACCGGCAACCCCTGCATGGATTTGGGAGAGGCCCGGCTCAGCGGGTTGTCATCTCCAGGCAGGCGTCGCGGATGCCAGGGCCGAAGCTGGGCTTGGCACACCACGTGTGTCCCTGGTCGACCTGAACGACGCGGGCGTCGGGGATCGACAGCAACAACCTGAGCTGTTCGTGAGGCGGTACCGCCCGATCGTGGGCGGTGACGAGGAGGGTCGTCGGCACGTCCACGTCCTTGAGCCACCGGCGCGAGTCGTAGGTGCCGATGGCGGCCAACGCCTCGGCCACCATCCGGGGATCGTGGCGCTGCATCTCCGCCGCCGCCCACCGGGTGAAGCTGTCGGGCCGGGCCCGAACCGCGGGCGGCATCACCGCCTGCCAAGGTCGCAAGGGAAGCATCGTGGCCAACTGGCCGACCCGGGTGGAACCGGCGAACACCGACACCGCAGTGACGAAGGCCAATCGCTCCCGCACCCCGGGGACGAAGTGGTTGCTGGTGGCGCAGAACACCAGGCCGGCGACCTTGTCGGGGTGGCGATGCCACAGCAGTTGAGCCACCGGGCCGCCCATCGAGTACCCGACCACGATCACCGGGCCGACGTCGAGTTGGTCCAACAGCGCGGCCACGTCGTCGGCGCAGTCGGCCAGCTTGAAGCGGGACCAGGTACGGATTCCCCGGCCGTGACCCCGCAGATCCGGGGCCAGCACCCGGAAGTGCTCGCCGAGGGGAGCGAAGGCCTGGAACCAGTTGAGACCGGCCGACGCGATCAGGCCATGGAGCAGCAGAACCGTCGGGGCCCCCGGCGGACCCTCCACCTCGCGGACGAAGGTCGTACCTCGACCCGGCAACTCGACCCGGCGGCCCATGGGAATCGGCGGGCCGCCCACGACATCGGGGGCGACAACGGTTTGTGACATACCGTCAGATTACGACCACCGATCCGTGTCACTTGACACATTCCTCTCAGGGGCTAGGGCACAATGTGCGTCCCCCTCGTCATAGGAGCCCCAGTGCCAGACCATCCGACCCGCGCCCCGATCGATTTCGTCAGTGGCGCGTGGTGGGGATCCAACCCCCACGACGACCTCACCTGGATGCGGGCCAACGCCCCCGTCTACTGGGACGGGAGCGTGTGGGGGATCAGCCGCTACGCCGACATCAAGACCATCTCAAAGGACCCTGCCACCTGGTCCAACGCCCAGGGCATCCGACCCGACGCGGGTCCGATGCCGATGATGATCGACATGGACGACCCCGAACATCTCCAGCGCCGCAAGCTGGTCAACAAGGGGTTCACCCCCAAACGGGTCCGGGCCCGCGAGGACGAGATCCGGGCCGTCTGCGACGGGATCATCGACCGGGTCATCGAGAAGGGCGAATGCGACTTCGTGTGGGACATCGCCGCTCCCCTACCCCTGATCATGATCGGCAACGACCTGGGCGTCGAGCCCGAGGACCGCGACCAGCTGCTGGAGTGGAGCGACGCCCTGCTGTGCGCCCTCACCGGGGACCCCCAACATCTCGAACGGGCCACCGAGGCCTTCGGGGGATGGACCGAATACGCCGGTCGGGTGATCGCGGACCGCACCGCCAATCCCCGCGACGACCTGATGAGCGTTCTATGCCACGCCGAGGTCGACGGCGACCGACTCGACCTCGGCGAGCTGACCTTCGAGTCCCTGCTGATCCTGATCGGCGGCGACGAGACCACCCGCCACGTGATCTCCGGCGGCGGCTGGCAGGTCCTCAACGACCGAGACCAGTGGAACCGGTTGGTGGCTGATCCGTCCCTGCTCACCACCGGGATCGAGGAGATGCTGCGCTGGGTGACCCCGATAAAGAACATGGCCAGGGTCGCCACCCGAGACGTCGAGATCGGCGGTCAGGTCGTGGAGGAAGGCCAGAAGGTCCTACTGCTGTACCCGTCGGCCAACCGTGACGAGACCGTGTTCGAGGAACCCTTCCGCTTCGACATCGGCCGGACCCCCAACGAACACGTCGCCTTCGGGTTCGGGACTCACTTCTGCTTGGGCAACAGCCTGGCCCGGCTGGAGCTCAGGGTGATGTTCGAGCAACTCCTGGCCCGCATGCCCGACATGGAACTGGCCGACCGCGCCGAACCCGCCTACCGGGCCGCCAACTTCGTGAGCGGTTACGAATCCATGCCCGTGCGCTTCACCCCCGGTGCTCCCGTCGGCTGACCGTCCGACCAGGAAGCGGATTCCTGGAACGGCGAGACCGGGATCCCCACCTGTCGATTCGGGGGTCCCGGCCTCCTCGATCGCCGTCAACCCAGGGGAAGGTTCGCACGCTCGGTACCGTTGTCATCCACGACGTGGAGCTGGGTACCGGCGAGGGCGCCCCATCCCCCCTGGAATGGGATGACCCGCGACACCGGCTCCACGGCGTCGACCGGCACCCGGTCCTCCACCGCCAGCCGCCCCCCGGAGATGGCCAGCACCACCACCTCGCTGGGGACCGAGTACGGCTGGCCGTAGTCCGAGCCGTCACATCCCGCCACCCCGCAGATCTCGGCCGGGCCACCCACCGGGCTGTCCACGAGTCCACCCCACGATGAGGCAGGTACGGCGAAGCGGCCCCCGCCGAGGTCGACGAAGGCATGGTGGTCGTAGACCACCGGCGACTGATCACCCAGCACGATCGAATCGATCAGCATCGGGGCGGCGGGATCGGAGACGTTGAACAACTTGGCCGAAACCCGACCCGATTCGTCGGGACCGAACCCGACCACCTCGGTGGCCGAGACCGGGTGTAGGTACGCACTGAATCCGGGCAGCTTCAGTTCGCCCGCCACCCGCGGGGCCGTCGGATCGGTCAGGTCGATCACGTAGAACGGATCGGTCTGGAGGAACGTCACGGCGTAGGCGGTGGCACCGTCGAAGCGGATCCCGTAGAGCGTCTCCCCGGGGAGACCGAACCGGGGGGTACGACCGACCACGTCGAGGGCACCATCGGTGTCGAGGACCACGATCTCGTTCAGCGGTTCACCGGGATCCGGAACCGGCAGCTCTGGCATGGGCGGAATCTCAGGGAACGGCTCGACCATCGTGGTTTCGGGCACGGTGGTTTCGGGCACCGTGGTCACTGGCACCGTCGTCTCGGTCACGGGGGACCCTGGATCGGTGGGTTCGGGACCGGTGGGTTCGGGTTCGGGCCGCTCCGGCACCGTGGTCTCGGGAGCGGGAAGATCCGGTTGCGGATCAGAAGGAATCTCGGCTGCGATGGTGCCGCCCACCGTCGCCACGTCCTGCGCCTCGGCCGCGTCGGGCTCCGACGGGGAGACGGCTTCACCGATCGTGGTTTTGGAGCTCTCGAACACCACGTCACCACCGGCCGCCGCGGAACCGATGCCCCCATCGCCCTCGATGGGCATCGGGCGGCCGACGAAGCCTCCACCCAGCGACACCGCGACCCGGAGGTGTCCGTCGTGGGCCGACATCGAGAAGTCGTTCAGCAGCGCCCCCTCGACCAGGCCCGAGCCGGTGTGGGTGAGGCTGGCCAGGTCGAAGCGGTGAAGGCCGGTGCTCTGCGCTCCGGTCCCGGCATCCCAGGTCGGGGTGGCCAGGAAGGCGGCATCGGCGGTGACGTGGACCAGAGATCCCGATCCCACGACCTCGGTGGCCCGCACCGGTTCCAGCGGACCGGACACCGGCAGCACCGCCAACAGGGTGGCCGATGGCTCGGCCGGACCGGCCGGGTACAGCACCTGGTCACACGGCACCGGAGCGCCGGCGAAGGGCAGCGAATCCTGGGAGGTCGACCCGTCGGACCCGTCGACCCCGTCGGTCGGATCGACGCCGGTGGACACCGACCGGTCAGGGTCCTCGACGCCCGGCAACGGTTCGACACCGACGTCGGGGAGCGGTTCTTCGTAGACGACCGGGCTGTCGAACCAGTCGGTGGCCACCACCAGCAGCTCACCGCCCTGACGGCGGGCCGAAACCAACGACCCGTCGGCCGACCAGGTTCCGTCAGGGGTCAGCGACGATTCCGCCACCACGAAGCGCTGCACCTGCACGGCACCCCGCTCCATGGTTCCCACCGACCACGCCACCCCGGCATCGGCGTCGTAGGTGACCTGTGCCCCCCAGGGCACGGTGGCCCGTGCCACCAGCTCGGCGTCACCCAGGTCGGCCACCGCCAGGGTGCTTCCCCCCACGACCAGGGCCCGGTCCCCTCCGAGCCGTTCGACGAGATCGGGCTCGTCGACACCCTCGACCACCACGTTGGTGCCGTCACCTTCGGGGGCCTGCGTGGCTACCGACTCCTCTGCCCGGGCCGAGACCGCACCGTCACCAGCCGCGGCGGCGTCGCTCTCCTCCATAGCGGCCGAGGGGGCCGCCGCGGCCATGGTGGTCAAGGGGGCGCCAGCGATGTCGAAGGACTCGCGGGAGGAATATTCCTGGCCCCATTCGCTCAGCTCGGCGCACGAGCTGAAGCGGGCCAGGCCCGACGCCTCGACCGGGGTCTCACCCCCCAACACGATCACACCGGCCACCAGGGCCGCCGCGGCCGAGGCCGCCGCCACGCCCAGCAGGCCCCGTCGGGGACGACTCGGAGGAGACATGGTGTCGTTCATGCTCGTTGTGACGACACGAACCCCGATTCGGTTCCCGCCTCGCCACCGAAGTTCGAGGGGCCGGACTCGTCACCGTCGGGCGGTCACGACCTCAGGTGTTCCTCGGCGGCGGCCCGAGCCCAGCGGTAGTCGGCCTTGCCGGCCGGGGAGCGCATCACCTCGTCCACCAGCACCAGGTGCTTGGGCAGCTTGTAGCCGGCCAAGCTCGCCCGCAGGTGGGCCTTCAGCTCGTCGAGGCTGGGCGGCAGGTCGGGGTCGGCGGGAGCGACGACAGCGGTGACCACGTTGCCCCAACGCTCGTCAGGAACTCCGACCACCAAGACGTCGGCCACCTTGGGGTGGTCGACGATCTGGGCTTCGACCTCTTCGGGGAAGACCTTCTCGCCCCCGGTGTTGATGCACTGCGAACCGCGGCCCAGGAGCTGGATCGAGCCGTCGGCCTCGACCGTCGCCATGTCCCCGGTGAAGCAGTAGCGGACCCCGTCGACCTCGACGAAGGTGTCGGCGGTCTTGGCCGGGTCGTTCAGGTAGCCAAGCGGTAGTCGTCCGCTGTTGGCCACCCGACCGGCATCACCCGACCCGGCTTGGACCTCGCGCAGGTCGTTGTCGAACACCTTGGTTCCCGGGGCGGGGGCGAAGCGGGCCAGGCCGGTCCCGACCTCGCCGGCCTGGAGCCGCTGGGACCCCTGCACCCCGCTCTCGGAGGAACCGAAGCCGTCGACGATGGCCCGGCCGGGGAACAGCTCGGCCAACCGGGCTTTGAGCGCCGGTGACATCGGCCCTCCGCCGTTGGAGATGGCGAACAGGTTGGTGACGTCCCAACGGTCGGGGTTGTCCTCCCAGGCCTGCACCAGGGGACGGCCCACGGCGTCGCCGATGACGGTGAGCGAGTTGACCCCCTCGTCGGCCACGGCATCCCACACTGCTTCGGGGTCGAGGCTCCCGGGCATCAGCACCGTGGTTCCCCCGGCCAGCAGCCACGACCAAGTCGTCCACTGGGCCGCCGCGTGCATCAAGGGAGCCAACGGCAGGTAGACGAACCCGGCGACCATCCGCTCGATCACCTCGGAAGGGTCGGTGACCGGTCCGAGGAGGCGCATGGGGTCACCGCCGCCGATGCAGGCGAAATAGGCATCCTCCTGACGCCACACCACGCCCTTGGGTCGGCCGGTGGTACCACCGGTGTACATCAGGTAGATGTCGTCGCCCGACCGACCCTCGATCTCCAACCTCTCGGGCGAGGAGGACGCCAACGCCTGGTCGTAGCCGACCGCTCCCGCCAGCTCGACGCCCGGACCGTCGGCCTCACCGGGAACGGGGTCGTCGACGACCAGGATGGCGCGCATCGAGCTCACGGTGTCGGCCACCGTGGCCACCTGGGGGGGCAGCGAGCGGTGCACCAACAGGGCTACCGAGCCCGAATCCTCCAACAGGGCCCTCAACTCCTCGCCGGTGTAGCGGTGGTTGATGTTCACCGGCGCGGCCCGGAGGGTGAACGCCGCGATCATGGCCTCGAGGTAGGCCTGGTCGTTCTTGAGGAACAGGGCGACCTTGTCACCGGGGCCGACCCCCGCATCCTTCAGGTAGGCGGCCAGCCGGTTGGCCCGCTCGGCCAACTCCCGGTAGGTCGGGCGCTGGGGACCGCAGACCAGGGCGGTGCGGCTGGCAGCCCGGGGCCACACCGCCGCCCACAGGTCGGCGAAGTTGTAGGAGGTAGGTAGCGGGGTGTCGGCCCCTTCGACCTCGGGTTGGATCTCGGTGTCGCTGGTCCCCTCACTCATGTCTGACAGTGTGTCAGAAAC
>JAGQSO010000155.1 GCA_020439505.1 Acidimicrobiales bacterium
CGTCCGCCGCCCGGCCTGATGGGTGCGGGTTCTGGTGTTGGTTTGGGTCAGGTGTTTGTGGGGCCGTTGCGGTTCCAGAATCCGGGTGAGACGCCGTCGACTTTGGCTTGGACCCGCAAGGATTTCTATGCCGAGTGGGATTTCGTGGTCGACGATGCGCCGTCGGTGCCGTTGCGGGGTGGTCCGGGCGCGGCGCACGGCCGCGAGGGCTGGACCCTCACCACGGCGTCGATCCAGGAGGAGGTCGATTTCCAGCTTCGCCGGTTGATAGAGACGGATGAGACCGTCAGGCAGCGCGTTCTGGACTATCTCGTCGAGCAAGGCCGAGAGGACGAGTTCGATCTCTGAGGAGGCGATGGACCGAACGGCCGGGGCGTGCGGGGCTATTCGTCGGTCGACGGCCCGGCCGCCGGCTCAGCGAGGCGCTCGGCCACGGCAGTCTTGCGGCGTTCGTTGCGGGCCGCTCGCCGTGCTTCGATGGTGAGGACTTCACGCCAATCCTCTGGGTCGAGCTCGACGCTGCCGGCGATCACCTGGTCGCGCAGGGCGCTCTCGAAAGCGCGCCCGTCCCCTTCGTAGCCGATGTTGTCGCGCATGCCCTGCACGGGAAAGGTCTCGAATGGGACGACCTCGAAGTCCAGGTCCCGCCAGTAGTACTGGTATTCGGTCGAGGACCATCCCTCGTAGATGTCCTCCCAGGTCTGACGCTGGAAATGCGGCTCCAGGCAGATCGGGGTGAGCGGTGCCCCCTTGGGTTGGTACCGGAAGTCGACCGACACCCGCATGTTGAACTCGGTGGCGTTGTTCAAGGCCGCGTGAACCGTCAGGGATGGGAACAACAGCACGTCGCCGAGCGAGAAGTCGGTGGTCACCCAGTGGAGGTCTTCGAGCATCTCGTCGTTCAGTACCGCCTGGCGCTTACCGGCGCCGCGGTGGATCGCCAGTGGCAGCAGGCCGTAGCGGTGGGACCCTCGAAGAACCGCGATGCAGCCGAGCTCGCGGGGGCAGTCGCCGACGGGGATCCAGGCCGCGGTCAGATCTGGGGTGCCCTGGTTGTTGGGATAGTCCTGGTGAGGCGGTGTCGTGACCTCGTGCTGGCCCGGAGCGGCGAGACGGCAGATCTTGAGCGGGTGGGGGAAGGCCCCATCCCCTAGGAGCTGGCCCATCAGGTTTGTCAGCAAAGGGTCGTGAGCGAGGGTGTGGAGGGACTCGAGGCGCTGGACCGCGTTGTAAGCGTCCAGGAACTCCTCCTGATCCTCGTGATAGGTGTCTCCACCCACCACCGCGTCCATCAGCAGGTCTCCACCGAGCACCCATCCGTGACCGGCGAGCACGGTGAGCATGTCCCGTCGCAGGGCCAGAAGCTTTTCGGGGTCGAGGATCTTCTCGAAGTAGAGGTAGCTGTCCTCTTCCATACGGGCTCTGATGGCGTCAGCGTCGCCGATCAGGTCGTTCGAACTTCTCATCGGCAGGAAGGCCCATTCGTTGTTCACGGCCGGGATGGTACGCGTGGTCGGGCCTTGGTGCTGTGGAAACCCGGTGGTCGGAAGTCACGTCTACCGTCTGAGGTATCGGGACTACCATCCGCCCACCGCACCGCCCCAGGTGCGCCGAACCGGTGTCGAACGCCCATGACGAACCCATCCCCACCCTTGGCGCCACCTCCGCTGCTGTCGGCTTTGGTCGCCGACGCGAGGGCCGCGGCGAGGTTCCGGGGCGAGTACCACCGTCTCGGGAACCGGTGGGTTACCGCGGGGCAGATGCTCAGGCTGGCGGTGGAGAGCGATGCGTACCTGGCCCAGGTCTGTTACCGGGTGGGAGCGTCCGCCCGGAGATATCGGGTTCCGGTGGTTCCTCGGCTGATGAAAGTGGCGGCGGCGGCCATCGCCCAGGTTCATGTCGGTCCGGACGTGGTGATCGGGCCCGGGCTCTACCTGGCCCACGGCCAGGTGGACCTTCGGGGGTCGGTCAGGTTGGGTCCAGGAGTCGTGATGTTTCCTTGGTCGACCATCGACTCCTCCAATGGTGAAGTGGTCATCGAGACCGACGTCAGGGTTGGGACCGGTGCCGTGATCACCGGACCGGCGGTGGTGGGGGCGCACACCAGGATCGGTGCCAACGCCGTACTCAGCGGGGATGTGCCGGCCAACAGCAGGGTGGCCGGCGTCCCGGCGCGCCCGGTCCGGAGCAGGACTTAGATGGATATAGAGCCAGTTGTTGTGGCTACACCCTTCCGGGCATCGCCGCAGGTTGCCCTTGACACGGAGGAAACTCGAACATGACTGACACCCAGGTTGTTGCCGGTGCGGACCGGGTGATGGATGCGGTCGGTATCCTCACCGAGGAGTACCGACGCGACCCCGACCCCGAGCTGGCCCGGCAGATCGTCAGGCTTCGCCATGATGCCTTCGGCCGGGATCGTGCTCCGTCACAACGGGAAAGCTGGCCGCCTGAGCTGGCCGACCCGTTCCCCGACGTTCGAGGCGTTCCGGAGATCAGCGCAGCAGAGATCTCCGCCGCGGTGGTCGGTGGGGCGATCCTTCATCACGGCGCGGTGATCGTCCGCGGGCTCCTGACCCCCGATGAGGTATCGGTTGTCCAGGACCGCGCCCTGTCCGTGTTGGAGGACCGCGACAACGAGTCCGATGACGGGCGGCCCGGGGCCGAGAGCGCCTATCGGCCTTTCCAGGTCGAGGCGGCCAGCGTGCCCACCGAGAGAGCCTGGGTCCGTGAGGTGGGTGGGATGTTGGTTGCCGACGCCCCTGAGATGATGCTCGAGGTGCTGGAGATCTTCCGAGCCAAGGGGGTGATCGACACCGTCACCGAATATCTGGGGGAGCGTCCTGCGCTTTCCTACAACAAGTGCGTCCTGCGGCGGATCCGCGAGTCGGCGCCAACCTGGCACCAGGACGGTGCCTTCATCGGGTCCGGGATCAGGGCCATCGACCTGTGGCTGTCGCTGTCGCACTGCGGTGGGGACAACCCTGCTCCAGGTCTGGACGTGGTGCCCAAGCGGGTTGACGAGATCCTCGAGACCGGTACCAAGGGGTCGATATTCCCCAACTCGATCGGGCAGGGCCTTGTCGACGAGGTGGCGGTGGATGCGCAGCCCGAGACGCCGTCTTTCGCTCCCGGTGACGCGATCTTCTTCGACGATTTCTTCGTCCACCGGTCCTCATCGGAGCGGGAGTTCACCGCCGACCGGTACGCGTTGGAGTCCTGGTTCTTCGCTCCGTCGTGCTTCCCTGAGCGCTACGTTCCCATCCTCGTATGAGGCGCCGAAAGCCCACTCCCTCGACGCCGGGACCGACCAAGGCCCAGCGTCGGGATTTGATGCGTAAGTTCAGGCGCCGGTTTCCTTCCTTCCGCCGCGCCGTCAGAGAGGACGCGCGGATCTTCTGCCTGTACCGGGGTGAGCGCTACGAGTTCAGATCGCGCGTCGACCTGGTGCTTCAGGTGCTGAGGCTCTGCTGGAAGAGCGACGCCTTCCTGGCCCTGCTCTGTTACCGGCTTAAGGCGACCCTTCAGGTTCATGAGATCCCGATCATCCCATCGATCCTGCATCGCATGGCCATGATGATCGGGCAGGTCTGCATCGGTGACCCGGTGATCGTGGCACCAGGGCTCTACCTCCCCCACGGGGCGGTGGTCATCGACGGGATCGTTGAGATCGGACCTCACGTCGAGGTTCGTCCCTGGGTGACGATCGGGCTCAAGGAGGGTGTCGTTCACGGCGCCGTCATCGGTCCGCGCGCTCACATCGGTACCGGGGCGAAGATCATCGGGCCGGTCAAGATCGGTGCCGATGCCCAGATCGGTGCCAACGCGGTGGTAGTGACAGATGTCGCTGAAAAAACGACCGTTGTGGGGGTTCCCGCCCGACCGCTGGCCAGGTAGCTTCCGGCCATGACGCCCTCCGGGACCCTTGCCGCCGACCACATCGACCCCGACGCCGAGATGGCGGCCGGACGAGCCGCAGAACAGAGCGGTGACCTACAGACCGCGGTGCACCACTACACCGAGGCGCTGAGGGCGAGACCCGACGATGCGTTAGAGGTTCGAATGGTCGACCTTCGTCATCGGGCGTTCAAACAGGTTGCCCACGGAGGTGGGCTCGAGTCCTGGCCCCCGGTCGTCCCCGACCTTTTCGAGGGGTGTGTCGAACCCCCCGAGATCGACGCTTCCGAGTTGACCACCGAGAAGCTCGCATCCGCGGTCTTCCACCATGGCTGCCTTCTCGTTCGCGGGTTGCTCGACGAGGCTCAGGTCGAGCAGTTCAAGGAAGTCATCGACAGGTCTCTGGAGGCGTTCCGGGCGCGTGTCGAAGGTACCGCCACCGATGGTTCAGAGGTGTGGTGCAGCTTCTTCGAACCCAGCTCGGACTACGGGCAGTACGACGTGATGGGAGGCCGGCACTTCCTGGTTCCTCAGGGTTCGATGTACACCGGTGACTCACCCCGGGCCCTGAAGACACTCCTCGACTTCTTCGAGGGGGCGAACCTCCAGTCGGTGTTCACCGAGTACTTCGGTGAACGTCCTGCCCTGTCGCTGAAGAAGGGGACGCTCCGTCACGTGCCGTACACCACAGGCACGGGTTGGCATCAAGACGGTGCCTTCATGAGCAGGGGCATTCGGAGCTGCAACGTCTGGGTGACGCTCACCCCGTGCGGCGGCGACTCGACCGCCCCCGGCCTCGAATGGATTCCCAGGCGTTTCGAGGAGTTGGTGGAGACGGGTTCCCACGGCGCTCTGTTCGACTGGGCGGTTGGTGACGGGCTCGCCGATGAGCTGTCGGTAGACGCCGGAGTGATAAGGCCCGTCTTCAACGCCGGAGACGCGCTGCTGTTCGATGACCTGCTCCTCCATCGCACCGGTATCTCGCCGGGGATGGACACCAACCGGTACGCGCTGGAGCACTGGTTCTTCTCGCCGTCGCACTACCCGACGGAGCAACTCCCGATCCTGTTCTAAGCACCCAGCAGCAGCACTAGTGCAACACACAACGTTTGCGCTGTTGCGAGCTTGCGAGTAACTGGGCAAACGCCGTCGAGCCCCGCAACGAAGTGAGGACCGGGCTCGACGGAACCAGGAATCGTCCGCCGAAGGCGGGCCACGAGAACTGGGCAGCGTGCAGCGCAGGTGAATCCCAAGCCCTACATGCGTTGCCGGTCACGGCATTTAGTTGCGGCGGAAGCGCTTGCGCTCTTGGTGTTGCACCTTGCTGATGCGGCGGAGGTAGCCGGTGGGGTTGAAGGTGAGCCCGTACTTCTCGAGGGTGGAGTCCGAGACGAAGTCGCCGCGGGTCTCGGTTATGCCCTTCACCGCCTCGTAGGGGCCGACGCCGAAGTTCCCCCACACCGGGTGTCCGCCGACGATGGTGTCCTCCACCACGAGGTAGCCCCCCACGGGTACCAGGTCCTCGTAGATGTGGAACTCGGCCGAAGTCCGGCCTGAACTCGCCTTGCTGCCGAGGATCACCATCGCGTTGGGGTCCGGTCCGGTAAGTGCCGTGACCTGGTTGCAGACGTGGCTCAGGTGAGCCTCTCCCTCGACGTAGGTGATCCGGGGATGCTTGGGGAGGTCCTCGGGGATCTTCCTGTCGATGGAGATGATCCTGCCGTGATCGAGGAAGTCACACAGCGTCGCCAGGAACCAGTCGAGGCCTCCGTTGGCGGTTCCGGTGTGGACGATCCAGTCCGGTCGGACCTTGTGGATGATCTCCTGGAGGATGACCATGTCGCCGGGGAGCTTCGACAGCCTCTGCCCCATCCAGTGGGTCTGGCGCCACTTGAGGGTGTTCCAGTAGGACTCGGTGAACTCGGCCCACAGGTCCTGGGGAAGCGGCGATGCCTTCTCGGGAACGCCCCCGACCTGGTCAGGGGCGTGGAGGCTGAACATGTTGGGTGAGACGCGTCGACGGGCCTTGGTCCGGGCCGCCTCCCGGGGCATCGATCCCACGTAGTGGACGGGCTTGGCATTGCCCCGGAAGGGGCGGCCGTGAACGTCCTGGTAGTGCTGGGAGTAGTCGGCAAGGGTCGCGTGGCGCTTCTCGTCGCCCGACAGGTTCGTCGTGGTGCCCCCGTGGACCTGGTGGAACGAACCTTCACCCAGGATCGACACGACCGTTACGTCGGGACTGGCTCCGAGCCGCTCGTACAGGTCGAGGTTGGCGTAGCCCCCTCCCGGCATGGAGAACCTCTCATCGAACCCACCCACCTGCTCCAGCAGGCTGCGGGGGGCGAACAGGCAGTTGGACTCCCACATGCCGTCGAACCAGTCCCGCTCACCGATGAAGTGACCGATGTCGAACAGCCGGTAGCCGTCGCTGGGCCAGTTGATGTTCTTGAACAGTTCGTCTTCGTAGGCTTGGTTGTAGCCCTCGGCCACGAGGTCAGCCTGCTGGCCTGGCCCGACGTACCACTGCTGAGTGGCGACCACCGCCGGTTCGTAGGTCCGAAGGCCGGCCAGTCCGTGGCGGAACACCCCCGGGGTGAGTACGTGGGCACCGTCGATCATCAGGGCGTAGTTGATGCCGCGCCCCTCGGCGATGCCCCGGTTCAGGGCCGGGATGGGCGACGGTCGGGCGTCCTCTCCCATGTCGATGTAGCGGAACTCGGGACCGAAGCTCCGCACCCATGCCGGATCGAGCTTCTGGTCCGGAGCGGATCCGTTCTCGACCACCACCACGTCGTAGGTGATGTCGTCGATCCCCTGCTGGTAGGCGCGGGACATGGTGTGAAGGGTGCGAGCCGCTTCCCGCTTCATGTTGTAGAAGACCACGACGACGGTCAGGTCGGTCGGGAACCACCCTCGCGGCGGCGCCAGCACCGGCCCGGTGGGCCTCTCGATCGGCGGGTCTTCGGCGGTTGATTCATCGGCTGTCGATCGGGCGGTCTTGCGCCACGCGATGGTGCCGTGATCGACGGTCACCACCGGCTCGTCGGATCCGTGGCGGGCTCGTACCTCCTCGATGGCCGAGCGCCGCTGGGGGTCGTCGTAGTCGTCGACCACCACGTAGGCACCGAGTGCCAGGCGTTCGTAGAGCTTGTCGAGCGCGGTGGCGACATCCAAGGCGGTCTGCTCGCCGAGGTGGAGGAGGGAGATCTTCTCGATCGGCGCGGCGTCGAGGGCGGTGAGGTCGTCGCCGGCCACGAAACGGACCTGGTCGTCGAGCAGGCCGAAGGAGTGGAATCCCTCGCGGATGCTGTTCAGGTCGCCCTGGAGGTCAGAATGGCCGGGTCCCCCGACCAGCTCCCAGGTCGTCAACGTCTCGACTGGACCGGTGAGTTGCGCGGGCTCGGTTGCGGCGTCGGTGGGTCGGGCCCGGAACCTGTCCACCACCCAGACCCGTGGGACGTCGACGGCGTGGGCCTCCAGATAGCCCCGGAACAGGATCGACGTGCCGCCTCGGCCGGGGCCGACGTCGACGATGTCGCCAGCGACGGCCTCGCGATGGATCGTGTCCATCAAATCGACAAGATGGCGGAGGTGTTGGCGGCCAACGGTGGTGTACGGGAATGCTGAGCCGATTGGCCCAGCCTCGTCGATCGTCGCTCCGGCGGCACGGGCGGTGCGAAGGCGGTGTAGATCCTCGGTCAGTTGACGGGCCGGGTCCCGCAGCGCCTCAGGTCGGGGGTTGATTCCCCGGTCGAGACATTCGAGGAGGTAGCTGATCCGTACCTCTTGCTCGATGTAGTGGTCGTTGAGCAGCGCGCCTTCCAGCAGGCCCAGGTAGCGGTCGGCCGCGGCCTCCGTGCGTTCCTTGTCGGTGTAGTACACGCCGTGCTGCATGATCAGCGAGTCCAGGCGCGACGCTTCGGTCATCTCCAACAGAGCGGCCCGACCGTCGCTGCTCTCCAACCAGTCGAGGTGGTCGCGGAGCGCGGGATGGGCGTCTAGGACCGCTTCTTCGACGACGAAGGCCAGTCCGAAGTAGGTGGGTAGGAACAGCAGTCGTAGCGGTCTGTCGTACTCGGCGATGAAGTCGTCGACCGCGGTCATCACGCCGTTGCGTGGCCCACCTTCGTGGGTGGCGTTGCAGTTTGTCGGGTTGAGGCCACCACGGTCCACCAACTCGGAGTGACCTCGCAACATGCCCTTCTGGGCGTAGGGCTGACGAAACTCCTCGGGGATCTGTTCGGGAACGTAGTAGAGGTCGCGGCGGCCGTAAGGCCAGCCGACGTCGTGGAGGATGAGCAGCGGCAGCGGGGCCCCGGCCTGGCGTGCCGTCTCACTCAGCAGGCGGAGCTCGTTGTAGACGGTGTACCAGTTGTGGTCACCGTCGACGAGGGCGGCGTCGAACGGTGGAAGGTCGGGAAGGGCTTCCAGGCTCAACGCTCGGTGGAACAGGTAGCGACCGGGAAAACGGTCCTCGTGTTCTGACGGATCGAACACCGGTACCGGATCGATGACGTGGAGCTCGGTATCGGCCCCCAGGTCGTCGAGCATGAACTCGGTGGTCTCACCCCGGAGGGCTCCGATCTCCACGATCCGGCGAGCGGCAGCAGCCTTCAGAGCGGGTGCGACGGCGACATCCCAGAATGGATACATCTGTAGGACTACCCCTGAATCATCGGTGGAGCGCGGAACCTATCAGTCGTACGCGCGCTCCTCGGCAAAGACCGCGCTCCCTCCTGGCGCCTGTAATCAGCGGCGAGCGATGACCAGGAACTGCTTGCCCAGGGCTCGCCAGGCGAGCGGCTGATCCAGGTAGAGGCGTACCAGTGCGGGGGCGGGGGGTAGCCGTCCTCCGAAGCTGTAGGGCAGGAACCGGCCTTCGACGCGCTCGGGCGAGAAGCCTGCGGCCACCAGGTGTTCCTCGACCGACCGATGGGTGAGGATCGTGACGTGGTCGGCCATGTCGAAGTAGTCGTTCTTGCAATACCGGAAGTTGGGTCCCATGATGGCGATCCGGCCCCCCGGTGCGGTCAGGGACGCCATCTTCTCCAGGAACGTCGACACGGCATCGGGCGACGGGAGGTGCTCCAAGAAGTTGGAGATGAAGATGCCGTCGAAGTAGCCCTCGGGAAGGTCGGCGTCGAGGATGTCGCTGACGACGGACGTGACCCCCGGGGCGTAGGTTCCCTCCGAGTAGGCGTGCTGGTCGACCGCCCATCGTTCGGCTGCCGGCACGGCATTGATGAACTCGCCCAGCCCGGCTGCGGGGTCGAGAACTCGGTTCGGCCGGTTCATCTCCTTGTGGATGAACGGCGCGATCTCGTTCCAGACCAGCTGCCGCTGCGTCTGATCCGTCTTCCTGTGCCTGAACTGGTACAGCCGCTCGTAGTTCACCGCGGGGATACTAGAAGGGGACCTGGATCGAGGTGTCAGGCCGACGGCCGAGCTTGATAGGTCAGGTGTAGCTCGGTAGGGCCCCGAAGGCCGGTAGTTCCCTCGTCGACCGATCTGTCCACCCGTATGGCGGTGATGGTCTTGGCCAGGGCGCGAAGGCCCTCTTCCATCAAGAGGCGTGCCAAGGCTGCCCCCAGGCAATGGTGGGGTCCGAACCCGAACGCCAGGTGAGATCGGTTGTTCTGTCGGTCGAGTTGCAGTTCACCCGGACATGGGAAGCGGTCGGGATCATGATTTGCCTC
>JAGQSO010000156.1 GCA_020439505.1 Acidimicrobiales bacterium
ATGGGCGGCTTGATGCTGGCGCCCTACATCGACCGCAACCCGTCATCCAAGCCCGAGGACCGCAAGTTCGCCATCTCCCTGTTCACGATCTTCCTGATGGCCTGCGCCACGCTCACCATCATCGGGTCGTTCTTCCGGGGCCCTGGTCAGCTGTTCATCTTCCCCTGGGCCAAGGGCCTCTTCTTCGAGCTGTAAGGAGGAAGACCTATGAACATCCTCGTAATCGTCGTTCCGGTCCTGTGCCTCGCCGCCGGCCTGGTGATCTTCACCGGTCTGCGCCGCCGGGAGGCCGGCTCCGCCGCCGCCGGTGTCGGCCATCTGTCGGGTGAGACGCGCCGCCGTGACCGCAAGAGCCGCAAGCCCGATGCCCTTCAGGAGGGCACCACCGGGCGCGACGTCGAGCGGGCCTCCGTGCTGGCCCGCAAGGGCGGCGAGCTGGTACCGGTCAGCGAGCCCGCTCCCCCCGCACCCTTCGTTGCTCCCGACGCCGACCAGGTCGGGGTCGCTCGACGGCAGTTCCTGAACCGGTCGATCATCGGAGGCTTCATCCTGGGCCTCAGCGGTTTCGGGGCGGCGGTCATCGCCTACCTGTGGCCCACCGGCGGCGGTGGCTTCGGCTCCAAGATCAGCGTCGGCAAGCTGGTGGACATCGAGGCGGCCATCCAGGCCGGTGGTGGGTTCGCCTACTACCCCGAGGGCCGCATGTGGATCACCGCCTATCCGGCCAGCGCTCTGGAGAAGGCCCGCGCCGTCTACAGCTCGGCCGAGCTGGCCGGTATGGAGGCCGGGGTCATCGCCCTGTACCAGAAGTGCGTGCACCTCGGCTGCCGGGTGCCGTCTTGTGCCACCTCCAAGTGGTTCGAGTGCGGCTGCCACGGCTCGTACTACAACGCCGCCGGTGAGAAGAAGGCGGGGCCGGCACCCCGTGGCCTCGATCGCTTCGCCATGACGGTGAGCGGCGGCTCCCTCACCGTGGACACGGGCGCCATCATCCAGGGCCCGCCCATCGGTACCAACACAACGGGCCAGGAAGCCGAAGGCCCCCACTGCGTCTCAGGTGGTTCCCACTGATGCTCCTCGCTGCAAGCACCCAGACCAACGTCGGCATCGTCCTGCTGCTGCTGGCGTTCCTCATCGGTCTGGTCTACGCCTTCATCAACATCCGCCGGGCCCGGCCCGAGGTCGGCTCGGAGATCGAGCTGGCCCCGAACCGCCGGCCCTACCTCTCCGACGAGGAGTTGGAGGGTCGCAAGCTCGACCGCACCTTGAGCCTCGGGCTCATGGGCCTGGTCATCATCGGTGTGGGTCTGCCCCTGTACTGGCTCCAGGAGCCGGGTCGTCAGGAGAACGCGGTCGCCGATGCCAAGCGCAAGTTCGTCCACCGCGGTGAGGCCATGTACGCCACCACCGAGGAAGGCGGCTTCAACTGCGCCTTCTGCCACGGCGCCGAGGGCGTCGGTGCGGCCACGCCGTTCACCATCACCGACGCCGAAGGGCGGTTCGTCAAAGAGGTGGTGTGGAAGGGTCCGGCCCTCGACACCGTCCTGCTTCGCTTCAACCGCGACGAGGTGCGTTACATCCTCGAGTACGGCCGTCCGTTCTCCCCGATGCCGGCCTGGGGTGCTGCTGGCGGTGGTCCGCTGACCACCCAGAACCTCCAGAACCTCATCGACTACCTGGAGACGATCCAGATCACCCCGGCCGAAGCCCAAAAGGCCGCCGCCGAGCAGCTCACCGAGATGATGACCCGCAAGGATCAGGACTGCGTCGACACCAAGGTCGAGCAGGCTCGGATCGGTCTGAGCGCTGAGGATCTCGAAGCCTTCGACCCGGCCTCGGTCGACACCGGCTCGTGTCCGCCCATGTACAAGACCGAAGGCGAGGCCCTGTTCAACATGGGCTACGACGACGGCTTCGCCGGTGGCGCCTACTCGTGCGGTCGTTGCCACACCAAGGGCTGGTCCTACGGTGAGAAGGAACGTGACGGCGGCGGGGCCTTCGGTCCCCCGCTGACCAACGTGAACCGCCAGTTCGAGGGCGGAGCGATGGGCGTGACCGCCATGGTCAACTTCGTGTGTACCGGCACCGACCAGGGGGCCCGCTACGGGCGCACCGGCATGGGTACTGGCCGAATGCCCGGTCTGTGCATCGTGCCCGCCATCGAAGCCCACACCGATTCCAACGAAGTCAGCGTCACCCCCCGTGACGCCGGCACCGCCGAGGACGGAGGCATGTTCACCCAAGCTCAGGTGACCGCCATCGTCGAGTACGTACGGAGCCTCGCCCGATGACCCTCGAACTTCTCGCCGGAATCTCCTGGACGCCCGGCTTCCGGGGCATCCTGTCGGTCCTGGTCGGTGTGGTCGTGCTCTACGGCTCGATCGCTCTGATCCTGGGTACCAACAGCGGTGCCCGACTGGGCTTCCAACTCGCCCTCACCGGTCTGGCCGGTTGGTTCTTCGTGATGGGCTTCATCTGGGCCATCTACGGAATCGGCTACCTCGGCCCGGCAGCCCACTGGAAGGTGGTCGACACCATCGAGGGTCCACCATCGGCGCCGGACGGAGCGAGGTTGGCGAAAGCCAGATCTCTCCCCCTGCCTAGTGACCTGCCCGACCCGGTCGAGGTCCGCAACGGAGATCCGGCCCTGTTGAAGGAGTTCCCCGTCGACGCCAAGGACCCGCTCCTCGGCGACGTGGTGGGGGCCTCCGAAGAGGTCCGTGACCAGGTCAACGAGCAGCTGAAGGGCGGCTGGAAGGTCCTGGAGAGCTCCAACAAGTTCACCGGTGAGACCCAGGCCTCCTCGACGGAGTACCTGCTCGAGCACGGGATGTTCGAGAGCGCCTCGGACTTCATGTTCCTGACCGGTTTCATCACCGGCGGTGAGACGCCCCGCACCGACGACTCCACCGTCGGCCGCGCCGTCTACGAGGTGGTCAACACCGCCAAGCTCGGCCGCCACGCCCCCTTCTACGCCGCGGTCCAGCTCCAAGCCGTGATCCCCCAGGAGACCAAGCCCGGCCAGGCCCCGCCCCGTCCCGTCGCGGACGAGGACGCCCCGATCGTCACCGTCGTCTTGCACCGTGACCGAGGCGCCCAACGCCAGCCCTCCATCGGCTTCACCATCGCCTCGGGCCTGGTCTTCGCCGTGCTGGCCAACAGCCTCCACCGCCGGGACAAGCTGGTCGACAAGCAGCGGGCCGCTCCCATCGGGGGAGCCTGACCCATGGGCCAGTACCTGCCGGTGCTGGTGATGCTGGTGCTGGGCGCCGGTTTCGCCGGTGTCAGCCTCGTCATGTCCCGCTTGGTCAGCCCCAAGCGACCTTCTGCCGCCAAGGCCGCACCCTATGAGTGCGGCATCATCCCCGGACAGCAGCCACCCGAGCGGTTCCCGGTGCGCTTCTACCTGGTGGCGATGATCTTCATCGTCTTCGATGTCGAGATCATCTTCTTGTACCCCTACGCCGTGATCCATGACGAGCTCGGCCTGTTCGGTCTGGTCGAGATGCTGGTGTTCGCCATTGCGGTGTTCGCCTCCTTCGTCTACCTGATCGCCAACGGTGCCCTCGACTGGGGCCCGGTCCAGTCGGTGCGCCGCATGACCAGCGGTGGCGTGGTCAGCGCGGCGCGCACCGCTGCCACCACGGTTCGTCGGGTGGGTACCGAAGGGCGCGAAGGCACCGCCGATCACGGGGCGGCGGCCTGATGGGACTCGACTTCAGCAACGGTCTCGAGACCATCGACCACAACGTCATCACCGCCAAGGTCGAGGACGTGGTCAAGTGGGCCCGTACCCGCAGCATGTGGCCCGCCACCTTCGGTCTGGCCTGCTGCGCCATCGAGATGATGGGAGCCGGTGGTTCCCACTACGACCTGGCGCGCTTCGGCATGGAGGTCTTCCGGGCCTCTCCCCGCCAGGCCGACCTGATGATCGTGGCCGGGCGGGTCAGCCAGAAGATGGCACCCGTGCTGCGTCAGATCTACGACCAGATGATGGAACCCAAGTGGGTCATCTCCATGGGCGTGTGCGCCAGCTCGGGCGGCATGTTCAACAACTACGCCATCGTTCAGGGCGTGGATCAGATCGTGCCCGTGGACGTCTACGCGCCCGGCTGCCCTCCCGGCCCCGAGACGCTCATCCACGCCATCGGTACCCTCCACGCCAAGATCGGTGACGGCGAGATCTTCCGCCGCCGCTCGGAGTCCGGCGCCGGCGCCGGGATAACTGTCTCCCAGCTCGACGGCCAGGGCGCCCCCCAGCTCATCACCCTGGGACGGGGTTGAGATGAGCGAGTCAACCCCCGAGATCGACGCGGCCGCGACCGAGACGCCAGCAGAGGCTGCCATCGAGACCCTGCATGGTGCCCCGCTGGTCGAGGCCTTCGGTCAGACCGTGGTCCACGTGTCGAGAGACCAGCTCACCGGCCTGGTGAAGACCCTCCGGGGTGAGGGCTGGGTGCAGGTGGTCGACGTGACCGCGGTGGATTACCTGGCCCACCCGCCTCGGTTGCTGCCTCCGGGGATCGAGGCCGAGCGGTTCGAGGTCGTGGTGTCACTGATCTCGCACCGTGAACGACGCCGTCTGCGCCTACGGGTCCAGGTACCCGAGGCCGATCCCACGGTCCCGTCACTGTTCGAGCTCCACCCCGGTACCGAGGCCATGGAGAGAGAGGTGTTCGACATGTTCGGCATCTCCTTCACCGGTCACCCCGACCTGACCAGGATCCTCATGCCCGAGGATTGGCAGGGACACCCCCTGCGCAAGGACTATGGCGTGGGCCGGATTCCCGTGCAGTTCAAGGACGCTCCCGCCACCCGGTGATCCACCGCCGCCCGTAGAGAACCCATGACCGTCACCGAACACACCACCGCCGCCAGCGGAGACGCCGACCCCGGCCTCACCAGCGAAGGCGCCCAGGAGATGGAACCGCGCGCCCTGGCCGGCGGCGTCGAGGTCCTCCGCGAGGTCGGTTCGGTGCTGCGGATGTCCGAGGCCGAGGCCGCCGAGTACACCAGCGCGCCGGACGAGGCCGAGACCACCATCATCAACATGGGTCCCCAGCACCCCAGCACCCACGGCGTGCTGCGCCTGATGCTGGAACTGGACGGCGAGACCGTTCTGCGGACCAAGCCGGTCATCGGCTACCTCCACACCGGGATGGAGAAGACCGCCGAGCAGCTGAGCTACGTGCAGGGCGGCACCAACGTCACCCGCATGGACTACGCCTCGCCGATCTTCAACGAGCTGGTGTTCTGCCTGGCGGCCGAGCAGCTCCTCGGCGTGGAGTTGCCGCCGCGGGCCACCTGGGTTCGGATGCTCATGTGCGAGCTCAACCGCCTGACCTCGCACTTCTTGTTCCTGGCCACCAACGGCATGGACCTCGGATCGTCGTCGATGATGATCTACGGCTGGCGTGAGCGCGAGGAAGGTCTCCGCATCCTCGAGGCCATCACCGGCCTGAGGATGAACCACAACTTCATCCGGGTGGGCGGTACGGCGGCGGACCTTCCCGACGGATGGCAGGAACAGCTCAGCGCCTTCCTCGACAAGATCCCCCAGCGACTCGAGGACTACGAGGCGCTGATGAACTACCAGCCGATCTGGCGCGAGCGCCTCCAGGGCGTGGGTGCGATCAGTGCCGAAGAGGCACTGGCGTTGGGGGCCACCGGCCCGATCCTGCGCTCGACCGGCTACGCCTGGGACCTGCGTCGTTCGATGCCGTACCTGGCCTATGACGACGTCGACTTCGACGTGGTGGTCGGCACCTACGGAGACTCCTACGACCGCTACGCAATCCGCCTCAACGAGGTGCGGGAGTCGATGAGGATCCTGCGCCAGTGCATCGAACAGATGCCCGACGGCGACTACAGGGTTCAGGACAAGAAGGTCACGCCTCCGCCGCGCGCTCGCATCGACGAGTCGATGGAAGCCCTCATCCACCACTTCAAGATCTTCACCGAGGGGGTCAAGGTCCCCGAGGGAGAGGTGTACGTGGCGGTGGAGTCCCCCCGGGGAGAGCTTGGCTGCTACCTGGTGTCGGACGGCTCGGCCAACCCGTATCGCATGCACATCCGGGGTCCGAGCTTCGTGAACCTCCAGACCCTGCCCCACCTGATGCACGGCGGCCTCATCGCCGATGCCGTCGCCATCATCTCCAGCGTCGACCCCATCATGGGCGAAGTGGACAGGTAGACCATGGCCCGATTCAACCCCCAGAACCTGACCACCGCGCTGGAGATCGTCTCGCGCTACCCGGTGGCCAAATCCGCCACCATCCCCCTGCTGCACCTGGCCCAGGAGCAGGACGGTTACGTCACCGACGACGCCATGGAGCACATCGCCGAGCTGGTCGGGACAACTCCCGCTCAGGTCCTCGGTACGTGCTCCTTCTACGAGATGTTCAAGCGTGAACCCGTCGGGACCTACCTCGTGAATATTTGCACGAACATCTCGTGCCAGATCATGGGTGGCGAGGAGCTGCTTCACCACGCCGAGCACTCGCTCGGGATCAAGTCGGGCAGCACCACCGCCGACGGCATGTTCACCATCGAGGACGTCGAGTGCATCGCGGCCTGCACCGAGGCCCCCTGCCTCCAGGTGAACTACCGCTACTTCCACAAGATCACCACCGACGAGTTCGACGAGCTGATCACCGATCTGCGCGCCGGCAAGCGCAAGGACGAGATCCCGCCCCACGGCACCGTGGCCCGGATCCGCCAGCACATCCCCGCCGAGCGCGCCGCCGGCCCGGCTGACCCGGCCGGGGTGCCCGAGCCGGTGTGGCTGGCCCGCAACCAGACCGAGGAGCCCGGGTCGTGACCGTCACCGACGTTCCCAAGATCGTCACCAGCCGCTTCGACGACCCGGCCGGCCACACCCTGGAGCGCTACGTCGCCACTGGTGGCTACCAGGGACTGAAGGCCGCTCTCGATCGTCGCCCCCTCGACGTTGTCGAAGAGGTCAAAACCGCCTCGCTGCTCGGTCGTGGTGGTGCCGGCTTCCCCGCCGGGGTCAAGTGGGGCTTCTGCCCACCCGGCGTGTTCCCCCGTTACCTGGTGGTCAACGGTGACGAGTCCGAGCCCGGTACCTACAAGGACCGGCTCCTCATGGAACGCGACCCCCACCAGCTCATCGAGGGCGTGCTCATCGCCTGCTACGCGGTCGGTTGCTCCCAGGCGTTCCTCTACGTGCGGGGCGAGATGGCCCTGGCCCAGGAACGCATCGCCCAGGCCCTCAACGACGCCTATGCCGCCGGCTACATCGGCAAGAACATCTGTGGCTCGGACTATTCGGTCGACGTGGTCCTGCACTGGGGCGCGGGCGCCTACATCGTGGGCGAGGAGACCGCCCTGATCGAGAGCCTCGAAGGCAACCGGGGCATGCCCCGCCTCAAGCCGCCGTTCTTCCCCGCCGCCAAGGGCCTGTACCTCCAGCCCACGATCGTCAACAACGTCGAGACGTTGTCGAACCTGCCCTGGATCATGAGCAACGGGGGAGCGGCCTTCGCCGCCCTCGGGGCCGAGAACTCCAAGGGGACCCGGATCTTCGCGGTGTCGGGCCACGTCAACAACCCCGGCGTGTACGAGGTCGAGTTCGGGGTCACCACCTTCCGGGACCTGCTCTACGCCCCCGAGTACGGCGGTGGCATCCGTGGCGGCAAGGCGCTCAAGGCCTTCATCCCCGGCGGCGCGTCGGCGCCTTGGCTGTACCCCGAACACCTCGACGTGCCCCTCGAGGCCGGCACCGTCGGCAAGCTCGGCACCATGTTGGGCTCCGGGGCGGTGGTGGTGTTCGACGAGGACACCGACATGGTCAGGGCCTGTCTGCGGCTCCTGCGCTTCTTCGCCCGCGAGTCGTGCGGCAAGTGCACGCCGTGCCGGGAGGGGACCAGTTGGATGGAGAAGATCTGCCAACGCATCCTCGACGGCCACGGTCGACCCGAGGACCTGAACCTGCTCCTCGACGTGGCCGACAACATCTCGGTGGGGATGAACTGGCCGCCGGTGCAGACCACGATCTGCCCGTTGGGCCAGTCGGCCACCACGCCGGTGGCTTCGGCGGTCATGCGGTTCAAGGACGAGTTCGAGGCCTACCTGGGCACCAAGGTGGAGATCGAGGTCGAGGTCAAGGGCCCGGCCTTCGTCGGTCCCCCCGTGGCCGCCACCCAGGAGGTGAGCGCCGGTGTCTGACACCGCTCCGGAGACCGCGGTTTCCATCACCATCGACGGCCGCACCATCGAAGCCCGCCCGGGTGAGTTGGTGATCGACGCCGCCGAACGAACCGGGACCTACATCCCCCGGTTCTGCTACCACCACCGCATGGATCCGGTCGGCATGTGCCGGATGTGCCTGGTCGACATCGACTCGGGACGGGGTCCGGCGCTTCAGCCGTCGTGCATGGTCACCGTGACCCCCGACATGAAGGTCGAGACCGAGACGCCTCGGGTCAAGAAGGCCCAGGAAGGCATCCTCGAGTTCCTCCTGATCAACCACCCCCTCGACTGCCCGGTCTGTGACAAGGGAGGGGAGTGCCCGCTCCAGGACCACGCCATGAGCTTCGGTCCGGGCGAGAGCCGCTTCGTCGAGGAGAAGCGCCACTACGAGAAGCCGATCTCGATCTCGGAGAACGTGTACCTGGACCGGGAACGCTGCATCCTGTGCGACCGCTGCACCCGCTTCGCCAAGGACGTTGCCGGCGACACGCTCATCCATTTCCAGGACCGCGGCAACGGCACCCAGGTCAACACCTTCCCCGACCACCCCTTCGCCTCCTACTTCTCGGGCAACACCGTCCAGATCTGCCCGGTGGGGGCGCTGACCGCCAAGCCCTACCGGTTCAAGGCCCGCCCCTGGGACCTCGACATCGCCGAGTCCACCTGCACCGGTTGTTCGGTGGGTTGTCGGATCACCATCGACGCCTCCCGTGACCGGGTGCTGCGCTACATGGGCGTGGACTCCGAGCCGGTCAACTGGAGTTGGCTGTGCGACAAGGGCCGGTTCGGTTTCGAGGCCAACAGCTCCGAGAACCGCCTGACCAGCCCCATGGTCAAGCAGTCCGGGACGCTCGTGGAAACCCGGTGGGCCGACGCCCTGAGCGCGGCCGCCAAGGCCCTCCGCAGCGGCTTGGACACCAACGGGCCCGAAGGCGTCGCGGTGATCGGTGGCAGCCGCCTCACCAACGAGGCCGCCTACGCCTGGACCAAGCTGGTCAAGGGCGTCATCGGGTCGGACTCGGTAGACGCCCAGCTCGGTGACGGCCTGCCGGGCGATGTCCTGGTCGGGCTCCCTCGGGCCACCATCGAAGACGCCTGCACCCCCGGCGGCACGGTCCTGGTCATCGGTTCTGACCTCAAGGACGAGTTGCCGGTCTTGTTCCTGCGGATCCGTGACGCCGTAACCCGCCGCCGGGCCACCCTGATCGAGTTGTCTCCCCGCGAGACCTCCCTCCAAAGCCTGGCGAAGCGGTCGCTGCGCCACACCCCCGGCGCCGTCAACGAACTGGTGGCCCAGGTCATCGCCGCTGACCCCGAGGGCGACGAGGACCTCTCGGTCGCTCGTCGGGCCCTGGCCGCCGGAGCGCTCACCGTGGTGCTCGGTCGGGGTTCGGTCGCCGAGTCGCCCGATGCCACCGTCGCTGCCGCCAGTGCGCTACTAGCCGCCTTCCCCGACGTCCGGTTCCTCAGCGCGGTGCGCCGGGCCAACGTGCACGGTGCCATCGATGCCGGTATGGCCCCCGGGTTGCTGCCCGGTCAGGTGGCGCTGGACGAGGGGTCGGAGTGGTTCGCCAGCCACTGGGGCCGGGTGCCCGCCGCGGTGGGGCTCGACACCGCCGGCATCCTGGCGGCCGCGGCAGCCGGCAAGATCGACACCCTGATCCTCCTGGGCGCCGACCCCATGGCCGACTTCCCCGATGCCGAACTGGCTCGACGAGGGCTGGCCGGGGCTCGGACTGTGATCGCGGTCGACACCTTCCCCAACGCCACCACCCCCGAGGCCGACATCGTGCTGCCCGCCGCTGGGTTCAGCGAGGTGTCCGGTACGACCACCAACCTCGAGGGTCGGCTCACGGTCGTCAACCAGAAGGTGGCGCCCCCCGGTGGGGCGAGGGCCGACTGGATGATCGCGGCCGAGCTGGCCAACCGTCTGGGTGCCGACCTCGGCTTCACCTCGGTGGAGGAGATCTGGGCCGAGGTCCAAAAGGTCAGCACCGCCCACGCCGGCATCACGCTGGCGGAGTTGGCCAACGAGCCCGACGGCGTGCTGGTCGGACGTCCGGACCGGCCTCGGTCCAACCGTCGCCCGGCGATGGTCCAGTTCCTGGCCGCTGACCATGCGGCGCCGGCTCTGGATGCCTACTCCTTGCGACTGGTCACCCGGCGCAAGCTCTACGACAACGGCACCCTGGTGTCGGAGGCCCCGTCGCTCAGCGGCCTGGCTGAGGAGCCCTCGTTGTCGGTCAACCCCGACGACCTGACCCGG
Organism: Acidimicrobiales bacterium; assembly: GCA_020439505.1. Lineage (GTDB taxonomy): Bacteria > Actinomycetota > Acidimicrobiia > Acidimicrobiales > Iamiaceae > Aquihabitans. Next base: position 10,481 of record JAGQSO010000156.1, read on the forward strand.
ATCGGAATCGCCGACGGAACGAGGGTCAAGGTCACCTCCTCCAAGGGGTCCCTGGTCGCTCCCGTCACCTTCGACACCACCGTTCCGGCCGGCACCGTGGTCCTCCACTGGAACCTGGGTGACCCCTCGCCCCGGAACCTGATCGACGCCTCCGCCGCGGTTACCGAGGTCCGAGTGGAGACCACCTCATGATCCTGGCCAACGACCCCCTCCTGTCGGGTGACGTCGACCTCGCCGTCGTGGTGATCGTCTTGGTGAAGGCGGCGATCACCCTCGGCGTGGTCTTGCTCGCCACCATGTTGATGATCTGGTTCGAGCGTAAGGCCATCTCGGGCCTTCAGAACCGGATCGGCCCCAACCGGGCCGGCCCGTTCGGAATCCTCCAGACGCTGGCCGACGGCCTCAAGGTCCTTCTCAAGGAGGACCTGATCCCCGACCGTTCCGACCGGATCGTGTTCCGCCTGGCCCCGATCCTCACCATGGTCCCGGCCTTCATCACCTTCGGGCTCATCCCGTTGGGGGGTGACTTCCGCAACGACAACGGCGGGGTCATCGAGATCTTCGGTCACAAGACGCTCATGCAACTGGCCAACCCGGGCACCGGGGTGCTGGTGATCTTGGCCATGTCGTCGATCGCCGTTTACGGCGTGATGCTGGCCGGTTGGTCGTCGGGTTCGAAGTACCCGCTGTTGGGGTCGGTGCGGGCCAGTGCCCAGATGGTCTCCTACGAGGCGGCGTTGGGCCTGTCGGTGCTGACCGTGGTCCTGACCGCCGGGACGCTCACCACCAACGGGATCGTGTCCTCCCAGGAGCCGTTCGGCTGGAACCTGTGGGTGACCGGTCTGGTCCCCTTCGTCGTGTTCTGCCTGGCCGCCACCGCCGAGCTCAACCGCCCGCCCTTCGACCTGGTGGAGGCCGAACAGGAGCTGGTCGGGTCGTTCCAGACCGAGTACTCGGGCTTCCGCTTCGCCATCTTCTACCTGGCCGAGTTCCTCAACGCCGTGACCATGGGCGCCATCATCGTCACCCTGTTCCTGGGCGGCCCGACCGGGCCGGTCCCGATCGGGCCGGGCTGGGTGTGGGGTGTCGTCTGGTTCGTGCTCAAGCTGGTGGCGGTGCTCTACGTGTTCGTGTGGACCCGGGCCTCGGTGCCGAGGGTCCGCTACGACCAGCTGATGGACCTGGGCTGGAAGGCCCTGATCCCGCTGTCGCTGGGCTGGCTTCTGCTGCTGGTGGCGATCCGGGTCGGTGACGACGCCGGTTGGAATCCGGCGGTGGTCGTCGCTCTCGGGGCGTTGGCCATGGTGGTCGCCTACGGGATCTTGTCGCTGGCCTTCGCGGCGTCGCGACGGAACCGCCAGCTCGACGCTCTGGAAGGGGTGATCGACTGATGGGCTACCTCGGAGGATTCCTGGTCACGCTGCGTCAGCGGGGCCGCAAGAACCGAAACACCCTCGAGTACGCCAAGGACGAGGGCGGCAAGCGGGACAAGCCGGTGCGCTTCCACGGGCGCCACGTCCTGAACCGCTACGAGGACGGCATGGAGAAGTGCATCGGCTGCGAGCTGTGCGCCGGTGTCTGTCCCGCCAAATGCATCTACGTGCGGGGAGCCGACAACTCGGCCACCGCACCGGTGTCGCCGGGGGAGCGCTACGGGTTCGTCTACGAGATCAACTACCTGCGCTGCATCCACTGCGACCTGTGCGTGGAGGCGTGCCCGACCGAGGCGATCACCGAGTCCAAGCTGTTCGAGTTCTCCTTCACCAACCGGGCCGACGCCATCTACACCAAGGCGGAGCTGGTGGTCGATGACGAGGGTCTGCCCCAGCGGCTGCCGTGGGAGGACTGGTCCGACATCGAGAAGGTGGCGGGCAGCGCGTCGGGTTGGGTGCGCGCCACCGCGCCCGGCGGCGACCGTGACTACGTGGGCCGAGTGGGTTGGAGCGGGGAGCTCGGCTTCGGGGTCAAGGATCCGGAGCTGGGTCAGACCGCGCCTGCGCCGGCACCGGCCCAGGGGAGCGGAGCCGCTCACGGCGGCGGCCACGGAGGTCATCACTGATGGAGCTAGCGGTCTTCATCGTCGGCGCCATGGTGTGCCTGCTCGGCGCCTACGGCGTCGTCACCTCACGAAACCCGGTTCACGCCGCCCTCAGCCTGGTCGGAACCCTGATCGGGGTGGCGGTCCTGTTCATCGCCCAGGACGCCGAGTTCCTGGCTGCGGTCCAGATCATCGTCTACGCCGGCGCCATCGTGGTGCTGTTCCTGTTCGTGATCATGCTGATCGGCGTCGACCGCTCCGAGGACGTCGACGTCGAGCCACTGGCCGGTCAGAAGCTGGCCGCCGTGTTGGCCGGGCTGGGCATCGCGGTGGGTCTGCTCTCCATCGTGGCCCTCGGCTCGGTGACCGGTGCCCCGCCTTCGTCGGCGCCGGTGACCGGTGATTCCCCCAACACCGAGGCCATCGCCCGGGTGCTGTTCACCGATCACCTGCTGGCCTTCGAGATCACATCGGTGCTGCTGGTGATCGCGGTGGTGGGGGCGGTCGCCCTGGCCCGTCACCGTCAAGCGGCGCTGGTCGACGAGGACCATCCCGGCGACGTGGTTCCCGATCTCGAGGCGGTCGACTCGCAGGAGGCCGTCCGATGATCGCCGCGTCGCTGGGTGCCATGCCCTACATGGCGTTGAGCGCCATCTTGTTCAGCGTCGGGATCGTGGGCCTGCTCACCCGTCGCAACCCGCTGGTGATGTTCATGTGCCTGGAGCTCATGCTCAACGCCGTGAACTTGTCGTTCGTGTCGCTGGCCCGGGAGATGGACGACCTGCGCGGTCAGGTGGCGGTCTTCTTCGTGCTGGTGGTGGCGGCCGCCGAGGTCGTGGTCGGTCTCGGCATCATCGTTTCGATATTCCGCCGTCGCCAGGGGGCCACGGCTGACGACCTCTCGCTGATGAAGGGCTGAGGGCGCCATGTCCGATCTGATCTGGCTCATCCCCGCGTTGCCGCTGGCCGGTTTCGCCCTCCTCGTCTTCGCCGGTCGCCGCATCGGCGAGCCCGGTGCCGGGTGGATCGCCACCGCCGCGGTGGGAGGTTCGTTCCTGGCCACCGTGGGTGTGTTCATCTCCCTGCTCGGTCAGGGCGCCGAGGAGCGGGCGTTCCACCAGACCCTGTTCGAGTGGCTGCCGGTCGGCGGCCTCACCGTGAACATGGGCTTCCTGGCCGATCCGCTGTCGGTGACCATGTGCCTGTTCGTCACCGGTATCGCAACGCTCATCCACATGTACGCCATCGGCTACATGCACGGCGACGAACGATTCACCAAGTTCTTCGTCTACCTGAACCTGTTCGTGTTCTCGATGCTCATGTTGGTCTTGGGCGACAACATGCTCGTCACCTTCCTCGGGTGGGAAGGCGTGGGGGCCTGCTCGTACTTCCTCATCTCGTTCTGGCACGAGAGCGAGGCCAACGCCTCGGCCGGCAAGAAGGCGTTCGTCACCAACCGCATCGGTGACTTCGGCTTCATCGTGGCCATGATGTTCACCTTCGCCGCCATCGGAACGCTCGACTACGCCGGGATCGTGTCGGCCGCTCCCAGCCTGGCCACCACCACCGCCACCGCCATCGCCGTCGCCCTGTTCGTGGGGGCGTGCGGCAAGTCGGCCCAGCTTCCGCTGTTCGTCTGGTTGCCCGACGCCATGGCCGGCCCCACCCCGGTTTCGGCTCTGATCCACGCCGCCACCATGGTCACCGCCGGCGTGTACGTGATGACCCGCATGAACCCGCTGGTGGTCGAGGCGGCGTCGTGGGTCCCGACCCTGATCGCCGGCGTCGGAGCGGCCACCGCCCTGTTCGCGGCGACCGTGGCGTTGGCCCAGCGAGACATCAAGAAGGTGCTCGCCTATTCGACCGTCAGCCAGCTCGGCTACATGTTCCTCGCCGTCGGATCCGGGGCCTACGTGGCGGCCATCTTCCACATGGTCACCCACGCCTTCTTCAAGGCCCTGTTGTTCCTCGGCTCGGGTTCGGTCATCCACGGCATGCACGGCGAGCAGGACATGCGCCGCATGGGAGCTCTCCGCAAGGCCATGCCGGTCACCGCCGTCACCTTCATCATCGGTTGGCTGGCCATCGCCGGTGTGCCGCCCTTCGCCGGGTTCTGGTCCAAGGACGAGATCCTGTTGTTCGCCTGGGAGAAGAGCCCGATCCTGTGGGCCGTCGGCTTCGTGACCGCCGTGCTCACCGCCTTCTACATGAGCCGCCAGGTGTTCATGGTGTTCTTCGGTGAGGCCCGCTGGGATCGTCCGCTGGCCGAAGCGGTACCCGAACTGGCCGCCGAGCGCGAGGCCGAAGGCATACATGAGGGCCACGGCGCCGGCCCGACCGGGGCCATCCACCCCCATGAGTCCCCTTGGTTGATGACGCTGCCGCTGGTCGTCCTTGCCGTGCTGTCGATCTTCGGCGGAGTGCTCAACCTGCCGGTGCTGGACTCCACCAAGTTCTTGGAGCATTGGCTGGAACCGGTCATCCACTTCGGTGAAGCCCACCCCGACGCCTCCACCATCGAAAAGGTGGCCCTGGCCGGTGTGGCCACCACCAGCCTCCTCGGTCTGCTGGGCGCGGTGATCGTCTACATCAAGGGTAAGGGCGCCCTGGCTCCCAAGATCGAGCTCAAGGCGATGCTCCAGGGCTGGTACTACGACTCCTCGATCAGCAACTTCATGGGTGGGCCCGGCCGCAAGGCCTTCCAGGCCACCGCCGACTTCGACAAGGCCGTGATCGACGGCGCTGTCAACGGAGTCGGAACCCTGGTGGCCGAAGGGTCCAGTCGGGCCCGTCTGATCCAGACCGGCTACGTACGCACATACGCCCTCGGGCTGACCCTCGGCACGCTCCTTGTGGTCGCGCTCCTGTTCTCGAAGGCGGTCTTCTAGTGTTCGCCCCCGTCATGGCCGCCGCCGGAGGCGGTCACGCCCCCGAGATCCCGCTGCTCAGCGCGGTGGTCCTGGTCCCGGTGTTCGGTGCCATCGTCACCGCCTTGGTGTCACGCCATCGCCCCGAGGTGGCCAAGCAGACCGCGGTGCTCTTCGCTGGTGTCACCGCTGCCCTGACCATCGGTGTCGCCGTGGTGTTCGACAGCACCCAGGCCGGGTTCCAACTGGTCGACAAGACCCAGTGGATCAACGACCCCGACATCTCCTGGTCGCTGGGTGTCGACGGCATCTCGCTGTGGCTGGTGGTCCTCACCGGCATCCTGTTCCCCATCGCCATGCTGGCCGCGCCGCCCCACCACGACGGCAAGCCGTTCTACGCCTGGCTTCTGGTCCTGGAGGCCGGCTGCCTCGGTGCCTTCTTGGCCCTCGACCTGTTCTTGTTCTTCGTGATGTTCGAGATCGTGCTGGTCCCGATGTACTTCCTGATCAGCGGGTGGGGTTACGACGATCGTCGCTACGCCGCCACCAAGTTCTTCCTGTACACGATGTTCGGCTCGGCCTTCATGTTGGTGGGCATCTTGGCCACCGCCTTCCTGCACGCCAAGGGTGGCCCGGTCACCTTCGACCTGGTCACCTTGGCCGAGGACCAGGGTGTGATTGCCCTGACCACCGCCCGGTGGCTGTTCTTGTCCTTCGCCATCGCCTTCGCGGTCAAGGTTCCGTTGTTCCCGGTGCACACCTGGCTGCCCGACGCCCACACCCAGGCCCCCACCGCCGGGTCGGTGATCCTGGCCGGCGTCATGTTGAAGCTCGGGACCTACGGGTTCTTGCGCTTCGGGCTGTACCTGTTCCCCGAAGCCGCGGTGTGGGCCGCCCCCGGGCTGGTCACCCTCGGTGTGATCGGGATCATCTACGGCGCCATCTGCGCCACCATGCAAAAGGACCTCAAGCGGATCGTCGCCTACTCGTCGGTGGCCCACCTGGGTTTCATCGCCCTCGGCACCTTCGCCATCACCACCCAGGGCCTTCAGGGTTCGGTGCTCCAGATGGTCAACCACGGCATCTCCACCGGTGCCCTGTTCATCCTGGTGGGCATGATCTACGAACGGCGCCACACCCGTGAGATCGCCAAGCTCCGTGGCCTCCAAAAGCCCGCCCCGATCTTCGCCGCGGTGTTCACCGTGGTGATGCTGTCGAGCATCGGCCTGCCCGGTCTCAACGGTTTCGTGGGCGAGTTCCTCATCCTCATGGGCTCGTTCCTCACCGCTCGGTGGTGGGCGGTGGTGGCGGTTTCGGGTGTGATCCTCGCCGCCCTCTACCTGCTGTGGGCCTACCAGCGGGTGTTCCATGGAGAACCGGACGAGGACAACGCCAGCTTCGCGGAACTGACGTTCTCCGAAGGCCTGGTGATGGCCCCCCTGGTGGCGCTGATCGTGATCATGGGCGTGTACCCCAAACCGTTCATCGAGCGAATCGAACCGGCGGTCGCCAAGCTGGTCACCCACGTCGAGGACAACTCCGACTACGTCGAACCGGCGGTGGCCACCAAGGGCGACAAGATCGTCCCGGCCTCCGAGCGGCGGGCTGAAGAGGGAGGCAGCGAGCATGCCGGCACCGAGCCGGCCGCTGAGGGTGGCGCGGCTGACCACGGCACCGAGAGCGGCGGATCCGGGGAATCCGGCGCCAGCGGTCACGAGGGAGGCGCGTGATGCTGGCCCAGGTCACCAAACTCGACACCCCGGCCGTCGAGTATTCGGTTCTACTGCCCATCCTGGTGATGCTGGGTGGGGCCGTGCTGTTGATGGTCGTCGGCGCCCTTGTTCCCCGCCGGGCTCGCAACTGGTGGCACGCCGCCTTCACCGTCGTGACCGCGCTGGCTTCGGCTGCGGCATGGATGCCGTTGTGGTTCCGGGCCCGTGACGACGGCGCCATGCGGATCGTGGCCGACGCCTTCCGGGTCGACGGTCTCACCGTGTTCCTAGGAATCGTCATGTGTGCAGCGGTGGCCCTCACCGCCCTGCTGGCCCACGGCTACCTGCGCCGCGAGAAGCTCGACGGACCCGAGCCCTACGTGTTGTTGATGCTGTCGGCCGCCGGCGGGCAGTTCATGCTCGGCGCCAACGACTTGTTGGTCCTGTTCATCGCTCTGGAGATCCTCTCCATCGCCGTGTACGTGTTGGCCGGAATCCACATCCGTCGGGCCCGCTCGGGTGAGGCCGCCTTCAAGTACCTGATCCTTGGCGGCATGGCCTCGGCGGTGCTGCTGTACGGGATCGCCCTGATCTACGGCGCCACCGGCTCCACCAACCTCACCGACGTGCAGGTCTTCTTGAGCACCAACCTGCTCACCAACAACCTGTTCCTCCTGGCCGGCATGGCCATGATCCTCGTCGGGTTGGGCTTCAAGGTGGGTGCCGCCCCGTTCCACGCCTGGGCTCCCGACGTCTATGAGGGCTCGCCGAGCCCGGTGGTGGCCTACATGGCCTCCGGGGTCAAGGTGGCCGGGTTCGCGGCCTTGGTCCGGGTGTTCGTGGTCGCATTCGGCAACTACCGGGGCGACTGGCAACCGGTGGTGTACGTGGTGGCGGTGCTCACCTTGCTGGTGGGTTCGATCCTGTCGGTGCAGCAGACCAACGTGAAGCGTCTGCTCGCCTACTCCTCGATCAGCCACGCCGGGTTCATGTTGTTGGCCATCCAGGCCGGTACCGCCAAGGGCGTGCAGGCCCTGGCCTTCTACCTGGCCACCTACACCTTCACCGTGGCCGGCTCCTTCGGGGTGGCGACGGTGGTCGGCCGCCGGGGCGACAACGCCCACGACCTCTCCCACTACCGGGGGCTGGGCAAGCGGGCTCCGTTGTTGGCCTTCGCCTTCCTGGTCTTCCTGCTGGCCCAGGCCGGCGTGCCGTTCACCTCGGGGTTCCTGGCCAAGTTCTACGTGATCGGCGCCGCCGTCGATGCCCGGTCGTTCTGGCTGGCGTTGGTGGCCATGTTGTCGTCGGTGATCTCGGCCTACGCCTACCTCAAGGTGGTCCTGGCCATGTACGGCGAGGAACCCGAAGAGGGTGCACCCACCTACAAGGTGCCGGTCGGTGCCCGGATCGCCTTGGTGCTGGCGGTTGCCGCCACCCTCGGCTTCGGTCTGGCCCCCGCCCCGCTCACCGACGCCGCCCGCACCGCGGTCTCATCGCTGGTGGACCCACCGCCGGTCGCCGAGGAGCTCCCCTTCACCATCGGTGGTTGAGGTCTCTGCCCCTCGGCCGTCGCACTGCCGTAGCTCCTACCATTCCTCCCAACTCGTCTGACGCGAAACGGGGGACCGGGGTGGACCGTCGCGCCGATGGAGTGCTCCATCCGTCGTCGAGCGGACCGCGTGCAGTGCCGACGACTCCCATTCCATGCGAAGAGTGCCGGACACGGAACTATCCGGTTGGGAGGGTGGCTCTGATCAGGTAGTGGGCGTAGGGGGTGAGCACGTGGTCGATGCGCTCAGCGCGTTCCACGGTCAGGCCCGCCTCGGTCACGATGGCCGCCATCTCGGCGGGGGGGCGGCAGTGGATGGGGTCGGGGCCCGCCACGATGCGGTCGTGGACGCGGTTCCAGTGGTACTTCCAGGCTGGGCCCGAGTCGAGGTCCTTGATCACCAGGGTGCCCCCGGGCCGGAGCCGGTCGGTGACCGAACGGATCACCTCGGCGTGCTGGTCGGCGGCGAAGTGGTGCATGGCATCACAGATCAGCACCACGTCGTATCGGTTGTCGGAGTCTTCTCCGCCCTCATCACCGGGGTCGGTACGTCCACCCCCGGTGTCACCGTTCTCGGACGGGCGGAACGTGGCACCGGTGCCTTGCGAGGCGGCCCGACCGAGGCGGGTGGCGTCACCCATCGACAGTCCGACCCGGGGACTGAGGTGGCGGGTGCGGGCGATCAGTTCGACCTTGGCGGGGTCGAGGTCGAGCCCGTCGAAGTGCAGCCCCGGCTCCAGCTCAGCGATGTAGCGCTCCAACATGCACAGCCCGCTGCCCAACGACAGCACCCGGCCCGACCGTCCCCGGAACTCCTCGGCGATGGGGCCCAGGGGCGCCACCACGTAGCGGGCCGCCACGAAGGCCCTCGTCCCGACCGACGCGCCCCTGTAGGTGGAGAACGCCCGACGGACGGCCCCCCGGTCGACGCTCAACGCCGAGCCCCGGACCTGGCGGCCGGGCGCGGCGGCAGGGTCCGGTGTTCGTGCCGGGCGCAGACCGGCCGAAGTGGGGGAGCGTTGTCACACAAGGTCACAAACCCTACCGGCCCACCCCGGACCCCCCGCAGCCCCGGTCCACCTCCGCCAAACCTGACCCGCAGCCGGATTGCTATGCCGCTACCTCTACTTGCATCAAAGAAGTAGAGAAGCGGACCCGGGGAGCCTCCCGGGTGAGTTCCAAGCACCAGGTGACCATCCCGGTGGAGGCCCTTCGGGCCGCGGGTATCGAGGCCGGTGACCGTCTGGTGGCTCGTGCCGATGGGCCGGGGCGGGTGGTGTTCGAACGTGAGGTGGATGTTCTCGCCGGCTTCGTCGGTGCCCTGACCGGCGTGTACGAGCCCGACGAGCTCACCGGGCTGCGAGACGAATGGGACTCACCGTCCTCGATGCCGGGGTGATCATCGGCTTCCTCGACTCCGACGATGGCCATCACTGCGCCGCACTCAGGCGGGCTGGGGTTCTACCTCGGTCCAACGGGCCCACGGCTGGGGCAACGAGACCGGCCTGGGACCCCAGTCGACGCCCACCCTGGAACCCGCGGCCAGGTCGTGGAGAGCCTGGCGACGGCGACCCAGCACCGCCGGTATCAACCCGAGCCCGAACACCAGGCTGAAGGGGAGGGCCAGAGTCCGAACCGCTGAGCGGCCCGGACTCAGTTCGTCGCCGTCGACGCCGCTCACCCGCAGACCCACCACCCCCTTACCGATGGTGCGGCCACCGGCGGCGACCGACAACCACAGGTAGACGAACCACCAGCCGAGGAAGGCCGCCAGCCACCAGGTTCCCCTGGTGTCGATCTGGTCGATGGTGCGGGTGGTGAAGAGCCCTAGGAGGAACCCGCCCATCGCCACTCCCAGACTGAACGAAGACGACACCGCCAGCGAGTCGATCAGGAAGGCCACCGTTCGGGCCAACGGGCCGGCGGTCAACGCTCCCGGTCGCCAGAGGGCCCGGGAGGCGGCTGACGCCGGGTTGACCACGTCATCGGTCCGGCCGTGGTCCGGTTCGTTGGCCCGAGCCCCGGACCGTCGGCCGAGCACCCGGGCGACCACCGTCATCAGGATCAGGTCGATCCGGATGATCTGACGGCGGGCCAGGTCGAGCGTCCGTGATGCCATCCCCGAGGTGGCGTCGGCGACGATCTGGTCGATCCCGGCTCGTGCCGTCAGTGCCGCCACGTCGACTCGTCCCATCAGGTCGTTCAGATCGACCCGTTCCACCATCATTTGGACGTCGACCTGACCGATCATGGAGTCGACATCCACCTGGGCGACCAGGCTGTTCACATCCACCTGGCCGATCATGGAGTTCACGTCGACCTGGGCGACCAGAGCGTTCACGTCCACCTGGGTGACGAGATGGTTGACATCGACGCGACCGATCAGAGCGTCCACGTCGACCCGGTTCATCAGCCCGTCGATGTCGACCTGTTGGACCAGGCCGTTCACGTCCACCTGGGTGACGAGACGGTTGACGTCCACCCGACCGATCAGGGCGTCCACGTCGACCCGGTTCATCAGGGCGTCCACGTCGAGCCGGGCCAGCAGCTCGTTCAGATCGATGCGGGCCAACACCGAGTCGAGGTCGATCCGTCCGAGCACGGCGTCCAGGTCGAGCCGGTCGAGCAGCTCGTCGGGGTCGAGGGCATCAACCGCCCGGGGCACGATCGCCCCCATTACCCGGGTGAGGGGAGATCGTGAACTGGCCATCCCCTGACCGTAGAGGCATCAACGGCCGGGCCGGATGTTCCGCTCCGCCGAGGTGTCAGATCCGGAACGGTCCGCCTCGTTCGACCCGGCTGGAACTGGCCCGCGGAAGCGAGGCAGCGCAGATGTTCGGTGCCAGCCCCGATCGGCCGGTGGGAGTCCCGCCGCCCTCCATGGGGTCACCCCACCGCGGCGTTACGATCCGGCCGGGGCCGCGCCCGCCTGGACTCGCTGCGCCAACGTGACCAGCCCGCTACGGAGGACCTGTCGGTGGCGAAATCGCAACAGACCCTCCGTCGGCCACTCCTGCGGGACCGGGTCATCACCGCCATTGCCCGCATGTTGAGCTGGGCCTTCTTCCGCACGGTGGAGACCGAGGGCCCCGAACCGCCATCTGGTCCGGTGATCCTGGCCGCCAGCCACCTTTACGGGTTCGTGGACCCGGTGGTGTTGGTGGCCGAGCTCGGTCACCTGCCCCGCTACCTGGCCAAGGCCACCCTGTGGAAGACGGCGGCGGCGCGGCCCCTGCTCAACTTCGCCCGGGTCATCCCGGTGCACCGTCAAGCCGACGGCTCCACCGAGTCCAACACGGCCATGTTCGCCGACGCGGTCGGCGCCCTGCGGGGCGGCTCGATGGTGGCGGTGTTCCCTGAGGGCACCACCCACGATGACCCCTCGATCCGGCCGCTGCGCACTGGCGTGGCCCGCATCGCCCTCCAAGCTGCGGGCGATGGGGTGCAGGGCGTGAGGATCGTTCCGGTCGGTGTCACCTATGAGGACAAGGTGGCGGTGCGAGGCCGGGCCCTGGTCAGCTTCGGCAAGCCGATCGAGGTGGAGAGCGACGCCGCCCTGTTGGGAGCCGACGGCGCCCCCGACCACGCCAGGGTCCAGGAGTTGACGGCTCGCCTCCAGGCCGACATCGAGTCGCTGACACCTCACTTCGACACCACCGAGGAGTCTCTGGCCTTGTCGGCGGCGGCCACCGTCTCGTTGCGCGACGACGCCGGGGAGAACCTGGTGGTGCCCCTGGCTGCGGTGTCGGGTCGGGCTCGACGCCTGGCCCAGGCCCCGGCCTCACGTCGGGCCGAACTGGTGGCCCTGGTGGCCCGCTACCGCATGTTGTTGGGCTTCGTGGCCGTCGACGACGAGGACGTCGTTCACGGAGTCACCCTGGCCGCGTTGGCCCGGCGCATCGCGGTGCTGGCCGCGGTGGTGGTGGTGCTGTCACCGCTGGCTCTGGCTGGCCTGTTCGCCAACCTGATCCCGGCGCTGTTGGTGCTGGCCGCCGGTCTGGTACCCCGGGCCCCGGTGTCCAAGGGCACCGTCCGGGTGTTGGTGGCGGCCCTGACCTTCCCGGCCATGTGGTTGTACCTGGCCTTTCGAGATGCCGGGTCGGGTTGGGGGCCGGACCTGGTCCGCAGCGTGACCGCCCCGGTTGAGGCGTTGGTGGGCCCTGACCCCGCCGACCGGGCCGGGGCGCTCGCCAACGTGGTGGTACTGGTGGCGGGTCCGGTATTCGGGGTGATCGCGCTGGTGATCGTGGAGCGGGCGCGGGCGCTGGTCGCCAGCATCGTGCGGTGGCGGACCTTGCTCGACCGACGCGGTCAGATGGACGAGGTCCGTGAACGTCGCCGCGAGGTGGTGGCCCTCACCCGTGAACTGTTGGAAGGCCCGCGGTGACTTCGACCCACGTAACCCAGGCCGACTGCGAGCGCTGCCGTCCGGGCCTGGTGGCCCAACCGGTCAACACCGTGTCCAGCCTGGCGTTCGTCGCCGCCGGACTGGCGATGGTGGCCCGGGCCTCGCTCTCGAACCGGCCGAGGCGCTCGGGGCGATCCCTCCGGTGGTCCGGGGCCGGCACACCCTGCCCTTCTGAACCCGTGCCGGTGTCCTCAGTGGACGCTGGTGCTGGCGGTGGTGTCGGTGGAGGTGCTGGCGGTGCTGGTCCTAGTGCTGGTGGCGGTGCTGCTGGCGCTGCCGGTGGTGGCGGTGGCGGGGGTGCTGACGGTGGTGAGGGTGCTGACGGTGGTGAGGGTGCTGCTGGTGCTGGCGGTGCTGCCGGACGTGGCGGCCGGGTCGCTCCCGGCCGCTGGCTCGGCGGGCCGCTCGAGTCGTGGCGGGCCGAGTCGACGGTGGGTTGGGCGGCGGTGGCCGCCGGTCTCGGCAGCGTCGCCTACCACGGCCCGGGCACCAGCGCCGGCCGCTACTTGCACGATGCCAGCCTCATCTCGCTGTTGACGTCGGTGGTGTTGGCCGACGCGGCGCGGGTGTCGGGCCGGTCGGTACCGGCGGTGACCCTGGGGTTGGTACCGCTGGCTGGGATCCTGGGCGGGTTGCCCCGCTGGTCGATGCCCACCCAGGCGGTGGCCGGTGTAGCAGTGGCCACCGCCGAAGCGTTGCGGGCCGGGTCGGCGCCCACCTCGAGGGTTGGGCGTTGGCGAAGGCGAGCCGAGGCAGCGGTGGCCGGAGCTGGAGCTTTGGGCCACGTCCTAGGCCGTTCCGACGGCCCGCTGTGTCGCCCGGACAGCAGAGTGCAGGCCCACGCCCTGTGGCACGCAGCCATGGCCACAACCCTCTCCTTGAGAGCATTCGACACCACCCCAACCCCGCTAGCTCACACGATTAGTTGGGCGGACCTGAGGAGGCAGCCCCACTCAGTTTGCTTTAGGTCATTATCGCTCGGTGGAATCACATGAGGGCAAGTCGCCTGGCCAGGAGAGGTGCGCTGGCGTTAACGGTCCAAGACCCTGTTTCCAACGGTACGTACCAGATCTACGAAGTCGAGCCAACACTCATCTCCAGTATAGTTGGCTTGTTTCTCTGGGGAGGGGCTATTTCGGCAGACTGGACATTATATCTTCTGTCCCCAGGCGGACGGATCTCACGATTAGCGGCCTTTGGGAGCGCATATCATAAGGATCTGTGGATTCGTCGAGCGGAAGAGGTCATAGCTGAATCGGGAGTTGAGGGCCTTCGCTCCTGCGCTAGGTCCATTACCGGACCTGACGACAGGGAACCTCCCGTTGAAGGCTGAACTTCACAATGTGGTGCAGCGGCGATTCCTGCGGGTTGGGGGTTCGATCTGGATCGGGACTTGGGTTGGTTTGGGTCTGGTGGGTGGGGACTTGATGGTTCTCGGCGTGGCTGGGTTGTTTTACTGGTTCTGGCTCTTTGCCGGGCCCACCTGGGTGGCGCGGGTTGCTGGGCATTTGTGGTCGCAGCGCTCGGTGGTGGCGGACGACCTCGGTTTGCACTACGGACCAAACTTTGTCCCGTGGGGGAACGTGACTGGGGGCAGATGTCGCCGGACGGTGCTTCACCGGGGTATGCGAAGTGCGTTGCTGGCTCCGGAATGGTCCAATGGATTTCGGAACCGACTGGTTCGAAGGCATGGTCTGCCCTTGTCCAGGTTCGATCGTCGGTGGCGGGAGAACGAGCAATTTGTCGACGTCTTGAGATTGCACCTATCCCCGGGCGTCTGCGCATCTATCGGGATATAGGTCTAAGTGCCATGATCGAGCTCGTTCCGTGGTGGAGGTTGGTCCTGAACCTCATTTCTTGGGCGGTTCTGGCGGCTGCACTCTTTGTTGCATGGCGAGAGTTCCATCGAGTGGTTTCCATCGTGATCGTTGCGATGGTTGGGATCGTGTTTAACGGGGTCTTAGTACCCATTCCGGCTATTGGCTACTTGTGGTCAAGGCGTGGCATGTTGCGGATCCAGATGAAGCGGTCCATTGTCGGACCCGACGACAGGGAAGCTCCTCGCTGAAGGCTCACCGTGTCGCGTGCCAATGGGGCTCCGCCACGAACGGCGGCTACGCCCCGGCAACCCCTCGCTCCCCGGTTGCCTGCCCGAGAGGTGATTCACATATCGGAGAGAGCGTCGAACAGGAGGCCACGCCCTTGGCCAATGGTGATATCGTGGCATGCGTGGCACGTGTGGAGGAGCTGTCGATCGATCGGCAGGGCAGGCTTGTTGTGCCCCGGTCCATGCGAGACACACTCGGCGCTGTTCCCGGGACGATCCGCATTCGCGAGGTCGATGGCGGCTTGCTCCTTGAGCC
>JAGQSO010000157.1 GCA_020439505.1 Acidimicrobiales bacterium
CCGCCCCGTCGACGCCTGGACCGCCACCTTCTTGGGGGATGCGGTCCTGATCCGGGGACAACGGATCGAAGGTCACCGGGTGGAGACCGTCCTCGGCGCGCTACCCCTCGACACCGACCACCGGACCACCGACCACCGGACCGGCGGCCACCGGTCCGGCGACGGGCCCGCTGACGACGCCGAACCGGCGGTGTTCCTGAGGCCAGAACAGATCCAGCCGGCGACCGACGGGGAGTCATCGGTTCCTGCCGTGGTGAGCGACGTCGTGTTCACGGGGGCGGACGCGACCGTGGCCCTGGACGTGGCCGGGTCGACGATCAAGGCTCGGTGGCCCTCGGTCCTTCTGCCCACGGTCGGCGACGCGGTGGCGGTGACGGTGAGGGGGACCGCTCTGGCCTATCCGGCGGGCTCGTCCAGCGGATGCGCGCCAGCCGTCGATGACACCGTCGACGCCGCGATCTGAGTGACCAGCTCCTCGGGCGACATCGCCTCGATCTCCTTCACCAGCGCGAACCCGTAGTCCTCGGCGCCTGAGCTACCCGTCGGCTTGGCCCCTTCCAGGGTATCGCCCCGGAACAGGTAGCGGCCCTGGAAGTTCACCACCAGGTACGCCCCGACCTCCGAGTCGCCGCCGGGGGTCAGGAACCAGATACCGCGATCGCCCACCTCGGCCGCGCCCAGTCCGTCGACCCGAACCGGGGCACCGTCCTCGGTCCAACCTTCCTCCTCGATGAGCACCCGGTTCTCCAGCGGCGTGGGACCGGCCAGAACCCGGCTCACCTCCAGGGTCGCCATCCGAGACAGGATCCTGCCCCCGCCCCCACCGGTGGAGGGTTCCCCGAACCACCGGCCCTGCACCGACTCGATCACCTCGGCCTCCACGATCAGATCGGAAGCCTTGACCAACTGGGGCAGGGAGCCGTAGCGGGGCGCGGATGACTCGATGTATACGGCGGCGGCACCGGGGTCGGGGGCGGACAAACCCGCCGCCTCATCGGCGTCGCGGGCCGCGCCGTCGGAGGAGACCCTCGTGGCCACGTAGACCGCGGCGACCAGCGCGACGAGTGCCACCGCCAACGGCACCACCACCCCCCACGGGGATCGGGGTGGCGAGGTGACGTCGTCGCCGCCTGACCGGGACGAAACGGCCGGGTCCGCGGCGCCGGTCCCGTCGCTGGGATCGGGCGCCCCGGTCACGAGTCACCGTCGCTGTCGGACAGGGTGATGGTCACACCGAGCTGTCCGGCCACCTCGGTGGCCAAGACGACCTTCAGGGCCGCCACCGCCTTGGCCGCGGCGTCCAGATCGGCTGCTGCTTCGGGGGTGGCGAAGGTGTCGGCCACCGCGTCCGGCAACCGGTCCACCGCCTCGGCGGCGGCCTCGGCCGCGGTCTCCAGCCTCTGGGCGGTCTCGGGCGAGCGGCTGGCCACGATGGCGACAAGTCCGCCGTCGCCCTCTCCGATCACCGCCACCGCCCCGTCCAGGCGGGCTTTGCGGCGACCGATCCCGAAGGCACCGGGGCCGTCGATCCTGGTGTCGGGCAGGTCCTGGTAGGTCTCGGCTGCGGCCATGTCGCGCAGGCCCTTCTCGTCCACCGCCTTGACCGCGTGGGTGACCGAGTTCAACAACTGGGGCAGGGCGTCTTCGGGGTCCGAACCGTCGGCGGCCAGGAACTCCTGGCGACCTCCCCCGCTCCGCCAGGCCTCGGTCACCGCGGTGGCGGCATCGAGGGCCAGGTCCCCGATCGATGCCAGGTACTGGCATCGACGGGCACCCTCAGGGCCGGTCAGCTCTTGGGATGCCTCGCCGAACAAGGCGTGCTCAGCCGAGTACAGCCCCCGCACGTTGGCTCCCCGCTCGGCCATGGCGTCCTTGTCGACAGGGTCGGTGCCGGCGATCAGCTTGTCTATCGACGCGGCGCGGGGAGCGAAGGCGATGTCGCTCATGAACCGCAGGTCCATGGCCGGGCCCACGTCGTGGGAGACCGTCTTCTCGTAGAGCTCGACCGCTTCGGCCCAGCCCTTTCGCGCCTCGGCCAGCCTTTCGGCACCGGGCTCCCTACACATCTCTCCCAGCTCGAAGCTCCAAGCGGTGAGCGACCCCTCCAGGGTCCGGTAGTTGGGCACCACCAATTCGTCGACCACCCCCGCCAGGACGGCGGAGTCGTCGACCTTGGATCGACCCACAGTGCTCGAGGAGGCCGATGACCCGCCGTCATCGGCGGAGCAGCCCACCGTCGAGGCGATCACACCCACCGCCACCACCAGCGGAAGGAGGCGGCGGACGGGACGGGTTCGGGTCAAAGGGACTCC
>JAGQSO010000158.1 GCA_020439505.1 Acidimicrobiales bacterium
AAGCCGGCAGGCACTAGAGGAGCCACCCGGCCAGGACCTCTCACACGCTAGGGAAACACCCCCAACGCAATAATCAGATTCTCAAGCAGGCACTTGATGCCTCAGCGCAGGAACGTTTGCGCTGTTGCGAGCTTGCGAGCCACTGGGCAAACGCCGTTGAGCCCCCGCAACGAAGTGAGGACCGGGCTCGACGGAACCAGAAATCGTCCGCCGAAGGCGGCCCACGAGAACCGGCCCGCCAACAACGCCGATACACCCCAAGCCTCACCAAAGATGCCGGAACGGCACTGGCGCACTGTCCAGGACCGTTTGCGCGGTTGCAAGCAACCGGGCAAACGCCGTCGAGCCCCCGCAACGAAGTGAGGACCGGGCTCGACGGAACCAGAAATCGTCCGCCGAAGGCGGCCCACGAGAACCGGCCCGCGAACAGCGTCAGTGACTCCCAAGTCTCACCAAGGGAGTGCCGGAACGGCATTCGTTCCGGCACTCAGAAATCGTGAACGACGGCCCCGTTGAAGCGGTCCAGGTAGCTGTTGCCCCGCAGAACCGCGGTTAGGCGCCGATAGGGGTGGTGGCGATGGATGTTTCTGACGTTGTCGATCGGCGGAAAGGCCAACATCTCACGGACGTCGAGGGCGATGCTGTACACGCGGGAACGGTCGAACTGGCGGGGATGGGCGAACAACTCGGGGTAGTCCTCGGCCAGCCACCAGGCAACTTCGGCGTAGTCCTCGGCCCTCGTCTGCGCCTCGTAGTCAGGGGCCACGTGAAGCTGAGGCAGGCTCACGAACCGCAACAACACATCGAGATCCAGGTCCGCCGGGGCCGGACGGGCGAACTCGAAGTCGAGCATGGCTGCCACGTCTTTGCCGTTCCACATGACGTTCTCGAAGGTCAAGTCACCGTGGATCACGGTCTTGGTGTCGAATGGATCCAGCGACGAGCAGAGCTCGGTGACCATGTCAGCCGCCTCACCCATCACGGCAGGGTCGACGTTGGGTAGCCGCGCCGCCTCGTCGATCGCCTCCAGCAGCCGCACAACCGCCTGGGCACCGGTCGGCGCGGAATCGAGGAGGTGGGGCACCTTTCCGAGGCCGTCGAGGTGGGGACACACCGTGGAGTGGATCACCCGAAGGCGGTCGGCCAATTGGGAGACCGCCCGACGCCGCTGCTGCTGGTTCATGTTCGGCCAGGCACGGCTGAGCGGCACGCCCGGGATGCGTTCGAGGATCAGCCAGTCGCTCCCGATCTCACCGCCATGCTGCACGATCGGCGGATAGCCCACCTCGGGCGACAACACCTGGGAGAGCACCGACTCGCGGTGCAGTCGGCTGCTGGCGTCCCGGTTGACGCGGACCACGTAATCGCCGGTGAACCAAACCTCGTTGGTGACGCTGTCCGCCCTGACCAGCCCATCGGAGGGCAGTCCGCAGTCCGCCAGAGCGCGCACGGCCCGAGCCCGGGCCAGGCCCGTGGACATGGTCGCGGTCATCGCTTCGGAGACTTGAGGTCGGGTCACGCTCGATGCCAATCGGCAGATTGAAAGCCGAACTGAGGCTCGGAACCAGTGTGGCCCCTATCAGGTCGACCAGATCGTTGACGGAACGTTCAGGTTCACGTTCCGTGGCGCAATCTCACCAGAAAGCAGGCGCGCGATGTCGCCGTAGCGCCGCGCGGCATTGGTGCTGCAAGTTTCAGCGCAGGTGAGTCCCAACCCCGGCAAGGGTTGCCGGTCACGGCACTGGCTGGCCGAGTCAGATCTGGTCGGCCGTGAGGGCGTACAGATCCTCCTTGCCGGCCTTCACCGGAGCGACGAGGCCGTGGACCTGAGGCAGCAGGTGCCGGGCGAAGAACCGGGCCGAGACCAGCTTCGCCTCCGCCACCGCCGAGGACCCGTCACCGGCATCGATGACCTTCACCGCGGCCGCAGCCTGGATCGCCATCAACCATCCCGCCACCGTGGTGGCGAAGAGGCGCTGGTAGGGCGTCGCCGCCGACAGGGCCTGGACCGGATCCGCCAGCCCTTCCCCGAGGATCCAGTTGGTGGCGTCCTCGAGGGCGTCGAGAGCAGCCGTCAGCTCGGACGCCACCGAGGCCAGGCGCTCCCCGCCCGACGACAGCTCGGCCGCGGTGGTCCTCATCCTGGCCAACTGGTCCTGGTACACGCCGCCGGCACGCATGGGCAGCTTCCGACCGACCAGGTCCATGGCCTGGATGCCGTTCGTTCCTTCGTAGATCTGGGTGATCTTGGCGTCACGGTAATGCTGGGCAGCGCCGGTCTCCTCGATGTAGCCCATGCCACCGTGGACCTGGATGCCGATGGAGGTGACCGTCTCGGCCACGTCGGTGCAGTAGCTCTTGGTCAGCGGGATGAGGAGGTCCACCATCTCCTGGGCCGCCGTCCGCTCGGCATCGTCGGCGGCGTGGCGGGCGACGTCGATCTGCTCGGCCACCTTGTAGCAGAGCGCACGCATCGACTCCGTGTAGGCCTTCATGGTCAGGAGCTGACGGCGCACGTCGGGGTGCTCGATGATCGCCGACTTCTCACCCCGGGCCGCGCCGGGGGCGTAACCCTGCTTGCGCTCCTTGGCATAGGCCAGTGCCTGCTGGAAGCTGCGCTCGGCCAACCCGAGGCCCTCCACGCCCACCCCGAGCCGGGCGTTGTTCATCATCGTGAACATGTAACGCATCCCGGCGTTCTCCTCGCCGATCAGGTAGCCGACGGCGCCGTCGGAGTTGTCGCCGTAGGCCAGCACACAGGTCGGGCTGGCACGGATGCCCATCTTGTGTTCGACCGAGACGACGTGGACGTCGTTGCGCGCCCCCAGCGATCCATCGTCGCCGACCATGAACTTGGGGACGATGAACAGCGAGATGCCCTTGGTCCCCGCCGGTGCGTCGGGCGTACGGGCCAGCACTAGGTGGACGATGTTGTCGGTGAAGGAGTGGTCACCGAAGGTGATGAAGATCTTCTGGCCGCTGATCAGATAGCTGCCGTCTCCGGCGGGAACCGCTTTGGTCCGCAACGCACCGACGTCCGAACCGGCGTCGGGCTCGGTCAGGTTCATGGTTCCGGTCCACTCACCCGACACCATCTTGAGCAGGTAGGTCTCCTTCTGCTGCTCGCTGCCGTGGTGCAAGATGGCGTCGATCGCGCCCTGGGTTAGGAGCGGCGCCATGGCCAGCGCCATGTTGGCGCTGTTGAGCATCTCTTGCATCACGATGCCCACCATCCAGGGGAACCCTCCGCCGCCGTAGGCCTCCTCGAATGGCACGGCCCCCCACCCGGCCTCCTGGTAGGCCCGGTAGGCCTCCCCATGACCGGTGGCGGTACGGACGCCGTCGCCTTCGACGTGGCTCCCCTCGTGGTCTCCGACTGCGTTGGTCGGGGCCCAGACCTCCGACATCAGGCGTCCGAACTCCTCGAGCACCCCGTCCACCGAGTCACGGTCGATGCCTTTGTAGGCATCGAGGGCGGTCAGTCCTGCCATCGGTGTGACGTGGTCGAGCAGGAAAGCGATGTCGTTGAGGGGCGGGGTGTATTCGGACATGTTTCGGACGCTAGAGCACCCCCCCAATGCCCTCCCACCCCCTGACGACCCGTCAGAAACCGTTTCAGCGGACGGACCCGTCCTGCCCCCTCGCGACGCTCGGGCCGGGCCTAATCGGACCCTAGGCCTTGTACTGTGGGGTGATGACGCCACCGTCCCCGGCGGATCCGACCGGTACCGGACCAGCACCGGGTCCGGTCACCCTCGGCTGTGGGGTAGAGGTGGACGTCGCCCGAGGTGAGGTACGTTCCGAGGGTGTCAAGGTTCACCTGACCCCGACCGAACTGGCCTTGATGCTCGATCTGGCCATCCACGCCGGCCGGACCCGCACCCGCGCTCAACTCCTGAACGACGTGTGGGGGTATCCCGACGATTCAGGCGCTAGAACCGTGGACTCCCATGTCCGAGCGCTGCGGCGCAAACTCGGAGACGACGCGATCCGCACGGTGCACGGTCTCGGCTACGAACTTGGCGATTGATTCTCGGACGCCTCAGACCGACGGCCCCTTCCGTCGGATGCCCCGTTCGACTCGAGTTGCTCATCGAGGCGAAGGTTGTCCGTCAGGATCTGATCGGCCGCCATCTCCTCGGGCGTCGCCCTGTCGGTATGAACCGTCCCGTCGCTTCGGAGCTGGGCGATGGTCCCCACCGGGAGGTCCACCGATGTCCCGGGCCGGTCCAGGCAGGCACTCCCGCGGACGACGCTGACGAACACCGACCCGTCGCTTTCCACCACCGACAGGCAACTCGTTCCCGGCGGGATCAGGAGAGTTCCCCGTCGGAGCGTCACGACGACCGGATTCGCCGAGGGTGACGACGCGATCCAGCACCACCCGCGCTCCAGTGTGAGCCCGACCGACCCGTTGAGAATCGACACCTCCCGGGTGGCCTCAGGAGCGAGGCGCACGATTCCCGATTCCAGCGCCACGGTGCCGTCATCGTTGACGTCGAGGCGGTCCAGACCGGCGATGACAGGCTTTACCGCGTCCTCCGAGGACCCGGAGTCGGCTGGCACCGGTTGAGCCGCGAGTGCCCCGGGAGCCTCGGGGTCCTCGATCGGACCGAACAACGAACGACGAGCCCTCAGCGAACGTCCAGCGTCCCCGGTGGCTTCTCCTGAAGCGGCACCGCCCTGGCCCTGAGCTGAGGTCGAACCTGCCTCGGGTACCCAGATCGCTCCGTCGGGACGGCGAGCGGACGACTGTCCCGCGGCCACCACCGATGGGCTCCCGGCCGAATCGTCCCTTCGGTCTCCTCCATGGGCCTCAGCCGTGCTCGCTGCGGCACCCACGTCCGCCGCAGCCTCCTGGAAGCGGGGCGGCCCGTCGAAGATCGTGTCCGACGGCGGGATCCGGCGGGGCGCCTCGGCGACCTCGTCCGTTCCATCCGTCTCGGGCGCCTCGACGTCTTCCGCCTCCGGCGGTGAGTCGGTCGAGACCCCTCCGGCGTCGGTCGGCATCAGCTCCCAGGCGTGGAGTACATCGGCCGGGGGGACCGGATACGCCCTGGTGTTCCCGAGGTCGAGGTGCTCGGCTTCCTCCCCGCCCGACAGGTCGATCGCCCTGCCGCCACTTTCACGGTCGAACAGATCCCCCAACGTGCGGACCGATGCTCCGTCGACAGACTCTGCCGGGACCGAGGTCGGGATTTCGTAGGTCCCTCCGTCGTCGGCACCTGCCAGTTCGACCGGGTCGACCAGCTCCTCGGGTGCGGGCGTTGCCACCGGCCCCGCAGCCAGGGTGATCGCCGGATGCCAGAGCTCTCCCGGGTGCTCGCGATGGGGCTCAGGCGGGCGGACTGAGGGCGCGGCTCCGGCGACCGTTTCGCCTTCGCTCGACCCGCGGGCGGCGAGATCATCGGGATCGGGATCGGCATCATCAGCGGTATCGGTGCCAACCATGGCCGAGCCGTCAACGTCGACGTCGACGTCGACGTCGATCGGAACCGGAGATGCATCGGGTTCAGGCCACCCCGACGGTGGATCGTCGGCCGCCGTACCGCCACCCAACTCTGCGAGGTCGCTCTCACCGTGTCCTTCTCTTTGGGGCGCGGGATCGGCAGGCTCATTGCCCGGGGACGAACTGAGGACAGGGTCGTCCTCCGTCACCTGACCTTCCGCTGAGACCGAGTCCACAGAGGCCGAGTCCACAGAGGCCGCATCGGTAGGGGCCGAATCCGTAGAACCCGTGTCCCCCGACACCAGGGCCTCGGGGGCCGGGTCCGAAGCCATGTCGTCAGCGGGGTCAGGATCGGGCGGCAGGACCTCGGGGGGAGGTTGTGATCCGTCGGCCGCCGGATGGTCGTCGAGGGCTGCGGCGTGTTCGCCGAGCGCGTCGGTGCGGATGTCGGCCAGCTCGCCCAGCCACTCGTCCCGCTGACGGCGGCGGAAGACACCGCGCGGCGCGGCGAGCACCACCATCACGACAGCAACCGAATTGCTCCTCACCCCTCTCTCATCGGCACCAAACCCAAGATGGTGAGATCCACGCCACCGACCGCCCGGTACCGTTCGAGGGTGCCCGAACTACCCGAGGTCGAGACCGTTCGGCGAGGTCTGGCTCCGCTGGTGATCGGACGCGGCCTCCTAAGTGCCGGTAGTCATCCATCGGAGCGTTTCAGTTCGGCAGCTGACGCCATCGGCCGAACGGTGATCTCGGTGGACCGGAGAGGCAAGTACCTGATGCTCCCGTTGGACGACGGGAGACGCTTGGTGATCCACCTCGGTATGACCGGTCAGGTCCGGGTGGACAACCCGGCGGGGGCCGCGGATCCCTATGACCGCGCCTGGTGGAACCTCGACGATGGCGGCCGGCTGGCGTTGCGAGACGTTCGGCGGTTCGGTCGTGTCGCCGTGCTCGGTGACGACCTTTCCCCGCTCCCCACCCTTGCTTCGCTGGGCCCCGAACCGTTCGACCCCGACCTCACGCCCGAGGTCCTGTGGAAGGCATTGCGGTCCAGCACCCAGCGGGTCAAGACCCAGCTGTTGGCCCAGCGCGTGGTTGCCGGGGTCGGCAACATCTACGCCGATGAGGCCTTATGGCGGGCGCGGCTCCACCCCGGAGCCCGAACGGTGTCGAGGCCCGCGGCACAACGTCTGCTCACCGCCATCCGGGAGGTCCTGAGCGAGGGCATCGAGCACGGCGGAACCACGTTGCGCGACTACCGCGCCGTCGACGGGTCGACCGGAACCAACCAGCACCACCTCGACTGTTACGGCCGGGCGGGCCAGCCCTGTCCCCGCTGCTCGGCCACGCTGCGTCGGTCGGTGGTCGACGGCCGCGGGACCACCCACTGCCCCACCTGCCAGCGGGCCTGAACCAGGGGACCCACCGGATAGGTCCAGCCGTCGTCGCTGCGAGGGTAATCAGACCGAGGCTTCGCCTCGGTTTGACCATGCCGTACCTATGGGTCGGCTCGCCCATGGGCTCGCCTCTGGGCTCGCATCCTAAGAGCCCTGGCTTCCATTACCGTCGGATCCCATGACCGAAGGCCAATCCCCCGACCTGACTCCCACCCCTCCTTCCGAGTTGTTCTCGGTGGCGGGCAAGACCGTCGTCGTGACCGGTGGAACCAGCGGAATCGGACGGATGATCGCCGCCGGGTTCGTGGTTGCCGGGGCCACGGTGCTGGTGGCATCACGCAAGGAGGACGCGTGCCGTGCGACGGTGGAGGAGCTGTCCCAACACGGGGCGATAAGCGCAATCGCCGCCGACCTGTCCAGCGAGGAAGGCTGTCGCACCTTCGCGGCGGCAGCGGCGGAGCGGCATCCCGAGGTTCACGTGCTGGTCAACAACGCCGGTGCCACCTGGGGTGCTCCGCTGGATCAGCACGACACGGCGTCGTGGGACCGGGTCCTCAACCTCAACGTCCAGGGCGTGTTCCACACCACCAAGTTCCTGCTCCCCCAGCTCCGGGCGGCGTCGACCCCCGAGGACCCGGCCCGGGTGATCAACGTCGGCTCGATCGACGGCATTCACGTCCCGATCCTCGAGACCTACTCGTACTCGTCGTCCAAGGCCGCGGTCCACCAGCTCACCCGGCACCTCGCCAAGCACCTGGCCCCCGAGGTCACCGTCAACGCCATCGCCCCCGGCCCCTTCCCGTCCAAGATGATGCGAGCCACCCTGGCCGCCGCCGGCGACGCCATCGCGGCAGGAACCGCCCTCAAGCGGATCGGGCGTGACGACGACATGGCCGGGGCGGCGATCTTCCTGGCCTCTCGGGCGGGCTCCTATGTGACCGGCACCATCATCCCGGTGGACGGCGGCATGGCCACCACTCGCTGACACGATCGACGGCCCACGGAGGACCTCAGTGAGCGACAACAACGACCCCACCCGAGCCTGGAAGCCCGACGACACCGGCGCCTGGGCACCCGACCAGGCCGCCGACCAGACCCGGGCGTGGAGCGCGCCATCGGCCGGTGGTGCCGTCGACCCGACACCGACACCGCCCGCGGGCTACTACGTCCCGGCCCCCGACCCGGCGGCGGTCGCCGCCGCGGCCGCCGCCGCTTCCGTACCGGACAACGGCTACCGGCCCGAGCCGCGGCGCTCCTCCAACGGACCGCTGGTGGCCATCGTGGTGCTCTTGGTGCTGATCGCTGCGGTGGCGGTGGCGTTGTTGATCGTGTCGGGATCCGGCGATGACACCCCGTCGACCACGGTGCCGGTGGAATCGACCACCACCGAGGCCACCACCACGACCGAGGCCACCACCACGACGGAGGCCACGACGACCACCACCGAAGCGACGACCACCACCGAGGCCACCACCACCACCGAGGCCACCACCACGACCGAAGCGACGACGACAACGGCGGCCGAGGAGACCACGACCACCTCTGAGGCCGAGACCACCCCGCCGACAGGGGGCTGATCCCCCGCGGACCCGCGGTCTGGTCCGCCGGAAGGCTCTACCTCCCGGCGGACCCGGTCACATCGCGGACCCGATCACATCACTGCGGAGCTCAACTCGGACTGGCCGAGGGCGAAGGACTCGTACTCGTCGCTGGTATCGGCCCAGTCCTCGAACTGGATCACACCCAGCTCACCGAACTTCTGGCGCAGCCAGCCGTCCCCGGCGTCGAGCAGGCCCAGCTTCTTGCAGTTGGGAACGATCTTGGAGAACAGCATCTGCTGGAACACCTGCCGGCCCGGGTCGTTCATGGCGAACTTCACCGCACCCTTGACGTCGACGTCGAGCCGGTGGAGCACCTCCTGCATCAGCAGGCGATCGCGCATGCGCACGGCGGCCTCGAAGGCGAACTCCTGGCGCTCGCGGATCTCGGGCAGCGTCAGCTCCTGGTAGTACTCCTTGAGCGTGAGCACACCGAAGGCCACGTGGCGGGCCTCGTCGCTCATCACGTAGCGAAGGAGTTGCTTGAGCAGCGGCTCGGGTGTGGTCATGTGCATGAACCCGAAGGCGGCCAGGGCCAGGCCCTCCACCATGATCTGCATGCCCAGGTAGGTGAGGTCCCAGCGGGAGTCCTCGATGATGTCGTCGAGCAGGAGACCGAGGTGGGCGTTGAGGGGATAGTGGCCGTTGAGCTTGGAGTCGAGGTA
>JAGQSO010000159.1 GCA_020439505.1 Acidimicrobiales bacterium
CAAGAACGAACGGAAGCCGGTCGAGTACTTCCACCCCGACGCCGAGGAGCTGCTGGCCGACACCTACGGCCTGATGATCTACCAGGAGTCGGTGATGCGGGTGAGCCAGCGCTTCGCCGGCTACTCCTTGGCCGAGGCCGACAACCTCCGCAAGGCCTGCGGTAAGAAGAAGCCCGAGCTGATGGCCAAGGAACGGGCCAAGTTCGTGGAGGGGTGCGAAACCACCGGGTACGGCTCAGCGCTCGGTACCACCCTGTTCGACACCATCGAAGGCTTTGCCAACTACGCCTTCAACAAGAGCCACAGCTTCGGTTACGGCCTGGTCAGCTACCAGACCGCCTACCTCAAGGCCCACTTCCCGGTCGAGTACCTCTCTGCCCTTCTGACCAGCGTCAAGACCAGCCTGGAGAAGGCCGCCGTCTACCTGAACGAGTGCCGCACCATGGGCATCCAGGTCCTGGTCCCCGACGTCAACCGCTCCGCCTCGGACTTCGAGCCGGCCCGGCTCGACGACGGCACCGAGGTGATCCCCTTCGGCCTGTCAGCGGTGCGAAACGTGGGCGAGGCGCTGGTCGAAAAGATCATCGAAGAGCGGAGCGCCAACGGTCCCTTCGCCGACTTCTACGACTTCTGTGAGCGCGTCGACCTGTCGGTGCTCAACAAGAAGACACTGGAGTCACTGATCAAAGCCGGCGGCTTCGACTCGCTCGGTCATCCCCGCCGGGGCCTGCTGGCGGTCTACGAACAGATCGTCGATGCCACCATTGCCCGCCGCAAGGAGCGAGACGTCGGCATCTTCAGCCTGTTCGGCGAGGCCGAGGAGACCGGTGGCGGATTCGACGAGAAGGTGGCGATTCCGTCGCTGGCCTTCGACAAGAAGGAACAGCTCGCCTTCGAAAAGGAGATGCTCGGCCTCTACGTGAGCGACCACCCGTTGATGGGGGCCGAGGCCGCGCTGAGCCGTCGCACCGACGGCACCATCTCAGATCTGGCCGAGGTCGACGACGGCGCCATGCGCCTCATCGGGGGAGTGGTCACCGGGCTGCAACGCAAGTGGACCAAGAAGGGCGACCTGATGGCGGTCTTCGTGCTGGAAGACCTCCAGACCTCGATCGAGGTCATGGTGTTCCCCAAGACCATGGCCGACATCGGCCACATGCTCGCCGATGACGCCGTGCTGTTGATCAAGGGCCGGGTCGACCGACGAGACGATCAACCCAAGTTCATCGCCATGGATGTGGAGGTGTTCGACGGCGTAATCGACGGGGCACCCCCGCTGCGGGTCAAGGTGTCACCCGCTCGCCTGAGCCAGGACACCGTCGACGAGCTCAAGGCGATCCTGACCCGTTTCCCGGGAGAGTCGATGGTGTTCATCCACCTGGGAGAGGACAAGGTCCTGCGCCTGCCCGACCAGTTCTGCGTGGACACAAACGGTGGCCTGATCGGCGAGCTGAGGGTCCTCCTCGGCCAGACCGCCATCTTGTGAACTGACCTGCCTGGTTGCCTGGTTGCCTGGTTGCCTGGGCTGCTCAGTCCGGGTCGGTCCGGGCGGGGTCGTTGGCTGGGAGCACGTCGCTGAACACCTGGATCCGCTTCCACTCCGGGATCGGAGCGGTCTCACCTGCTCGGGGGACGTAGGGGGAGATCGTCTCGCCCTGGTGGATGTAGCGACCGCAGTTGGGGAAGACCCTGGCCACCCGCACCGACAGCACGGCCTCGGCCCCGACGAACTCACCCGTGGAAACAGCATCGGTGAGCACGGTGCCGTGACCGTGTACCCGCATCCGCCAGGGGCGCTCGTGGTCCACGAACAGCAGTGCCAGCCGGCCGTCGTCCTCGATGTTGCCGAGGGTTCGCCACATCCCGTTGCCGTTGTAGAACGGGATCCGAAGCTCGTGGGGGCTGACCACCCGTACGAACCCCCGCTCACCACCCTTGTAGGAAACGTCAGGCCATCCGTCGGAGTCGGTGGTGGCTACCCAAACGGTGTTCTGGTCGTTGACTAGTGCGATGTCACCGGCATCGAGGAAGTCGTGCACGGTTATGTCGGCCAACCGGTCGGCGATGCGCCGGGAGTCGAACCGCTCCTGGAGGTCACGGGCGCCGGGCCCATACAGCGCCCCGACGGGCGGGGTCGAGGAATCGGTCATTCAGGTCTCCGTTCGTGG
The DNA here is from genome assembly GCA_020439505.1 of Acidimicrobiales bacterium. Taxonomy (GTDB): domain Bacteria; phylum Actinomycetota; class Acidimicrobiia; order Acidimicrobiales; family Iamiaceae; genus Aquihabitans. The sequence goes on from JAGQSO010000159.1 coordinate 2,169, forward strand.
TGTGACTCCAGAGGACATCCGGACCAGCGTCAGTCACCCCTCGGTGTCGGCCCCCAAGGCTGGAGGCTACCCATGAGATTCGGCCCATGAACGGCGCCCGACACCGGAGGACAAATCGTTGGGTAGCCAGGTTCAGGCCGAGGTGGCGGGGCTGCTACCTTGTCGTTTCCCCGGGCGATTAGCTCAGTTGGTTAGAGCACCTGCATGACGCGCAGGGGGTCGGGGGTTCGACTCCCTCATCGCCCACCCCGGTTGACCTGCGGAAACCTCCGCAGGTCAACTGCGTTTTCGGGCCGAGGCTGACCTTTTGCAGCCAAACTTGCAGCCTACGACGCCGCCGAGGTCACCAGCCGAGGGCGGTTTCCCACAGCCCGGAGCAGCGTCAGGCAGCGCTCGACGGCGGACCCGAGGACCGGGCCCGGCGGTCGTCAGTCCGAGCCGAAGAGCTCGTCCATCGGGCCCACGGCGTCCTCGACGACGGGGTCCATCCGATGGCGGTAGACGCTGAGGGCGGTCTTGGCGTCGTTGCCGGCGACATCGGCGATGCGTTCGCCCGACACGTCGGCGGCCGACAGCAGCGAGACCATGGCGCGGCGGAAGTCGTAGGGGTTCACGCTCTTGTCGATCCCCGCGGCCTTGGCGACCTGGCGCACCGTCCGGCGCAGGTTCGCCGGATCGATGGGGGTGCCCACCGTCGTGGTGAACACCAGGTCGTCAGGGTTGGCCCACGCCGGCTCGGCCTGGCGCTCGGCCGCCTGGGCGATCCGGTGACGGCGCAGCTCGGCCAGCGCGAAGGCGGGGATGCGAAGCGAACGGACCGACCGCTTGGTCTTGAGCGGACCGATCACGAGGACCGGCCGGCCGGTCTCGGGGTCGGGATGGTGCTTGAGGGACTGGCGGACGTGGAGGACCCCGTCGTCGAGGTCGACGTTCGCCCAGCACAGCCCGGTCGCCTCGCCGGGGCGTAGGCCCAGGCTGATCATCACCACGATCGCCGCCGACAGCCGGTGCTCAGCAGCGGCGGCCACGAAGCGCTTCACCTCGTCGATGCTGATGTGATCGCGCTCGGCGGGCGCGTAGGTGATCGCCGGGGCCAGGCGGGCGACGTTGCGTGCCACCAGCCCTTCAGCCTCGGCGAAGGACAGCACCTGACCCATCACCGAGCGGACCCGGGAGGCGTAGCTGGTCGAGTACCCCTCGGCGAGCATGTCGGCGCACAACGTGCCGATGTCGGACGGCACCAGCGCAGTGAGGGGGATGCCGCCGATGCGGGCGGCGACGAACTTGAGGACCCCACTGTGGGCCTCGACGGTCTTGGGGGACAGCTGGGGGCTGAGTCCGCGGGTGAGGAACCGGTCGATGGCCCCGGCAACGGTCATCCGCGAATCGGGGATCGGCAGTCCCCGCTCGGTCTGTTGGAGGGCGGCGCGCACTTTTCGGGCCACCTCGACCTTGGTCGCCCCCGAGAAGTACCGGCGGACGCGGGCGCCGTCACGGGTGGGCACCTGCACGTACCCGCGCCAGCGCTCCTGGCGCGCGTCCCAGTAGACGCTGCCGTCTCCTCGTGGCCGCCGACGAGGAGTGCCCGATCCTCTCGGCCCCATCAGGCCCTGCGGCCGTCTGGGTCCCCTGCGGGGCGCTGGGCAGCGGAAGCCGGCTTCACGGCGCCATACGCCGGCGGATGTACGCGTCGAGCGCGGCAGGCGGAACCCGGCGGAGGCGCCCGATCTTGAACGACTGCACCTCACCCGACAGCAGCAGCGCCTGCATGGTGCACCGACCGACCTGGAGCCGCTCAGCAGCCTCCTCGATGGTCAGCAGCAACGCCGGGGGAGTGACCGACGCGTCTCCGAGTGCCCCCGCGGCCGTCGAGGAGCCAGTGACGGGCAGTTCGTCGGCATGACCGGCCGGGTTCATGCGGACCAGGCCGACGAGCGCTCGCGGCGCCGAACGCCGGGCCGGGACCGAACCCCTGGCGGCCGGCGGGACCCCAGGGAGCTCGCTCGGGGCGCTCACCTCGACGCCTCCAGGCTCCGGTGATGCTCGTGCCGGTGGGGTCGGGGCCCACCTGAGCGCTGACGTGGAGACCGACGCATGGTCACCCCCGTTCCTCCCGGGTCACGCCGACCCGGTTCTCCGATTCGGGGCCTCGCAGCCGAGCCGCCACTGTCGGGTTCCCACCAGGGTGGGTGACGTGGGGTGCGTTCAGGGTAGGCGATGTCCTGGGAAAGCGGACCCGGGCGACGCCGGTGCCCATTGCCCACGTCGGCTCGTGTCTCGATCGCCGCCCGACGTGAGCCCGGCCGCTTCCGGGGCGGTGGGAATGTGAAGTGCAAGCGGGCCTCCTTCCGATGGTGGCCACCTTGATGGCGACCGGCACCCCATGGACCCACCCCGCCGACCAGGGTTCGCTACGGCCGGGGTAGGCGGGGGTGGGGCGGTGCCGGTGAGTGGGCTGGACCTCTGTCAAACCCGCTGGGCCAGGTGCGATGGCGCGGCAGGCGGTCAGCAGTCAGGGCTCAGAATGCTCGGGGGATCGTTCCCGACGGGCGCGCGAGAGCCTGTCGCAGGTCTTCCCAGACGATGTCGCCCGGGTCATCGGTGTGGAGCTCGCGAACTTCGACGCCGGCCTCACCCATCACCTGCGCGAGTTGCCGGGCGCGCCGCACGACGGACCCCTTCTCCTTCCAGGCAAATCGGGCGTCTGCCTTGAACCAGAACAGCGACTTGCGGACTGCCTGGCTTCGTAGCTTCCCGGTGAGCCGAGGTCGGTAGAGCCCGCCGCCGCCGTCCGGGCTGAACCAGTACCAGGCCTCCTCGTGGGCGCGCTGGACCGAACCCTTCTGCGTGTCGAAGTCGATCTCCTCGAGCGCCGTGAACATCCCGAGCTCCGCATCCAGGGTGGGATGGGGCTTGTCCACGACGAATCGGACGTAGTGGCCGTCGCTCATCCCGCCGAGTCTGCTCCGCCGGCTGGCCACGAGCTTGACTCCCAGATCCGGCGTTGGGGGACACCCTCCATGACCGGGCGGTCCGGCAGATAAGGGACTCTCGAACGAGAAGCACTCTCCGCTCAGCCTGCGACGGTTAGAGGACCGCAGCCAGCCTCGTCCGGCTCAAACGTAAGGCAGACGACGTAGACGCCGCCGCCCATCTCAGGTGGCACTTCGTAAGACTGCGCCTGGGCGGAGGGTGCCGGGGCACATGCCGGCACCGTTGGATCTGGTCCCGTGTCGTAGCTCTGCCACGCGCCATCGGGCATCAGGATGCCGACGCGCTGACCTGAGGTGCTCGCCTGTAGAACCACAGCGGCGTTGAGGCAGATCGGCTGGACGATGCCGTCGGGCGTGATAACGAACCGGTCGCCGACACGGACGCTTGAAGGCGCCGTCCGAGCGTCACCGACCGGCTGGGAGCTCGACGTGCTCGATGGCTGGTCGAGCGAGCGTGAGTCGTCATCGTCAGAGGAGCAGCTAAACGTCACGGCGACGAGGGTCACAAGGAGGGCGAGGAACTGCAGACGGCCTCGACGAACTTGCTGCACCGCGGCAGTCTGCCAAGTAGGGGACGCTCGTGCTCGTCCATCGAACGATCGGGTCGCGTCACCAAAGTGCCGAACGGCCGCAGGACGCGAGTGCGTCCCCGAATGTCGTCCCAGATCGCTCCGCAGGTGGGCGTTACCGGTAGAGGGTGAGTCCCGGGACGCCGTCGAACACCGCGTCGGCGGTGACGAGCGGAGCACCGATGTGAACTGCGGAAGCTGCGATCCATAGGTCGTTGGCGTGGACCGGTTCGTGGAGCGCGTGTCCGACCTGGCGGCACGCGTGACGAAGCTCCGCGGCGGTGGTCAGCAGGGCGTCACTCACTGGGACGACCGTCGTTGCTGCGATCGACTCTTCGAGGCGCTGGCGGCGCTGGTCCCCCCAACCCGCGACGAGGCCGCCGTACCGGAGTTCAGCGACGGTGACAGCGGCGAGGATGAGCTGGTGTCCGGCCATCAGCCCGACCTGCGGTTCGAAGCGAGCACGTCGGCGTCGGCTGATGGACGCGCTGAAGACGCCAGTGTCGACGAGGATCCTCACGACTCGAGCGCTGCGGCGAACGCGTCGTCCTCATCCTCGGACAGATCCTCGATCAACAGAGCATCGATCGAGTCGAGCACCGGCGCCGCGTCGAGCTGATCGTCGGTCAGATCAGCTGGCAGCAGCGAGGTCCCATGCGGGGCCTCCCCCGAGGGTCGGACGGCGTCACTCACGACCACCAGCGTACGCCCTCGAGCTTCGGTCAGCCTCCCGCGACGAAGGCCACGACGACGTACGCGGCATGGCGATCGAAGTTCTGCCGTCGCCGGTCGTAGATCGTTGTGGTCCTCGGATCGGAGTGCCGGGCGGCGGTCTGCACGTCCCGCAGCGGAACCCCAGCGTCGAGGGCGGCCATGATGAACGCGGCCCGCAACATGTGCGGGTGCACGTGGCCGAGGCCGGCTCGCTTGCCGATCGAAGCCACCCACCGGTGCGCGGTGCGCCGGTCGAGGCGCTGCCCGTCTCGGCGACGCAGGATCGGGCCTTCGTGGCGCTCGCCGACGACCAGATCGATGGTGCGTGCCGTTCTGGGAACGAGGGGGATGGTGGCCGGCTTGTTGCCCTTGCCGGTGATCCGCAGAATCCGATGGCCACGCTCGACGGCGAGGTCCTCGACGTTGGTTCCGCACGCTTCACTCACTCGGAGTCCGTTCAGGCCAAGCAGCACGGCGAGCGTCTGGTGGGCGAAGTCGTAGTGGTCGGCGGCGGCCAGGAACATGCCGAGTTCCGACCGGTCCAAACCTCGGGCGTCGGAGGGGTGGACCTGCGGGCGGCGGACGTACTCGGCGGGGTTCGAGCCGATCCGGCCGTCGATGTGAGCGAACCGGTAGAAGCCGCACACCGTCGAGAGCCGCCGGTCGATCGTCGATGCGGCGAGCTCCCGCTCCTCCATCGAGCCTCGCCACAGCTCGATGTGCGGACGCGTCGCTGCGAGCACGGGGACGTCGTGGTCTGCGGCCCACTGGAAGAAGCCGCGCAGGTCCTGGCGGTATGCCTCCAGGGTGCGGCCGCTGTAGCGCGCCAGGAATGACGCTGCAGCAAGCTGCGCCTCGTCGAACCCGGCATCGTTGAACGGCGTCTGCCCGGCCGAGCCCGTCGTGGAACTGATGGTGGTCATGGCTGCATCTCCTCATCGTGTTGGGAGATCCAGGAGACGTCTCATCTGCCAGGGACACCAGCGCGACCTACCGTCCGAGAGCCGGCGTTCTGGGCAGGTCTGCCGTGCACCACGTGTGTCACCTCGGGTGGGAACATCACGTACACGTCGGAACGGCGACATGCGATGAGTGTGGCGTTGGCGCGTGCTGGTTGCCCTGAGGTCTCC
>JAGQSO010000160.1 GCA_020439505.1 Acidimicrobiales bacterium
AGAAGGCGTTGCCGGCCATGGTCTTTCCGGTGCGGGTGCTCACCGGCATGTTCATGCGCAGGTCGTTGATCTCTTGGCCTCGTTCCCGGTGATAGCGACCGGCGCCCCCGGTTGCCGCGGTCACGAACACGTCGTTGACGCTGCCACCCAGTGCCTTGGCGGTTGCCTGGACCCGGTCTAGGGGCACGTCGAACACTACGAGGGAGCGCTCCAGGGAGCGTTCGGTCCACAACGGTGACCGGAACGACCCGGTGACCGCGTACTGGCGGATCAGCGATCGGAGGGTGGCGGCGGTGTCGGCGGGGAGACCGGCCATGGTGTTCGCCAACTGCGCCGGGCTGCGGACGCTCGAGGTGAGCGACCCGGCCATGGACCCGGCGCGACTCTGGAACTGACGCACCGCCTGTTCGGCGTTGCGGAGCAGGGAGGCGGCGATGGCCGGGGGTCCTCCGGCCTGGTGTTGGGGCGGGGGGCCGTCGTCGAGCGGGGGTGGCTCGGGGGCGTCGCGTTCGAGATCGATGAACTCCACCGACATGCGCAGCCCGCCCTTGCCGTCGGTGATGGTGTGGTGCATCTTCTGGACCATGGCGGCCCGAGCGCCGGGGAGGCCTTCGATGACGGTGAACTCCCACAGGGGACGTTCGGGGTCGAGCGGAGCCAACGCCAGATCGGCGGCCAGGGCGAGGGCGTCGGCCTGGGTTGCGCCGGGAGGCAGGGTCACCCATCGGAGGTGACGGTCGAGGTCGAAGTCCGGATCGTCCTGCCATGTTGGGTTCTGGAGGCCGAAGCCCGGGACGACGCGGCGGCGCAGCCGAGGAACGACCCGGCTGGCGCGCCACAGCCGGCGTCGGAGACGGTCGTGGTCGGGGGTGCGGTCGAAGAAGCTGATGTTGGCGAAGCTGGACGACAGGTAGGGATCTGGCTCCAGCGTCCACATCAACGCCTCCAGGTCGCTCATCTGTGAGTCGGCGGAATCTGGAGGCTCGGCCACGAACAGCACCCTAGAGGTTGCCCGCCCCGGCGATCGGCCCGATGAGCGCGGCTACGGGACGCTCGGGCCTGTGGGGGGCAAGGTCCCGGGGAACGCGATCAGCGTCGGGGGAGCGGCCATCGTTTGACCGCTACCCGGGCGAACACGGCACCGAGAGCGGCGCCGGCGATCACGTCGGAGGCGTGGTGGATCTTGACGTGAACCCTGCTGGTGGCCACCACCACCGCCACCGCGTAGTACAGGCCTTTCAGGGCGGGGTCGTGGGCGCTCAGCACTCCTGCCGCGGTGAAGGCCGAGCTGGCGTGCCCGCTGGGAAAGCTCGACGTCTTCGGTTGGCGGAGGTGGTGGGGTCGGGGATCGGTTTCGACGGGACGGGGACGGCGTACCAGTCGCTTGATGCCTTGGTTGACCACGATCGACTCGGCCAGAAGCACCGCCCCCAGGCGCACAGCGGCGTCGGCGTCGCGGTCCGATCGCAGCCCCTGGGCTGTGCCGATGAGATGCCAGATCAGGCTGAAGTCGCCGAGTTCGGACGCCAGGTAGAACATCTTGTCGAGGGGCGGACGGCCTCGCAGGGCACGGCCCCAGGCCTGATCCACCGCCTCGTCGAAGCGGTCGACCGCGCCCCAGACCCGGCTCGACGTCGAACCCGCCACGTAGGGGGCGGTCAAGACCTGATCTCCGCCGGAACGGGGAGCGACGAGAGATCGCCGCCCTGACTGGGGCAGTAGGCCTGGAACGAGCACCAGTTGCACAACGGTCCTGGCCGCGGTCGGAAGTCCTCGCGTTCGCAGGCCGTCTCGATCGCCTGCCAGATGGCGGCCAGCTTGGTGCGCAGCGCCCGGGTGCCCTGTTCGGTGGGTTCGGTGGTGAGCACCGTTCCGTCGCCCAGGTAGATGAGCTGGACCTTGGCGGGCAGCGCCCCGAAAAGCTCCTCGCACAACAGGGCGTAGAAGTTGACGCCGCCCAGGCGGCCCTGGGTGTAGTTGGCTCCCGGTGAGCGGCCCGTCTTGTAGTCGGTCACCACGAGGCGACCGTCACCGTCGAGCTCCAGGCGGTCGATGATGCCCCGCACCCGCAAGGTCCCCAGCCGGGCCTCCAACATCAGTTCCAAGCCGATGGGGCGGACCGCGGCGGGGTCCTCGACGGTGAAATAGGTGTCCAGGAGGGCGGCGGCCTCGGCGAAGAACGTCGCCTCCTGGTCGGAGTCGAGATCCAGCCCGACGAACTCGGGATCCGAACGGATCTCGGTGATGGCCCGATGCAGGTCGGTCGAGGCGTTCGACGCGGTGCGATCGGCTGGTTCACGTTCGAAAAGGTGCTCCAGGGCGAGGTGGACCAGCGTGCCTCGGGTGGCGGCCGGTGAAGGTTCCTCCGGTAGCCGGTCGATGGCGGAGAACCGAAAGGCCAGCGCGCAGTCCTTGAACGAGGAGACCTTGGACGGGGACAGCGTCTCGGGTGGGACCAGGGCCATGGACGAACGGTACCAACCGCCCCTGACAACCAACGCCGGGCGAGCTGGGCCGGGGTCGGACCGCGGTGTCGTTACACATGACCCCGTGCGCTGACCTCCCCTAGAATCTCTGGGGTTCTCAGTCGACCGCCCGGGAGAGCACGTGTCGTCCACAATCGACCTTGACGTCTCTCCCGCCGAGCCGGTTGACGGGCGTACCGCCAGGGCGGTGCGGACCCGCGAGGCGATCGTGGACGGAACCCTCGCCTTGCTGGCCGAGGGTGACCTGCGTCCCACCGCCCCCCGGATCTCCGAACGGGCCTCGGTGTCGGTCCGTTCGGTGTTCCAACACTTCGACGACCTCGAGACGCTCTACGCCGCGGTCGGCAACCGGGTCGCCGAGCAGGTGGCGTCGATGATCCATCCGAT
>JAGQSO010000021.1 GCA_020439505.1 Acidimicrobiales bacterium
GAGCGGGTGAGGAGAATCGAACTCCCGTATTCAGCTTGGGAAGCTGATGTTCTGCCATTGAACTACACCCGCGTGGGAGCGCCCACCGTACCATCCGGCCTGAGCGCCGCCAGTCGAGGGCACGGGCGCCGAACAGCGGAGGGTGCTCCGCTGGAGGCTTCACCGTCGCGTTAGCGTCGGCGATCAATGGAGACTTGGGAGACGGGAACATCGACGCACCCGACCGCAAACGCCGACCTGGCTGAGGTCAATCGGCTCAGTGGGCGGGTCGTGTGGTTCTGGCGCCTTCATTGGGGAATCCCGATCGCCTTTCTGGTCCTGTTGACGTTCCTGTTCGGAGCGAACGGACAGCTGGTGGGGACCTCGATTTGGGGTCTGGCCACGGTGTTGACGGTGCTGGCTGCATTCTGGGTCACCCGTCGGCGCTACCAGCGTTGGACGTTCCGGGTGACCGAGGATCGGCTCGAACTTCGTCACGGCCTGTTCATCCGTCACGAGTCGTCCATCCCCCACTTCCGGGTGCAGCACGTCGACCTGCGTCAAGGGCCGCTGGAACGGATGGCGGGGGTCGTGGCTGTGCAGATCTCCACCGCGTCTCCCGCGACCGACGCCGTCCTGCCCGCCCTGGAACCCGAGCGGGCGGAGATGATCCGGGCCCTCGTCCTGTCCCGGGTCGAGGCCGATGACGCCGTCTGAGGGCTGGCTCTCCGAGCCAGTCCCCGATCAACCGTCGGGACCCTCGGAGTGGGCACCGCAGCTACCCGGTGGTGCCCAGACCAGAGGACCATCCCCCAACCCGCCCGGGACCCCCCAGCGCCTGCACTGGCTGACGCTGGTGTTCCAGCTCTGGCGAGCAATGACGATGGTCCTTCTCTTGATGATCAACCTCGGGTTGATCGGGTTCTTGGCCGGTCTGGTGTTCGGCGCGGCGTCCGTGGTCTACAACTACCTCGCCTGGACGAGGCTCACCTATCAGGTGATCGACGGGAAGCTCCGGGTCGAGTCGGGGATCGTGGGGCGTCGGGTGCGGGAGGTTCCGATCACCCGGATCCAACAGGTGGATTTGAGACGCCAGATCTGGCACCGCATGGCCAATGTGGTGGCGGTCAGGATCGACACTGCCGGGGGTGGATCCAAGGCCGAGGTCGTTCTGGACTGCCTATCGGAGGAGGCAGCTCTCCTGCTGCGGGCCGAACTAGCCGATCCTCGTCATCGGAGCGGAGCCGCGGCTGGAGCTGAATCGCCGTCAACGGGAGGGGACGCCTTCACCGTTGGATCCGATGCGGCAACAGGCCAAGGCTGGTCCCCGGCCTACCCCGGTCAAGGACCACCGATGCCTCCCGCTTCCCGACCCGGACCCTGGGGCGTTGTTCCCGGTATGGCCCCAGAGCCGGGGGAGGTACTGGCTTCTTTGTCGACCCGGGACCTGGCGGTCGCCGGCGTCACCGGTTCGGGTCTTGTGGCGGGCCTGTCGGTGATCGGCTTTCTGGCGTTGATGCTCGGTGAGATCCCTACCGCCTTCGACGGGGTGCGCAACCCGGTCACCACCGTGGTCACCGCCGTCGCCATCGTGGCGGGGGTGATGGTGGTGGCGATCCCGGTGCTGGTGGTCGCCGCCGTATTCCGGTCGGTCATGCGTGACCACGAGTTCACCCTCACTCGCTACGGCAACGACCTTCACGCTCGCCGGGGGCTGTTGGACCAGCGCGAGATGACCATCGCCACTCACCGGATCCAGGCGGTGTGGGTGATGGACAACCCGTTACGGAGGCGGCTGGGGTATGTGACCGTCGAGATCCAGAGCGCCGGGGGATCCGCATCGGTAGACGGAAAGACGGCGACCAACAATCTGACCGTTCCGTTGGTGCGCACCACCGACCTGGCCCCCCTCCTCGCATCGGTCCTGCCGGGCTGGGACCCGGCCAAAGGTTCGGCCGGTTCGGAGACGCCGGCGGCGCGCCAGACCGCGGGCCTGCCGACAGTGCTATTCGCTGCTCCGGCGGCGGCGCGGCGTCGCTCGGTGTTTCGCTCGGTGTGGCCGGTGGCTCTGGTGGTTCTGACGGCCCTGGTCTTCAGCGCTGCGGCCCGTTCGGCGTGGGGGATCGTGTCGGTGGTCCTGTTGGCCCCGGCAGTGGCATTCGGCTTGGCTCGCTATCGAGGGTTGGCCCACGGAGCGGTGCCCAACATGGTCGTGGCCCGCACCGGTGCGTTGATCCACCGAACGGCTCTGGTTCCGATCGCCCGCAGCCAGAGCTTCCGGATCCAGTCGTCACCGTTCCAACGACGGGTCGGATTGGCGACGCTCTCCGTCCAGGTCGCGGGCCGGGGACGAACCGTGGCCGTCGTCGACGTGGCCCGCGATCGGTGTAGGGCCATGGGTGACCACGCGTTGGGGTCAGCTGAGGCTCGTCGAGATGAGGCTGAGGCGCGTCGACGCGTCGTAGACCGGGGTACGCCCAGCTATATCCGATGGGTTTGACCGAGGGGTTCTCCGTGGCGTCCGTGGGCGGACCATGCGAGTGAGCAACTACCGTGCGCAGCCGTGATCCTCTCCGACCGCAGCATCCGTGAGGCCCTCCGCAACGGCCGTATCGAGATCGACCCCCTCGACGAGTCCTGCATCCAGCCTTCCTCTGTCGATCTGACCATCGACCGGTTCTTCCGGGTGTTCCGCAACCACACCGCCGGTGTCATCGACGTCAAGGAGAACCTCGAGGACCTGACCGAGTTGGTCGAGATCCCCGACGACCCCGACCGGGCCTTCATGCTGCACCCCGGTGAGTTCGTGCTCGGTTCGACCGCGGAGCGAATCAAGCTCCCCACCGACCTGGTGGGACGGCTGGAAGGCAAGTCCAGCCTGGGGCGGCTCGGCCTCCTGATCCACTCGACCGCCGGGTTCATCGACGCGGGGTGGGACGGGCACATCACCCTCGAGCTGTCCAACATCGCCACCTTGCCCATCACTCTCTACCCGGGCATGAAGATCGGCCAGATCTCCTTCCTGGCCATGACCACCGCGGCCGACGTCCCCTACGGGTCGGCCGAGGTCGGCTCCAAGTATCAGGGACAGCGGGGACCCACCCCGTCGCGTTACTGGGAGAACTTCGACGACGCCTGAACCGGCCGGGGTCGAAGAACCGCTACGGCCGGTCAGGAAGGCTCGCCCGAACCGTCGTTCGGGGCGACCGTGAACGGGTTGATGGTGCCGATGTCGAGCAGGCCACGGTCGACGTCCAAGGTGAGCTGGCGGGGCAGGCCGTAGGCGAGGGCCAGCAGGGTCAGAACCGCTCCCAGGGTCACGGCCCGGGCATCGGCGGGCAGGGCGTCGTCCCACACCAGATAGGTGGCGAGGTTGACGATGCTGTGGCCCATGGCCATGGGCAGTACCGAGCCGGATCGATGGACCAGCGCCGCCGCCAACACCGCGAAGGCGATGAAGGGAAGCGGTCCGCCCGGCTGGTTCATCTGGTCCTGATGCCCGGGTAGAAGCACGAACCATGTGCCGGCCAGGGCCAGACCGGCCAGTCGCGAACGGGCCTTGGGCACGCCGCCGTACATGAGGATCACCGAGAACACCGCGGGGGCGGCCAGGCGGTACACCAGCTCCTCGCCGGTGGCCGCCATGGTCAGGGCCCAGAACCGCGACATCTCCGAGCGAACGGCGTACAAGGCGAAAAGGGTGATCAGCACGCCGCCTGTGCAGATCCAATACCAGGCGGCAACCCGGCGGAGGGACGAGCGGCCGAACAGGCGGTCACCGCAGGCCACAGCCAGGGCCAGTCCCGGGATGATCGACATCGACACCGCCATGTCACCTACTTGGAGTCGAGGCGTGATCCCGGCCAGGACCGCGACCTCGGTGAGCACGGTGGCGGCGGCCGCGGTCAGGACCGCCCGACGGCGACTGCCCGGCTCACCGATGTCGGGCCCGGGTTCGTCAGGGGGGAGGATGGGTGGGAACAGCTTCAGGTGCCGCAGGCTCACGGTGAGGTCCTCGAACTCAGTTGCATGCGGTCGGTCGTTCCCATGATGGCCCTTCGGTCCAGGATGGCCGACGGCAACCCTAAAGGCACCATCCGCCCGGAGAAACCGCCACCGTCTGTCGCGCTGAAGATCGGTACAGCCACCGTCGTTCGCCTTGACGCTCGGTGCTCAGCGTTACCCTCGGGGAAGGGCCGGACCGATCACTAGCCCCGACCGGAAGGCAACCTTGAGCGCGCCAAGCACCACAGAACCAACGAACGCCCCACCCGGGTGGGATGTCCGATTCACCCCCGGGATAAAAGAGGGTGGGCAGGCGTGGCGGCGTCATCCGGCCGACTTGGCCCGACTGCTGGCGGCCCTGGTGGCCATAGCTGGGGGACTCGGCGTGGTTGCCGTCTACCCCGGGGACCTTCGAGCCGCGTCGGCCGACCTGGTGAGGCTCCTCGACCATGTTCCGGTGCTGATCCAACAGGGGCTCTTGGGTCTGGTCCAGGTGCTGGCCGTAGCCACCCCGGTGGTCCTGATCGCGGTGGCGATCTGGTGGAAACGACCGGTCCAGATCGCCCTGTCCGTAGCTGCCGGAGCGGTAGCGGCCCTCCTGGTCGCTTCGTTGCAGTCGTGGCTCGACCGTTCCACACCGCTGGTGGTGGAGCGTGAGCTCAGCCTCCGGAGTTGGTTGACCGGCGCCGCCTTCCCCTCCGCGAGCTACCTGGCCGCGTTGGCGGCCGGGGTCACGGTCCTCAGCCCATCCTTCTCGCGTCGCTGGCGCCGGACCCTGTGGTTGTGGATCGCGGGACTGTGCCTGGTCCGGGTGTTCAGCGCGGTGGCCGTCCCTCTCCACCTCACCACGACGGTGGCGCTGGGGATCCTGGTCGGGTCCTTGACCCTCTTGCTGGCCGGTTCACCGGCCCGACGCTTCGACATCGACCTGTTGGTGCAGGCCCTGGGTCGAATCGGTCTGGAGGTGAGCGACATGGTCCTCGAGGCGGGTGGAGGACTTTCGCGCCGGCTCCGGGGGACCATGGACGGTCAACCGGTCCTGATCGAGGTCATCGGGAGGGACGAACGAGACGCCGACCTGCTGGTTCGGGCCATGCGGACCATCAGGGTGAAGGGGATCGACGAGGACCGCCCAGGGTGGTCGCCGGGGGCGGCGGTGGAACACCAGGCGCTGTGCAGCCTGCTGGCCGGGTCGGCCGGCGTTCGCACCCCCATGATCCTCGGCGTGACGGAGACCGTTGAGGGGGACGGCGTGATCGTCGCCTCGGACCCGGGCGGGACCCGCCTGGGCGCCCTCGACGATGACGAGATCACCGATGACCTGCTGGGTCAGGCTTGGGAGCAACTGGTCACCTTGCACGGCCGAGGCCTGGCCCACCGTCGGCCCAACCTCGATCATTTCGTGGTGGACGGCCAAGGACTGGTCCACCTGCGAGGTTTCCGAGCGGCCCGGCTGGCGGCTGATCGTCGCCTCATCGGAACCGACGTGGCCGAGCTCCTGGTCGCACAGGCGGCCAGGGTTGGGGTGGAACGGGCCCTTGCCGCGGCGGTCGCTCACGTGCCCCGCAGCGATCTCGAGGCCGCCCTCCCGGTGATCCAGCCACTGGCCGTGTCCACCTCGACCAAGGCGGAGGTCAAAGAACACGCCGGCAAGGCGTTGTGGGATGAGGTTCGATCGGCGCTCCAGGAGCACCTCGGCCTGGAGTCCTATGAGCTGACCAAGCTCGACCGAGTCGGTCTGGGCACGTTGGTCAGCCTGTTCGGCGGCACGGTGATGATCTATGTGCTGCTGGCCTTCGCTTCCAACTGGGCCGAAGTTCGAGAAGCGCTCGGTGACGCCGACTGGAGCCGCCTACCGCTGTTGGTGGTGCTGGCGCTCATCGGCTTCGTGGGTGGCGTGTGGTCGCTCAAAGGAGCCGTCACCGTGACCCTCCCGTTCTGGGAGACGCTTCAGGTGATGTACGCGCAGTCCTTCCTGAACCGCTTCACCCCGGCCAATGCCGGGGGCATGGCACTGCGGACCCGGTACCTGCAACGCCACGGGGTCGACCTGACCCTCAGCGCCGCCTCGATCGGGTTGACCAGTGCCGCCAGCGGGGCCATGCAGGTGGTGCTGCTGGTGGTGTTCGCCACCTGGGCCGGGTCCTCCACCGACTTGGGGTTCAGCTTGCCCGACGTGGCCGTCGTGGCGCGGATTCTCCTGGCCGTACTGGTGGCCGGAGGCTTGGCCTACCTCACTCCGTGGGGACGCAAGTTGCTCGGACGAGGCTTTACCGCCATCCGCGAGGTGGGCGGCGAGCTGATCGGGTTGGCCCGGGACCCGGTGAAGGTGGTCCAGCTGTTCGGCGGAGCCCTGTTCTCCAAGCTCACGACCATCCTCGCCTTCACGGTGTCGGTCCATGCCTTCGGTGTCGATGGGCTCGCCTTCGCCACCCTCGCTCTCGCCTTCATGACCGCCAACACGATTGCCTCGGTGGCCCCGACCCCGGGTGGGGTGGGCGCAATCGAGGCGGCCTTGGTGGCGGTGCTGACCGGATTGGGCGTGGACCCTGCCGCGGCCCTGTCGATCGTGCTGGTGTTCCGCCTGATCACGTACTGGATGCCGGTTCCGGTCTGTTGGTTCTTCCTGGGGCAGGTGCGGCGCTCCGGAATCGTCTGATCGGTCCGCCCGAAGGTGAGCCTTCCGGCGGGTTCGTCTGCCCGCCGGTGCCTTGCTGACGTCAGAGCTGGCGGCCCATTCGCAAGATGTCGGTGAAGGCATGGCCAGAGCCCATCGGCAATGGCCGTGGCATGTCGGACTCGGATTCGGGAACCGAGGGCGGTTCAGCGCGGTCGGGATGGAGCACAGCGTCGAGCGCGTCGACCAGGTCACGCTGATGGAACGGGCGAACGAGGACACGGTTGGCCCCCGAGTGCAGAGCGTGCTCGGCGGCGACCCGGCCGTCGGTGAGGAGCAACGTCCCCGCCGGGTAGCCCCGGGCGTCGAAGGCCTCCGCGACCGCCGTCACCTCCTCCAACGAGGTGGAGCGGGTGTCGAGGACAACCACCAGAGCAAGCTCGTGCACCGCGGTTTCGACGACGGAAGGCGGCGTGGGGTCGGTCGAACGAACGGCGCGGTGACCTGCTCCCTCGGCGACGCGGGCCACCAGCTCCACCGAGTCCTGGTCGGTATGTGCGACCAACACGGTGGCAGCGCCGTCGGAGGCCATCGGGGTCAGTCCTCGACGGTGGCGACCATCCCGGCGGTGCGCTCGGCCTCGCCGGTTTCGAGGGCCTCGAGCAGGTGGATGGCGATGTCGGCGACCTTGACGTCCTCGTCCTTTCCCATGCCCTTCACGCCGTCATCGATCATGACGTAGCAGAACGGGCAGGCGGTGGCGACACGACCGGCGCCGGTCTCGACCAGCTGTTCGGAGCGGGCGTCGTTCACCTTGGTGCCGATCGTCTCCTCCATGAACATGCGGGCACCACCGGCGCCACAGCACATGCCCTTGGTGCCGTTGGCCGAGGCCTCGACCAGGTCGATACCGGCCAGGTTGCCGATCACGTTGCGGGGCGCCATGTAGACGTCGTTGTGACGACCCAGGTAGCACGAGTCGTGGTAGACGATGCGCTCCTCGAGGCGGGCGTCGGACAGGTCGAGCTTGCCCTGGTCGATCAGCCACTCCAGGAACTGGCTGTGGTGCACCACCTCGTAATGCCCACCGAGCTGGGGATACTCGTTCAGCAGGGTGTTGAAGCAGTGGGGGCACTGGGTGATGATCTTGCGGACGCCCATGCCGTCGAGGGTCTCGATGTTCTGCATGGCGAGCATCTGGAAGATGTACTCGTTGCCCGAACGCCGGGCAGGGTCACCGGTGCAGTTCTCCGACGGTCCGAGGATGGCGAAGTCGACGCCGGCGCGCTGCATGAGCTTGGCCAGGGCCTGGGTGACCTTCTGGTTCTTGTCGTCGAAGCTTCCCGCGCAACCAACCCAGTACAGGTACTCGTGGTCGAAGGCCTCCGAGCCGTCCACTATCGGGACGTCGTCGACCTTGGCGGTCCACGCGGCGCGGTCGCTCTGGCTCATGCCCCACGGGTTGCCGGAGTTCTCCATGCCGCGGTAGGCGCTGCCCAGCTCGGTCGGGAAGTTCGACTCCATGAGCGACAGGTAGCGCCGCATGTCGAGGATCTTGTCGAGGATCTCGATGTTGACCGGGCAGATCTCGTCGCAGGCCTTGCAGGTGGTGCAGGACCAGACCTCTTCGGCGGTGATGCGCTCGAACAGTGAGCTGGAACCGATGGTGATCTCGGGCACCGTGCCGATGGGGGGCGAGACGACCGGGGTACCCGACGCCGCCATGACCTCGCCGGTCTTGAGCACGATCTCGCGGGGATCGAGGGGCTTGCCGGTGGCGTGGGCGGGGCAGACGCTGGTGCAGCGGCCGCACATGGTGCAGGCGTCGGTGTCGAGGAGCTGCTTCCAGGTGAACTCCTCGACGGTGGAGGCGCCGAAGTTCTCGAGCTCGGTCTCCATCAGGTTGGGCATGGCCCGCATCGCACCCTTGGGGCGGTCCTTGTCGCGCAGGTACATGTTCAGCGGCGAGGTGAACATGTGGCGCATCATCGTCACCGGCAGGATCACGAGGAAGACGATGAATGAGAACACGTGGACCAGCCACCAGATCTGGTGGCCTCCGCTCAACGTCGACATGTCCTCGATGACGGTGGCGATCGGGTAGCCGACGAACGACCACTTCTCGTAGTCGGGGGTGCCTTCCAGGGCGATGCGCCAGGCCTCGGCGCCGAAGCCGGTCACCGCCAGGGCGAGCAGGGTGCCGAGGCCGAGCACATGGTCGGCCTTGGACTTGATGCGGATGCGGTAAGGCCGGACCACGTAGCGACGGATGATGGCCCACATGACACCGACGAACAGCCCCACGCCGGCCAGGTCACCGATGAAGGAGTACGCCTGGTAGGTGGTGCCGTGGAGGAACTTGAGACCCTCGGGGAGCTGGTGGTTGATCTCCAGGGTGGTGGTGACGGCCAACAGGATCAGGAACGAGAAGTACAGGAGGCTGTGCATGAGCCCGGCCGCCGGGTCGCGCAGCAGGGTCTGCATGTAGACGCCGGACCGGAAGTCCTCGAGGCGACGCTTGGCGTTCTGGGGCGTGGTGCGGCGGTTGTCGGGGGTGCCGCGCTGCCAGTTCTTGACCCGCATGGCGAACATGACCGCGCCGTACACCAGGACCAGCGGGATCACGATGTAGAACGCCAGCTTCACCGCGCTGGGGATGTTGCCGAACACATGACGCTGGATGGGCGAGTCGTCGTGCCATTCGGTGATCAGCGGCACCACCCCGGAGGTGGCCGTGAACAGGGCGATACCCGCGCCAAGCCCGATCACCAGGTGATGGGGCTTGATGTTGTTGGCGGGCTTCTCGGCGGAGGTCTCCTCAGTAGCCATAGCGCGCCCGAACCTACTCGCGACCGCCGGTCCAGGCCGAATGTCCAAACCGGGGCGAAGTCAGGTCGGAGGGGCCGTGAGGGTGAGGCGGTGAAGGATCAGATCGGTGAAGGTCGTCCGGTGGCCGGGAGGGATGTGACCGACGTACCAGCCTCCCTTACCCGGGTAGGTCCAGCCTTCGGGCAGGTGCACGGATCCGGTGTGGGTCGCGTCGTCCCAGGCCGGCTCGGTCGATGTGGCCGGCCATCCCTTCACCGTGACCATGTCTCCGGTGATCCGGGCGCACACCCGCCAGGGAAGCGCGAGCAGGTTCTGACCCGGCCAGAACACCCGTGCCAGATCGACGGAGCCACGGGTGCTCCAGCCGGCGGGATCGGCGCTGTCCCAGGTGAGGACGTTCATGTTCCAGTTGGCCCCCCACACCACGTTCTTGACCACGGTCACCGCCCGCCACCGACCCTGGTCGTTGCGGACGCGCAACGCGAGCCCTTGTTGGATGCGGAGGTCGCTCTGGTCCGACCATGTGGCGCACGACTGCTGATCGACGCTCATGGGCTGGGCCGGTGGGTAGTAGAGGAGTCGGGTGTTGGTTCCCTGGTTCGTCGACGGGGCCGAGACCACCACCGTGTTCGACGACGCTGCTGACGAGAAGCCGTCGACGCCGTCGCGGGTCAGGTACCTGAGGTTGAAGTCGGGCTGGCTGGAGCCGTCGAACGTCAATACCGAGGTCCACTCACAGGCGGTGACGACGACAGCCAACACGATGGCCAGAAGGCTCGAGCTAAGCCCGCGCCTGATCACCGACCCGAGGGACCTCGGCGGCTGGGTAGCAGGCGACGGACTGGGGTGAAACAGCAAGGAAGGCGCTCCGGGTGGGATCAGAAAGCATCCCGCCCGATCAAACCTGAGTCAAAGCAGTCCGAAACGAAGGGTGGGCCGGACTCGGCGTGTCCTGGGTCGGCGTGGCGATCGCCGTCATCGCTGCCGGGGGCAACACCGTGGAGGGCTCGGGAGACGTCAGCCGTAGATCTGGCGGTCCAGCTCACGTACCCGTGACGCGAGCTGGCCCAGCAGCTTGTGGGCCAGACCGGGGACCTCTTCGATCACCCCGGCGAACTCACGGGCGCTGAGCACCAGGGCCGTCACCTCGGTGGTGGTCACCACCCGGGCGGTACGGGGGCCGTGGTCGAGGAGCGAGAGCTCACCGACGGCATCACCGGGTCCGACCGTTCCGACCTTGCGTCCGTTGCGGCTGACGGTTGCGGTGCCCTCCACGATGACGAAGGCCTCGCGGCCCATGTCGCCCTGTTCGGCCAAGACCGCTCCGGCATCGAGGGTGACCTCGTTGGACGCTTTGGCGATCCGTTGAAGGTCCTTCTTGCTCAGGGCCGAGAACAGCGGGATCTCAGCGAGGTGTTCTAGGTGTTTTCCACGGGTCGCCATATCGGGAGTGTACGGATCGCGACGACCTCATGTCGGGACCAGCCCGCGACGTTCGGTGATCGATCCCCGAATGGTCAGGCCTGGACCGACAGAAGGTCGATCACGAACACCAGGGTGTCGTCGGGTCCGATGTCGGGCGGGCTACCCATTTCGCCGTAGGCGAGATCTCCGGGGATCAGCAGCTGGCGACGGCCGCCTTCCTTCATACCGACCAGGCCGGTGTCCCAGCCTTCGATGAGCTGACCGGCTCCGACGGGGAACGAGACGGGTTCACCTCGCTCGAAGCTCGAGTCGAAGGTGTCTCCCGTCGAGAGCGCCTTACCCATGTAGTTGACCTCGACCTGGACCACCGACCCTTCGGGGATCTCGGCACCGCAACCCTCGATCAGGTCGGTGACGACCATCTCGGTGGCCTTGGCGGTCGGGGCATCGACCTCGGGGGCGTCGGCGTCGGCAGCGTCATCGGCGCTTCGGCATTCTCCGGACTTGGTGCCCGAGCCGCCAGAACCCGAGTCTTGGGAGCCGGTCGTGTTCTCGGTATCCGAGCCGGCCTTGGTGGTAGTCGTGCTGTCCTTGTCGGATCCACACGCCGACAGGGAGACGAGGAGCGCCAGCGCAAGGGCCAGGGCTGCGGGACGACGGGTCATTTGGTGCCTCCGGTGGTGGCCTGACGGGCGACCGCCTCGGCGGCGGCCTTGATCGCTTCAGGGTCGCCCAGGGCCCTCGCCAGGACCGGCTTGGACTCGATCGGGCGGGCGTTACCGTCGAGTTGGTAGACGAGCGGAACCCCGGTGGGGATGTCGAGCCCGCTGATCTCGTCGTCACCTATGCCGTCGAGGTGCTTGACCAGCGCCCGAAGGCTGTTGCCGTGGGCGGCGACCAGCACGGTCCGACTGCCGTCGAGGTCGGGCACGATCACGTCGAACCAGTAGGGCAGCATCCTCTCCACCACGTCGGCCAGACATTCCGCCGTCGGGAGCACATCGGCGGGGACGTGGGCGTAGCGGCTGTCGGTGTTGGGGTTGTGAGCGTTGTCGTCGCTGATGGGTGGCGGCGGGGTGTCGTAGCTGCGGCGCCACACCTTCACCTGGTCCTCACCGAAACGGGCGGTGGCTTCAGCCTTGTTCTGCCCCGTGAGGTCCCCGTAGTGACGTTCGTTCAGGCGCCAGTGTCGCTTGACCGGAAGCCACAGCAGACCCATGGCGTCCAGGGCCAGGTTGGCGGTGCGGATGGCCCGGGTCTGGAGGGATGTGTGGACCACCTCCGGTGTGAGCCCGGCCTCGGCCATCAGGGTTCCGGCCGCCGCCGCCTCGGACCGACCAAGTTCGGAAAGGTCGGCGTCCCACCAACCGGTGAACAGGTTCTCGGCGTTCCAGGTGCTCTGGCCGTGGCGGAGCAGGATGAGCGTCGACGTCATGGCCGGGAGCATACGGGTCTCCCCCGGCCGGATCGAAGCTGTCCAGTCGAGACCGTGGGGGTCCGCGGTCGGCTACTCAATCGCGGCGTCGGCGGATCAGGACCTCCTGGGCTACCGACGCGACGTGAACGCCTTCCTCGGTGAACACCTCACCGAAGGTGAGGCCGCGAGAGGAGATGAGTCCGTGACAGGCCATGGCGGTCAGATGCCAGTCGTCTGCCCGCATCGGCCGGTGGAACCACAAAGCGTGATCGAGGCTGAAGGCTACGAACGGGTATTGGTCGTGGTCCTCGGGTCCGGGGCGGTCGGGGTGCAGGGAGATCGCGGCGTCGGTCGGGTAGTCGTCGGACATGTAGGCCAGGGCGCAGGCGTGTAGCACCGGGTCATCGCCGAGCTCGCCGTTGATTCGCAACCAACCCCGAGAGCGCCCAGTCGTCCCGTCGGGTGGCACGGTCGCCCGGTCGAACATCGACGTCCATGACTCGTGGGCCAGCGCGGAATGCCGGGCCACCGGGGGCATGACCGCGGTCTGGTCGTCCAGGGCGGCCTCGTCGATCTGGAACGAGGCCGACATCGACAAGATGGCTCCGGTCGCCTGCCTGGCGGTCACCGAGCGGGTGACGAACGACCGGCCGTTTCTGACCCGGTCCACCTCGTAGCGGACCGGCTCGGTGTGGTCACCCCGGCGGATGAAGTAGGCGTGGAGAGAATGGACCCGGAACTCCGGTGACACCGTGGCGCCCGCGGCGCGCAGTGCCTGGGCCACGATCTGTCCGCCGTAGAGGCCACCCCACGGGTAGCGGGGCCCGAAACCGACGAAGGTGTCGGGGCCGTGTGGCTCCAAGGTCATCATGGCCACGAAGTCGGTGGTGGGGTCGCCCATGGGTCCGAATGGTGCCACGACGGGCACGGTTGCTCCACCGTCGTGCCGTATCGGGGCGACGCCGTCGGCGCTGGCGTGGCTCGGGTGGGCGTGACAGTTGTCAGAGCGGAACCGCGCGGGGTCGAGGCGTACTAGTTTCGCGGCCCTATGGCATCCAAGGGGTTAGGTGTTCGTCGGCGGGTTCGTGGCGCTTTGGCGAAGCGGTTTTCGAAGGGTCGTCGGGTGAGGTTCGTGCGTCGGGTTGCGGATCTGTATGAGGCGGCGTCGTGGTTCCATCTGACGTTGTTCTTGTTCTACGGGGCGCCGATCGATGCGTCGCATGGGTTGACGTGGC
>JAGQSO010000161.1 GCA_020439505.1 Acidimicrobiales bacterium
ACCGGGCAGGTCGCCGACACACAGGAGAGCGAGGCCCAGGAGAGCGACACACGGGAGAGCAACGCACGGGAGAGCATTTTCACCGCCACCGCCACGACCTCCACTAGGTCGGGCTTCAGGGGGAACGAACGGGCCCGATGGCTGGGATCACTGCGGCTACGTGCGGTGGTGCTGCCCCAACGACAACGGGGAGCCGAGCTGCACGCCGAGGCGCTGAGCGATCCGGTCCGAGCGGCGCTCGACCTGGCCCCTCACTGCCTCAACCTCACCGCCGGGGCCGATGCGGCGATGGCTGCCCTGAGCGACGCGGCCGCCTCGGTCCCAGTGATCCACCTGGTCCATCGCGGCGTCGAGCACGACTGCCCCGCCCTGATCCGCCTCCTCGGCTCCCGAACCTGATCCCCGTCACACCGACCTCGACCGGCGTGAACTGTGACGAAGGTCATCCAGATCGGGCGAAAGGGCCCTACCATGCTCGAAATTAGGGCCGAATGGATTACAGCCTTATTAGACGCGCATCGTTATGCTTTGCCGAACGGCAGCGGTGACGGACCGCGGCGGAGGGAGAACCATGAGCAGCAACGAATCCACGCAAGACGTCACGCCCGGTCCCGACCATGACCGGCGGCGACTCCTGGCCCAGATCGGTGTCGGCGGAGCCATCGTGTGGGCCGCCCCCGCCATCTCGGGCACCGCGCTGGCCCAGGGCACCCCCAGCGGCTGCACCCCCCACACCCTCGACTGGAATACCTTCACCACCGGCTCCAGCTTCAGCTCCACCACCGTCGACGGCGTCACCGTAGGGGCTACCACCACCTACTTCGGTGGTAGCTCGGCCAGCTCATCAGGTGGCGGCAACCTCACCATCCAGGCCGCGCCCCACGGCGGAATCAACGGCAAATCGCTGCGAGTCAACCAGAACGCGGTTACGAACGGCGGCTCGGTCGTCACCATTACGTTCTCTCAGGCCATCCAAAACCTGTCGTTCACCGTCACCGACATCGACAACTCCACCGGGAACTGGAGCGATCGGATCACTCCGACCACCGCCGGCTGGGGCTACAGCATCCCGGGCACCAGCACCATCATCGGGATCGGTGCCACCGGCAACGGCACGGGCGGCACGACCACCGACGGCAACGGCGGCGACAACACCAACACCGGCGCCTTCCGCAACAGTCAGAACAACATCAACCTCAACGACAACAGCGACGACGGCAACCTCATCCTCACCCACGCCGGTCCCATCACCAGCTTCGCCTGGCAGTTCTGGTGCGGTGGTCAGCAGGGCGCCAACCAGCGCATCAACATCTCCAACATCAACTTCATCACCTGCCCCTGACGGCAGCGACGGTCCGGCCATCCACAGATCGGCCAGGTCGAAGTACAAATCCGAGGGAGCACAACGGCTCTGTGCCCCGTCACCGAGATGCCGCCGGACTACCACCGGCGGCATCTCGGGTTTTCAGGACCGGTAGGAGGCAACTCCGGCCGAGGAACCGGCAGCGCCGGGTTCAGCGGCCCTTGCCCTCACCGCCCAGGGTGGAGCGGATGGTGCGGAACATGATCCGCAGGTCGAACAGCACGCTCTGGCGACGCAGGTAGAAGAACTCGTACTGGAGCTTCTCCAGCGCATCACGCTCATCGGCGGCGTAGCCGTACTTGACCTGGGCCCAACCGGTCAGACCCGGTCGCACCAGGTGGCGCATGTCGTAGAACGGGAGTTGCTGGTTGAGCTGTTCCACGTAGTGCGGTTGTTCGGGCCGGGGGCCGACCATGGATAGCTCTCCCCGCAAGATGTTGATCACCTGGGGGAGCTCGTCGATGTGGGTGACCCGCATGAACTTGCCGAACGGGGTGATGCGGGGATCGTTGGCCGCCGTCCACTCCCCCGCCCCACCCTTGGTGTTGGATGGCGACATGGTGCGGAACTTCAAGATCTTGAACGTCTCCCCGCCCCGGCCCACCCGGTCCTGGCGGAACAGCAACGGACCTCGGTTGGCCAAGATGTTTCCCACCACCACCAACGGGACGACCAGGGCCAGGGGGATCAGGCTCACCGAGGCGATCAACACGTCGATGATCCGCTTGGTGCGGGCGTACTGGACGCGATGCACCTCGCTGATGTCGAAGAACAGCGACTCGCGCTGGAGCTCACCCAAGGGCAGTTTGGCCAGCCACTCCTCGTAGAACTCGAGCAGGGTCCGCACCCGAATGCCGCGTTCGTGCAACTCGGCGGCCTGGGCGATCACCGAATCGTCCATCTGGGCGCCACGGTCGATCACCAACACCGTGGCCTGCTCGTGCTCGACCAGATCCACCAGCAGTCGATGGCCCGACCGGGTGCTGGTGGAGGCACCGTCCTCCAGGTGGGCGGCCAGGGTCGAAGCGTGCTCGGGGGCCAACGTGATGTCCTGGCGGAGCTGGGCCGCCTCCTCGGCGCCCCCCACGAACACCAGCCGGTCCCGAGCCTCGGCCCGGCTGCGGCCCGAGTTGGCCATGGCGCTGGCCGCCAACTGCACCGGCACCGCCACGATGGCCGAACCGAAGATCACCACCCGACCGACCAGCGGCTGACCGGCCAAGAGGGCGAGCACCGACATGATCCCCGCCGCCGCCACCGAGACGCCGAGCGCAACGGTCAGCGACTTGCCCCGCTCGATCGGAACGTCGGGCAACCCCATGCCGTAGGCGGCCAGCGCCAGGATCCCGGCGTAGAGCAGTCCGAACACGAAGTACCACGAGGGGAAAATGTCGTAGGTGGGCGACGCGATCCAGGTGGCATGGGCCTTCTGCACGGCGACCACCACGATCACCGGGAACACGAAGGTCAAGAACCTGGCCAGCGCCTGCACGGCCGACCATCCTACGACGCCCAGACAACCTCCTCGCGCGTCTTGTGCAGGCAATCGCGCGGAGAGTGTCGACCCTGCCGCTGAGCCGAGGCCACTAGCCCGCCAGCCGCGCCGGCCCCGCGCCCCGGTTCGATCCCGCCGACTCGGTGGACCGGAACCGACATTGGTTCTGCAACACTTCTGCGGTGACCGTCGACACCTCTGACTCCACCGCGCCCGCTTCAGCCGCCACCGACCTGAACGGCCCGGTGGTGCTGGTCGCCGGTGCCCGACCGAACTTCATGAAGGTCGGGCCCCTCCAGGCCGAACTGGACCGCCGGGGCATCCACAACGTCCTCGTCCACACCGGCCAGCACTACGACCCGGCCATGAGCGACGTGTTCTTCGATGAACTGGGCATCCGTCGGCCCGACCACCACCTCGAGGTCGGATCGGGTTCCCACGCCGCCCAGACGGCACGGATCATGGAGGCCTTCGAGCCGGTGGTGATCGACGAGCAACCGAGTTGGGTGGTGGTACCCGGCGACGTGAACTCGACCCTGGCCGCCAGCCTGGTGGCGGCCAAGCTCGGTGTCCGGGTCGCCCACCTCGAAGCCGGGTTGCGCAGCCGGGACTGGGACATGCCCGAAGAAGTCAACCGAGTCGTCACCGACCGGGTCAGCGACCTGCTCCTGGCCCCGTCCTTCGATGCCGTCGACAACCTGGCCGCCGAGGGCTACCCCGCCACTGCCGTCGCCCTGGTCGGCAACATCATGGCCGACACCTTGCTCACCAACCTGGAACGCGCCCGGTCCCGCCCGATCCTGGTCGAGAACGCTCTCACCCCCGGCGGCTACGGACTGGTCACCCTCCACCGCCCGTCGAACGTCGATGACCCCAAGACCCTGGCCGCCCTGCTCGACGTGCTGGGCGAGATCGCACAGCGCCTACCCCTGATCTGGCCCGTCCACCCTCGGGTCAACTCGGCCCTGGCCCAGATCGAGGTCCCGTCCGGGCTGACGCTCATCGAACCGGTGAGCTACCTCGATTCCATCGCCCTCCAGGCCGACGCCATGGTCGTACTAACCGACTCGGGCGGCGTACAAGAGGAGACCACGGTCCTCGGAGTCCCGTGCGTGACCCTGCGCACCACCACCGAACGGCCCATAACCATCAGCCACGGCACCAACCAACTGGTAGGCACCGACCCCGACGCGATCCGCCTAGCCGTCCACCGAGCCCTATCAGGCGAAATAGCCGGCACCCGCCCCGACCTATGGGACGGAAAAACAGCAACCCGCTGCGTAGACGCCATGCTCACCTACACAGCAGCCCAAACCCCCCACCACTGAGACCCGCCCGCGTCAGCCGCCAAAGGCGACCATCCGGCACCACGCAGCCGCCAAAGTCGGCCCACGCGAACCAGACCGCGCCCAGCGTCAGCGACTCCCAGGCCTCACAGCGGGTTACAGGTAAAGGCACCAATTTTGTCCACGAACCGTTTGCACGGTTGCGAGCTTTGCGAGCCTCCGGGCAAACGCCGTCGAGCCCCCGCAACGAAGTGAGGACCGGGCTCGACGGAACCAGAAAATCGCCCGCCGAAGGCGGCCCACAAGAACCGACCAGCGAAAAGCGTCAGTCACTCCCGAGTCTCACCCAGGGAGTGCCGGCACGGCACAGAGTGAGGACCGGGCTCGACGGAACCAAAAGTCGCCCGCCGAAGGCGGTCCACGCGAACCGACCCACGCACAACGCCGAAGGACACCCAGGCCTCACACCGGAGTGCCGGAACGGCACCACGAACCGTTTGCACGGTTGCGAGCTTTGCGAGCCACCGGGCAAACGCCGTCGAGCCCCCGCAACGAAGTGAGGACCGGGCTCGACGGAACCAGAAGGCGCCCGCCGAAGGCGGTCCAAAAGAACCGACCAGCGAAAAGCGTCAGTGACTCCCAAGTCTCACCCAGGGAGTGCCGGAACGGCACCGCACTAATTCGCGGAGCGAATTGTCGCCTCGCTCACCTCTAACAGCTCCTGGACCGGGATGGGGGCTGGGCCCCCGGCTCGGACCGCGTCGATGAAGGCGGCCATTCCGGCGGCGTGTCCCTTGTCCTGGCTGCGCAGGCGCATGGTCCGCACCCCCGGCCAGCCGTAGGCCCGAAGCGTGCGGAAGTTGTCGTTGACCAGCACCCGGCCCCCACAGAACACCTCGACTCGTTCCTTGGGGAACTTCTTGGAGCCGTTGGCGAAGTAGTTGACGGTGGCCACCGATCCGTCCTCGAAGCGCAGCGAGATCGTCGCGGTGTCCGCCGGTGTGGTCGGACCGGCCTGACCCATGAACACCGAATGCACCGACTCGATCGGTGAGCCCACCAGGTAGCGGGCCAGGTCGATGAAGTGGCAGGCCTCACCGATGATGCGCCCACCCCCGGCCTCGGGATCCTGGGTCCAATGGTCGGCGGGGATGTGACCGGCGTTCATGGTCAACACGACCGCCTTGGGTCCGCTCTGGGTGGCCAACAACTCGACCATGCGCTGGGTCACCGGGGCGAAGCGACGGTTGAAGCCGACCATCAACACCGGTACCGGTGAGCCACCGTCCACCAGGTCCTGCACCGTCGAACGCACCGACTCCAGGTCGTCCGCCGTCACCGCCAGCGGCTTCTCCACGAACACGTGCTTGCCCGCCCGCAGGGCCCGCTCGACGTAGCGGGCGTGTGAGTCGTGGCGGGTGGCCACCACCACGGTGTCCATCTCCGAGGACGCGAACACGTCTTCGACATCGGTGCTGGCCTGGCGGGCCCCGAACTTGGCGGCGGCCAGACTGGCCGAGGACCCGCCGCTGGAGACCACGGTGTGGATCGCCCCGCCGGCGTCTCGCAACGCCGGGAGGAGCACCTGGGTGGCGAAGTTGCCAGCCCCCAACACGCCGACCTGACCCCGACCCGAGGCCGTGGTCACCGAGGAGGTCATCACCACTCGGCTGGTCAGGAGGCCACCACCGTCGGGTGCCGACAGGTCGACGGGCGGATAGGAGAGGACGATGCCCAGGGCGGTCGGGTCACCGACCAGGGTCTCATAGGCCGCCGGCGCGTCGTCGAAGGCGTACTCGTGGGTCACCAACGAGGCGACGTCGACACGACCTTGGTCGATCAGGTCGAGCACCGCACCCATGTTGCGCGACGCGGTCCAGCGCACCAGCCCGTAGGGGTAATCGTTGCCCCCGTCCTCATAGGAGGAGTCGTAGCGGCCCGGTCCGTAGCTGGCCGACACCTGGAAGGTGAGCTCCTTCTCGTAGAAGTCGGCCCGCTGGAGCTCCAGGCCGGTAACGCCGACGAGAATGATCCGACCCCGCTGGCGGCACATCTGGGCGGCCTGGTGCATCGGCTCGTTGGAGGTGGTCGATGCGCAGATGATCACACCGTCCACCCCGCGGCCCCCCGACATCTCGGCCGCGGCAGCCAACACGTCGTGAGAGGAGTCGACGGTGACCGCGCCGAAGGACTCGGCCCGCTTGCGTCGCTCGCCGTTGGGGTCGATCCCCAGGACCCGACACCCCTGGGCGGCGAGGAGTTGGACGGTGATGAGACCCACCAAGCCCAGCCCGACCACCACGAACCGCTCCCCCACGGTGGGTTGGGCCAGGCGCAGGCCCTGGAGGGCGATGCTGCCGATGGTGGCGAACGCCGCATCGGAGGTCGCCACCCCCTCGGGTACCGGAGTGGTCAGGTTCACGGGGATCGACGCCAGCTCGGCGTGCCCTCCAGCGGTGGCCACGATGTCGCCCACCGCCACACCGGTGACCTCCCGGCCGACCTCGACCACCACGCCGGCACTGGAGTAGCCCAATGGCAGCGGCTGGGCGAGCTTGGAGCGCACCGCGTTGACCGTGGTGGCGATGCCGTCGGTGCGGGCCTTGTCCACGACCTCGGCTACCCGATGGGGCTGGCTACGGGCCTTGCCGATCAGGCTGGCCCGCCCGAAGTCGACCAGCATCCGCTCGGTCCCCGCCGACACCACCGAGGTGTGGGTGGCGATGACCAGTCCGTTCCGGCCCGGCGTCGGTGCCGGGGAATCGACCAGGCGGGTGGCGCCATCGGCCAGATCCTGAAGAACAACGCGGGGCATCGAGGCTCCTTGGCTTGGGACGGCTGAACATCCTATGACGCTTTCGTTTGCCCGCTCGCCTCCTCTGCCTCGTGGCCGCGGCGACGAAGAGTTCGGTTGGGGGGCGGGAGCGGAGGTCGTTCAGGCCGTCCAGAACCCGAGCGTGACCCGACCCGCGGCCGGCGCGCCGGGCACCAGGGTGCGCCCCCACCGACCCAGTTAGTAGGGTGCGCCGTGCCGGCCGAGGCCGGGGGACGGGCCGGACCACCCCAAGGAAGAAGTGGACTTCAACCTCACGTGGCAGACGGGCATGACCATCGCGGTCGTGGCGCTGGGTGTGGTCGCGTCCATTCCCGACCGGCGGCGGTTGGCCGCCCTGTGGGCGTTCTTCCTGCCCATCGACTTCGTCACCGCCGTACCCGTCGGCCTGCTCGATGCCATCCGCTACGCCGGCGCCGCCGCCCTAGGGCTGTTGTGGCCCGCCACCCTGCCCGACGAGCGCCGTCGACGCCTCCACCGGCTCGGACTGATGCTGATCCTGCTCGGCGGGGTGCGCCTGATCGCCGCAACCGCGCACCACGACCCCAACGGGACCCAGTTCGCTCTGGTCCTGCTGGCCGCAACCGCGGTGGCCTATCTGATGGCCATCCGCCCCGCCATCCACTCCCACCTCATCGGTGGCTTCATGGCCGGCATGACCCTCAGCGTGGTGACCGCCCTGATGCAGGCGATGCATTGGCCGGCGTTGCGCGCCGGCAACAACGAGGGTCACCGCTACCCCGGTCTGTCCACCTACACCATGTTGTTCACGTGGCAGGTGGTACTCGGCCTCATCGTGCTCGGCTACCTGGTCACAGCCGGGGCAAAGCGGCGCTCCCCCCAATGGTGGCTGGCGGCAGCCCTCATCCCGCTTTACCTGCTGGCCCTGCTCACCAACGGGGCCCAGGGCGGTCTGTTGGGTCTGGGCTCGGCGGCGCTGGCCCTGGCCTGGGGGCGACGCCGAGACCTAACCGCCTCGAAGTTGGGCATAACGCTGGTGGCGACCGGAGCCGCCCTGGCGGCAATTGCTCTGGTGGTCCTGGCCACCAACATCAACGTCCCCACCGTTTCGGGGTTCCGGGAGGGCAACTACCGCAACGAGACGGCTCGACTGGAGGTGGCATCCAACGGTTGGAACGAGTTCCTCGACCACCCCCTGACCGGCATGTCTCGCTCGGCGTTCATCAGCGAGTACCGCATCGCGCCCCACTTCTTGCCGATCGATTCCGCCGCCACCGCCGGGGTGGTCGGACTGGTCCTGTCGGTGGGCATCCTCGGCCTCCTGGCCGCCGAGGTCGTGCGCGGACCCGGAGACGGCGGAGCATGGGCCCAGGCCGGCCATCTGGGGGTGGTGGTCATGGCGGCCAACACCCTCACCGACGCCTACGGGCCGTTCGTGGGCATCGCCCGCTCCACGCCGCTGTGGATCGCCCTGGTCATCGCCTCGGGCTACCGCCACCGCGAAGATGATCCACCCGCACCCGACTCCACCTTGCTCATCGAGTCCGATGCCGTCAGCCGCGCCGAACCCCTCGAAGGTTCATCGGACCGCTGAACCGGGCCCAGAGGTGTCGATGAGTCCCAACCCCAGCAAAGGTTGCCGGTCACGGCATCGGACCGCTGAACCGGGCCGATCAGGGTCGGTCCAACTCTGTGGCCACCAGCGACACAACCCGTTGGGAGGCCCCGGCATCTTGGTGTAGGTGGTGGAATGCCAACGCCTCGTTGCGCTGGTCGACCCAACGGTCGTCGCCTCCCAGGAGCCGGGCCAGTTCGACGGCGAAATCGTCCCCGTCGCTCACCAGAGGCCCAGGCAGAAGGGCCTCGATGTCATCGAAGTACCAGCCGCGCGAACTGCGGTACTGCTCGACGTCGGAGATGGCGAACAGGATCGGGCGTCGGGTCAACAAGAAGTCGATCCACACCGAGGAGTGGTCGGTCACCAACAGGTCGGCGTGAGCCAGGACCTCATAGAGCGTCACCCCCAGGTCCGCCAGGGCCGCGTCGGGGAGCGAGACCAGGTTGGGTCGGTCCTGGCGGGGCAACTGCTCGGCCAACGGATGCAGCTTCAGCAGACAGAATGCTCCGAGGCGGCCCATCAGGGCATCGACGTCGTCGATGCTGACCCCCTCGAACTGGGTCGGTGTGCCGGTCTCCACGCCGTCGGCCCGGACCGTCCCGGTCACGGCGCGGCGGAAGGTCGGCAACCACACCACCAGGGGTCGGTCGCCGGCCAGATCCCGCAGCCAATCCGGCCGATCACCGCCCTCGCGGGCCAGAACGTCGTTGCGGGGCAGGCCGGTCAGGTGAACCTGTGAAGGATCGAGACCCCAGGTTCGGGCCAGGTTCTCGGCATGAACCGCGGCCGTAGCGATGGTCACGTCGGTCTGGTGACGGCCTACATCGCTTCCGTGTTCGAGGAGCTTGATCGGCATGCCGTGCCAGATGTTCACGAACCGTTTGCTCGGCGCAGTTCGCCCCGAACCGAGCACGCCGTGGGTGTGGACGACCACGCGGGCCCGCCAGTACGCCCACAGACCTCGAGGCGACCGGCTGGACACGACCCGACAACCCATTCCCGCCAGCCGCGGGTTCCCCACGTCGTCGACCAGCCACGTCACCGGAGCGAGGTCGGCCTCGACCAGGGCCCCGACGGTCTGGATGCCCTGGTCGCACACGTCGGGAAACGAGCGGTACAGGATCGAACGGGACTTGGGGACCAGCCGATCGATCAGCGAGATCAGCCGGAAGGCCAAGGTGCGGACCGAGACGCTGACGCGGGTCTCAGCCCCGGTCATCGCGCTTCCCGGTCGTCGATTCTCGGCACGGTCTCGGTGTGGTCCCTGTGGTTCGGCTGGCGGCTCCCCCACGACGGCCACGCCCGACCCACGCATCCCCGGCGCCGACAATAGCCGAGCGTATTGACCCGGCCGCGCACCGTGACCAACAAGGGTCCATGGCCCTCCCGGCCTGTGGCAGAGTTGACCGTTCCTCGGGACCGCCCCCCACCACTCGGAACTGGAGCCCGTCCACCATGTCCAAGACCGTGATCACATTCGGCACCTTCGACGTGCTCCACATCGGCCACCTCAGGATCCTGGAGCGGAGCAAGGCCCTGGGCGACCGACTGGTGGTCGGGGTGTCCAGCGATGCGCTGAACCAGTCCAAGAAGGCCCGCGATGCGGTCTTCGACCAGGAACAGCGGATGCAACTGGTCGGTGCCCTCAAGGTCGTCGACGACGTGTTCTTGGAGGAGTCGTTGGAGCTCAAGGGCCACTACATCACCGAGCACCAAGCCGACATCTTGGTGATGGGAGACGACTGGGCCGGCAAGTTCGACCATTTCGGGGAGCTGTGTTCGGTGGTCTACCTGCCCCGGACGCCGTCGGTTTCCACCACCGCCATCATCGAGCGGATCGCCGCCCCCTGACCTCGAGCCCCGACCGGGCGTCCCGCTCATGTCACATCAGGCCAGGGCGGCCGATCGCCGGCCGACCTCTGTCCTGATGGTCCACCAGTACCAGCCACAACCCCACATCGTTGCGCCGGCGATGCCGTAGGCCCCCCCGGTGGCGTCGCCCAGAACCGCCCCCAACACCGGCAGCCCGATGATGGCCGGGGTGGTGTAGAGCCGGATCCTCACGATCGCATCGGCTGCGGCCAAGGTTCGCAGGCCGATGCTGGCCCCGGCCAGAAGGCCCGAAGCGGTAGCGGCAATCCCAACCGGGATAAGGACCTCGGTCGCGCTGCGCCAGGTGTCGCCCAGGAGCGCGGTACCCACCGAATCCGGCAACACCCACAACGCCGCGGTCACAACCACTCCGAGACCGGCAAAGGCCGCCCCGGCGATCGCTGCCACCTTGAGCACCCGCTCGGGAGCCTGCCGGGCCGAACGGTGCATCTCGGGAACCAGCACGATCATGGCGCCGGTCTGGAGAATCGGGACCGGCCCGAACAAGGTCTGCGCTCCCCGGATGCTGGCCACCGCTCCCACGCTGGCCACCACCGCCAGCAGGTAGACGGCCATCTGCCCCGACCCCTGGCCGGTGACGAAGTCGACCAGGTAGGGCACGCTCAGATCACGGTTGCTGCGCACCCACCCGAGCCGCAACGCCGGCACCGGCAACAGGCGGAGCCACACCGCCGACGCCAAGGCCCCCACGGCGGCCGGGACCGCCCAACAGAGCACCATCAGCGCCGGCCGGGGTGAATCGCTCTGGCGCAGGACCGCGAACCCCACCCCCATCAACACCAGCCACACCAGATCGCTGACCAGGGCCACCGCCGGCATCCGTCGGGCAAAAGCTGAAAACCGAAGGGAGTCCTGGGCCATCAGCACCGGCATGGCCGCCGCCATCACGAACATCGAATTGCCGGGACGACCACCCAACACCAGTCCCAGCGCCGCGATCACCGGCACCGCCAGGATCCCCAACATGACCGCCGAGCCCACCGACGCGGCCGCGCGTTGCCTGATCTCGGCCGGGTTCTCTCCCGGACGGACGAGGATCGCCTCCCCGCACAGGGCCCGGATCATGCCCACCGCGACGTTGTAGGTGAGCATCGCCAGCGAGAAGGCCCCGAAGTCGTCCACCGACAGGAGCCGGGCCGCCAACACCATGGCCACGAAGTTGGACCCACTGGCCACGATCTGATCGACAACGCCGAGCGACAGCCGGCGTCCCGTGCCCCCGACCGAAGGAGTCGGTTGGCTCACCCCCGACTCCGGCTCCGACCTAGGCAATGCCCGACCTCGGACCCGGACCCGGCCCCGGCCCCGAATCGATGGCCGAGCGCACCGCCGCCAACGTCTGGTCGACGGTCTGCACCCAGTCGAACTGCCGGGACCGTTCGACGCCGGCCCGAGAACGCGCCAGGCGCTCATCGGCCGCCACCCCGAGGGCTCGGGCCAGGTCGGCCGAATCGCCTTCCCGGTAGGTGACGGCCACGTCGCCGCAGATCTCGCGAACCAGATCGGACTCGGGGGCGACCACCACCGCGCCCGAGCGCATCCCTTCCACCAGGGGATGACAGAACGACTCGAAGGCACCGCCCATCACCAGCACGTCGGCCCGCTGGTAGGCCTCCACCAACTGCGCCGCACTGACCGGAGGGCGAAGGGCGGATTCCCCCAGCAACTCGTGTGACAGGGCTTCGACCCGATCGGCGTAGGCCGGATCCATGCGGGTGCCGTGAACCCGCAGCTCCCATGAGCCACCGGCCCGACGGGCCGCGGCCAGGCCCTCCAGCACCACTTCGACCCGCTTGTTCTCGATGAGGTTGGCCACCATCAGGACCCGAACCGGTCGCCCGTCGACCCCCACCGCCTCGGAGTCGTCGCGGTGATGTTCGGGCAACCAGCAGCCGTGGTACACGATGTCATCCACCCGCGCCCCGTGGGCCGCGGTCGCCATCGTCTCGGAGACGGCCAGAACCACCGCCGCCCGACGAGCGGTCAACCAGGCCATCACCCTCAGCAGGAAGGCAGGAACCTTTCCGCCAATGGCTTGTCCCGACGCGAACGAGGCCCAGGCATAGCGGTTGTTGAGCAGGACGGCCGTCCTGACCCCCAAGCGAGGCGCGGCATCGCGGGGGAAGTACGCCACCTCGACGTGGTTCTCCCTGACGATGCGGGCCACGACGCGACCACGGGTGAGGCGTGTCTTCCACGAACCCGGCGGCGGAAAGGCCTGGGCCACCACCGTCACCCCTTCGGCCCGCAACGTCGACACCACCTCGGCGTGTTCGGCCGCCCACCCGGCATCGGACAACACCACGACCTGGTCCTTGTGGCGGTCAGCGGACTCGATCAGCCCACGGGCGAAACCGATGCTGTAGGTGCCGGCCCCACCGGCCGCCGCCACCGACAGGTCGACCAGAACCCGCGGCACCGCCGCCGGTTCGGAGCCGCCGGGAGCCTGCTGGTTCAGCGATGGCTGCTCAGGACCCGTCACCGACACGACCGAGGCCAGCCGGCTCGACAAGACCAGGCAGCACGACAAGACCAGCCAGCCCGAACCGGTGGAAGTGAAGGTCTGACCACGCGCCGCAGCGTAGTGGCACCCACGACCAGCACAGCACGTCCCGCATCACACCTCGGAGGCGAATCCCCACTTCGCATCAGAGGGTGCCACCACATCCACAGCACTAACGTCGACCCGTCCCCGACCCCGGCCCTGGTTCACCGATGCGGATCGTCTACTTCCACCAGTTCTTCTCCACCCCCAAGGGGTCGTGGGGTACCAGGGTCTATGAGTTCTGCAAGGACTGGGCCGCGGCCGGACACGACGTGACCGTGGTGACCAGCACCTTCGCCAAGTCCGACCTGGTCACCACCAAGTTGGTCGAGGACCAGGAGTTCGAAGGCTTCAAGGTCAAGGTCATCGACCTCAAGATGAACAACAAGGAATCGGTGGCCAAGCGCATCCGGTCCTTCGTCGTCTACGCCGCGCTGTGCAGCTGGTACGCGGTGACCCTGCGAGCCGACGTAGTGATCACCTCGTCTGGACCCATCACCATCGGGATCCCCGCCCTCGCCGCCCGCTGGCTGCGCCGCCGCAAGCTGGTGTTCGAGGTCCGCGACCTGTGGCCCGACGGCGCCATCGAGATGGGGCTCCTCCAGAACCGGACCGTCCAGCGCGCCGCCTACGCCCTGGAGGCAGCGTGCTATCGCAGCGCTGACCACATCGTGTGCCTGTCACCGGGCATGGTCGACAACATCGTCGGACGCTTCGGGGTCACCGAGATCTCCTCCATCACCAACGCCGCGGACCTCGACCTGTTCGGAACACCGCGTGAGGCCGCCTCGCTCCCACCGGTCTTCGACACCCACAAGGTCGCCATCTACACCGGCAACATCGGCCAGGTGAACAACTCCGACCTGTTGTTGCGGGCCGCCCGACTGCTCAACGACCGGGGACGCGACGACATCTCCATCGTGCTGGTCGGTGACGGCCAACTCAAGGACGAGCTTGTCGCCGAACGGGACCGCCTGGGACTCACCAACCTGGTGTTCTGCGACCTGATGCCAAAGGTCGAGCTGGTGGCGCTGATCCAGCGGTCCTTCGTGTCGCTGGTCCCGCTCCGAGGCCAGCCGATCCTGGACACCTCCTCACCCAACAAGCTCTACGAGTCACTGGCCGCGGGGCTGCCCGTCATCCAGAACACCAAGGGCTGGATCCGCGACCTGCTAAGCGACAACGACTGCGGGTTCACCGTCGACCCAACCGACGAGACCGACCTCGCCGACCGCCTGGAACAACTCGCCGACGACCCCGATCTGACCGCCCGCATGGGCGCCAACGGCCGAGCCCTAGCCGAGCGCGAGTTCGACCAGGACATCCTCTCCCAGCGCTACCTGGACGTCCTCATCGGAACCGTAGGGAGAAACCGCTAGTTGAGCCGCCGGCTAGCTCACGCCAGCGGCAACACCGTCACGACTGCGAGCCGGCTAGGGCCGTCAGCGCTGGTCTACGGGACGTTGATCCAACGGTTTGCCAAGCAGTTGGTTTGTCGGCCGCAGTCGGCCAGCGTCACC
Source organism: Acidimicrobiales bacterium (assembly GCA_020439505.1). GTDB lineage: Bacteria > Actinomycetota > Acidimicrobiia > Acidimicrobiales > Iamiaceae > Aquihabitans. Next base: position 14,515 of record JAGQSO010000161.1, read on the forward strand.
GGCTCGATTCCAAATTGGGCACCGATGCCCGACCCCGGGCGTCGTTCACCAGATCGGCAAGCCTCAGCATCGACCTAGTCGAAACCTCGATGCTGCGACGGGAATCGCCCGGCGCGTCCTCGTGGATCCGACGGGTGAACTCCACGTACATGTCCTCATGGGACCGCAGTCGGGGGCTCGAGGCGCTCCGGCTGCGTCCGAAACCCGACTCGCTGCGGTAGCGACAGTTGTCCTCGATGGTGACGGTGCCGTCGCCGTGCCAGAGCGAGATCAGGTCACGCACTCCCAGCCGAGGCGAGCCCTCGTGACGAAGCGAGATGGCACACGAAGCCCCCGAGGCCGCCTCCATCGTCAACACGACCTGGTTGGGGAGGACGATCGCCCGGTGGTCCACGACGTCGGGGTAGTCGTTGAGGTGCAAGAAGTAGTCGATCCAGTGACAGCCGTTGGACACCACTGAGTTCCCCACCACCGGCCACCGGTACCAGTGCCTGGCCGGGAGCGGCACCTCATAGACCGTGGCCGACATCGACACGGGCCCAGCCCCCAGGTCACGGCGAACCAAGGCGTTGAACGGTGAATGGCGGCGCTGGAATGCAGCATGGACCCGCGCCTGGGGGTTGCGGTCCATCGCCTCCAACAACGCATCGAGTTGGGCCGCTGTGGTGGTCAGAGGCTTCTCGATGATGACGTGGCGGACCCCTCTGTCCAACAGCTCGACCGCCAACGGGCCATGTGTGTGGTGATAACCGGCGAGCACTGCGTTCTCGATCTGCTCGCTCGGCCGGGGCGCGCCCGATGTGTCCAGTGCCGGACCCACAACCTCGGGTACCGGGCCAAGCTGGGCCGGATTGATCTCGTGGATACCGGCTAGATGTAGTCGCAGGTCCAAGTTGGCAATGGCGTTCACCTTGGCGTACTGGCCGAACCCGAACACGTGATAGCTCGGCCGATCCGCAGGGGGCGGAGCGCCTTCCACCCGCTCACGGACCTCGCTGCCCTCGGGCATCGGCGGCGCCGAGATCCACGCTGAACAAGGCGATACAAACATCTTGACGATGCGATCCCAGGTCTCATCGGCGATCGCCGGCTCGACGCCTTCCTCGGGTTGCCAGCCGGCCAGGGCCGTCAACTCCGCAGCGGCGGCTACCCCAAGATCTCGGATCGGAGCGACACCGGAGACGAATCGACCGGCCGGGCCATCCACCAACGACCGATCTTCGAGCGGGCGAACCAGCCGACGGTCGACCACCAGGCGTTCGGCAGCACGAGGGCCGCTCGTGGCGACAAAGACCACCGGCTCGAGAAGACTTTCCCGACCCGAGCCCTCGGGGGTCGAGGCATCCATTGCCGCCGAATCTGGCATCAGCCACCCGACACCGATCGACAGCCATGCGTCATTGCGGGCCGCCTCGCTCTGGCGAGCCCGAACCTTGCGCAGAACCCGCACCGGCCCGAAAGCCCGAGTATAGGCCAACAGCATCCGGAAGTCGCGGGGACGCACGAAGAACTGCTCGCTCGCTGAACCCACGGCAACCTGCTGGTGGACCCGGATACGAACCGAGCCTTCGGCCACCGTTTGGTCGAGGAACCCCCCACGCCATTGCCCGGATTCGTCCAACAGGTACACGGCTCGCCTCAGCTCCTCACAAGGGATCGGACCGCAAACCGTACCCGCGCCAGCCACACCGCTTCGTGGTCAACTGGGTCGTTCCGCCATCGATCAACAGCCGGGTAGGTTGCCACGATGCCGTCGGCCCGCTCGGCAGCGCGCTTCCACCGAACCCTTCGGAGCCACCGTTGACACCATCACCGTCGAGCCTGGGGCCCCAGCTACGGACTCTCGGCCATCTCCAGCCCTCGCAGGTATTGCATCGCCTGCGCCTTCAAGCCCAGCGCCGCAGGGTGCAACGCGACCCCCACCGTTACGAGGAGCGGTGGACACCGGCGGTCCCAGAACGCGTCGGGCTGCCGGACACCTTCAAGGCGATTGATGCCACCGTTCTCGCCAACCGGTGGGACTTCGATGACCTCGCGTCCGGGACGTTCACCTTGCTCAACGATCGTCGCCACCTCGGGTCTCCGGTCGACTGGACTCCGAAGTCGGTGACACAACTGTGGTCCTTCCACCTCCACTACTGGGAATGGGCCTGGACGCTCGCCGCGGTCGGCGGCGAGCGTGCCAAGAAGGTGTTCGCCGACCACTTCACGAGTTGGTCACTTACGTGCACCTACGGCGGTTGGGACGCATGGGCCGCCTATCCCGCCTCCCTCCGCGCCTGGGTCCTGGTCAACGTCCACCAAGCCCTGGCCCTAGGGACCGAGATCGAAGAACAGGTAGGCAACGAGATCGCCCGCCACGCCGGATTCATTGAGCACAACCTGGAGCTCGACGTCGGCGGGAACCACATCATCAAGAACATCAAGGGCCTGCTCGGCTGCGCTGTGTTCCTCGGGGACCGACGCCTCCAGGGCCTGGCGCTTAAGCACCTCAACCGCGAGCTCGCCACCCAGATTCTCGCCGACGGCGGCCACTACGAGCTCTCCCCCTCCTACCACTGCCAGGTCCTCGCCGACCTGGCGGACATGGCTGAGCTCCTCACTGCCTCCGGCGCCACCCCGCCCCCGGATCTGCAACAGGCAGTCGATTCAATGCGCCGTTGGTTGGGCGAAATGCTCCTGCCTGACGGCTCATTGCCTCTACTCAACGACAGCGAGCCGGTCGGCGCCGACCTGATCGCCCAGCTGCACCCGGCGCAGACCGAGGAGAAGCCCCTCACCGTGCTGGCCGACAGCGGCTACCTGGTTGCCCGCAACAAACGCTTCCACTTGATCGCAGACGTTGGACAGCCAGGACCTGCTTCACCTCCAGGGCACATCCACGCCGACTGCCTAAGTTTCACCCTGCACGTAGACGGTATCGCCGCGATCGTCGACACCGGCACTTCCGAATACGGCTATGGCCCACGGAGGGACTACGAGCGCAGCACCGCAGCACACAACACCCTCGAGATCGATCACACCAACCAGACCGAGGTAATCGGCGCCTTCCGGGCCGGCCGCCGGGCCAGGGCAACCCTGGAACGAGCCGAGGTCCTAGCGGACGGAACGATTGTCATCTCTGGCTTTCACGACGGGTACCGACATCTCCCTGGCTCACCCCAACACAGACGTACATGGACCATCGGCCCCGCCACAGTCACGCTCACCGATGTGGTCGAGGGCACCGGGACCCATGACCTGGCCCTACGGCTACACATGTCAGCCTCCGATACCGAAAAGGCCGACGACGCACTTCAGATCAGTGTCGCCCGCCAGGATGGCCCTCCGGACTCCTGCGCCATCGACATCTCAACAATCTCATCGTTGGTCGCGCAGGGTTTCGGAATTCTTACTCCCGCGGTCAGCCACCAGGCGCACATCCGATCCCAACTCCCTGTGACGCTAACGACCCAACTCGAAGCCCGCTGAAACAGCCTAAGGGTCGACTCCGAACGGGTCGCGTCCATGCAATCGATGCACAGTCGCCCACGCTCAGCCCAGTCGGGGTACCATCCGCCCCTCAGGGCCGGATCGACGCATCGCCGACCCCTGGGATGAAAGCATCCTCGCGACCCATGTTGCTGTCGAGGGGCCGGCTACTCACCTCGCAGTTACCATCACCGCTCGGATGTTTGTACTGATCGATCTGAGGCGCACCTGAGAGATCTTGCCCACCACCCAAGCCACGATGGCAGCCATGCCCCCTCGGGTGTAATAGGTGAACGTCCCGGCCCAGAATAGGTCACCCAAGCTGGTTACCAGGCAAACCAGGACCACGGTATCCCACCAGTCCTTGGGGGTGGCCAAGCGGCTTCGAGCCAGCCTGGCGTGAGTACGATCCAGACGGGCGATGAACCACCCAACCGCAACTGGGGCAATTGCCAGACCCACATACCCAAAGTTGGCATACCACTCGGAATAGAAGAGTGCTGCCCAAGATTGGTTAATCCTAACTAGCTGCGGTGTGATCAACTCCGTCAACTCTGCCCCGAACCCTTTTGGCTTAGTTTCCCACATCGAGCGCGGGATCGGCATGAACAACGAGTTGACAAATGTTGCACCATACCGGGGGCCAATAGTTCCCCCACCGGGGTAGTTGGGCTCAGAAAGAATGTAGCCAAACTTATCGATCGGATCGTACACGGATTCCAGTCCAGCCCCGGATGAAATCACATCAGAAGTGTTAGCTTCAGCGACAACACCGTACTCGCGCTCGATCTTGTCAAGTCGGTTGAAGCCCGAGCCGATAAGGAACACCGGGATCGCCAAAAGCAGAACGAGCTTATGCGCACCGCTAGCTCGGATCATGTTCCAGATCATCATCAATGCGATACCAAGGCCGGCAACCGTCAGCCGCCCACCCCCCTTGAACACCTCTGATACCCAGAATACGGGAATGGCAAATCCAGCAGCTACGATAAGCAGGTCCCCGAGCCAGCGAATTCTTCGTCGATACGACAGGGCGCTCATCGATAAAATCACCATACCAGCGAGACCAAGAGCAGTCGCGAGCTCGTAGTTCAACGCGATGATTACGGGTAGGCGTGAAACAACGACAAGTACCACCCCGCGGAGCATAAACTGCACCGGTGGTCTGAAATCCGAGGTATTGATATCGGGCTTTTCGGGACGTTCCCACTCCACTTTCCATTTGATGCAGAACAGGGCTGCCACCAACTCCGTCAGCACAGTGAGCGAAAACGCCAAAATGATGGTACCGTGAAGTTGGTCGATACTTGACGCGGTAGAATCGACGCCCAACAGGTAGAACCCAGCAACGCCGACAAATATCCCGCCGGCCAAGAAGTAGACGCCGGAGGGCGTGAGAAAGGGGCCACCACGCCGCTGGACCACCGAGACCATCCAGGAAATGGAAAGTATTACCATCAGACTTATGCCGTCTTCGGATGTCGGCAGCAGGAGGGTGATAACTGCCGCGAGGATCCAAAGAAGGCGGGGTACGAAGAAGAGGGGGCCGTTCTGGACGAACCTGCGGTCGCCCTTGCGGCCCCTTGCCCAAACTCCCGCTTCTGTAGCGATGGCATTCGGCATGCTGGCTCCAGGAGTCAGGTGCGGTCGTCGGGATCGGGCTGCTGGACTGGGAGTCTCGCGCGCACCAACTGCGGCGCACTACTCGGGCCGGGGCGAAAGTCCGGAGGGTGAGCTCCCACAGCGACTATCGGGCCAACGATGCTGGGAGGTAAGGTGCGGTCCCTATGCCCTCCACCACCGAGTATGTCGGCCTTGAACTGCGCGACTACCTGGCCGTCCTGCGTCGACGCCCCGTGCTGATCGTGCTGTGCGTGGTCATGATCGTGCTTGGAACGCTGGGCTACTCACTCACCAGGACACCGCTGTACCGGGCAGAGGCCCGCGTGTTGATCGACCGTCGCGAGAGCGAACTGGTGCTCGGCATCATGCCCGGTAGCGACCCCGATGCCATCAGGTCTGAAGTGCTCCTGATGAGCAGCGGCGAGGTTCGGATGGCCATTGAGAAGACGCTGGGCTACCTTCCTGAGGTAGCCCTTCGCCCCGCGTCTGGTACGTCACCCGGTGTCGTCATCACCGCCGTCGACCCCGATCCCGACCGTGCAGCCGAGATGGCGAACGACTTCGCCAAGGCCTACACCGCCGAGCGGCGTCGCATCACAGATGCTGATCTTCAGTCGGCGGTCAACGAGATCAAGGGTCAGATGACGGCACTCGCCGTCGAGGTCGCCGAGACCGACCAGAAGATCCAAGACCTGATGATCCAGATCGACGCGACCCCTGAGTCCGACGTCGAGCGCATCCGATTGCTCCAGGCGCAGATAACTCAGCTCCAGGTCCAGAACGACCCCAGCAATGTCGCCGGCCGCCAAGCGTCGCTGCAATCGAAGTTGGACCAGCTGAACACGGCCATCACCTCCACCGGGGGACGCGGACGGCTCATCGTTTCCACTGCGTACCCGCCGCAGGATCCATTCGCTCCAACCCCGATCAGAGACGGTGTGCTGGCGCTGCTCGTGGGGCTCGTCGTCGGCGTCGTCGCCGCCTTTGTCCGGGACTACTTCGACGACACCCTCCGCACCAAGGAGGAGCTGGACAGCCTCACCGGCGGTATCCCGGTCTTGGGCATCATCCCCGCCATCAACGAGTGGCGCGACCGCAAGACCGCCCTGCTCGAGTCGCTCAGCCACCCCAACTCCCCTGCCTCGGAGGCCTACCGGAGCCTCCGTACCGCCATCGAGTTCGTCGCCGTCGACCAGAAGGTCGACGTCATCCACGTCACCAGCTCCACCTCGGGCGAAGGCAAGAGCACCACCTCGGCCAACATCGCGGTGACTCTGGCCCGAGCCGGCAAGCGGGTCATCCTCATCGACTGCGACCTCCGTCGTCCTCGGCTGCACCAGTTCTTCGGGCTGGACAACGCCGTCGGCTTCACCTCCGTCGTGCTCGGCACCACCAAGATCGAAGAAGCGCTCCAGCCGGTGCCCGGGGTGCCGGGCCTGCTGATCCTCGCCTCCGGTCCGCCTCCGCCCAACCCTTCCGAGCTCCTCTCCACCAAGACCGTGCGCAGCAAGCTGGAGACCCTGGCCCGATCGTCGGACTACGTGGTGATCGACTCGCCACCCCTGCTACCTGTGTCGGACTCGGTGATCATCTCGAGCCTGGCCGACATCACGCTCCTAGTGGTCACCGCCAAGACCACCGTGCGGCGGTCGGTACAGCGCTCGGTCGAGATGCTCCAACAGGTCGATGCCCCCCTCGAGGGCATCGTGTTCAACGGCGTCGGCTCGGAAGGCACCTACGGCTACGGCTACGGCTACGGCTACTCGTCGTACTCGGCCTACGCCCCCAAGGGCGCCGGCCGCGCCAGCAAGGACGGCCGGTCCAAGGGTTCCACGGCGACCAGCAACGGTTCGACCAACGGATCCGCCAACGGGTCGGCCGACTCACTCCCGCCCGCGGTCACCACCGACCTGTAAGCCCCCACCGGGGTCATCGGTCGGGTCCTCTGCGCTCGCCTTCTATGCTCCATCCCGCCGTCGTCGGACGGTGCCGCGGCTGAGCGTTGACGGCAGGGCAGACAACCAGGGGCAGACATGACCGGATGGAACTACGCCGAGTTGTGGGAGACGATCGCGGAACAGATCCCGGACGCCCCGGCGCAGATCCAGGGCAAGCGGGTCGTCACCTGGGAGGAATGGAACCGGCGGGCCAACGGCGTCGCCCACACCCTGCTCGAAGCGGGCGCGGTGGAACAGGACAAGGTCGCTCAGTACCTACACAACTGCCCCGAATACCTCGAATCGATGTTCGCCACCTTCAAGGCGGGGCTGGTGCCGGTGAACACCAACTATCGCTACACCGACGATGAGTTGGTCTACCTGTGGGACAACGCCGATGCGGTCGCCGTCGTCTTCCACGGGGCGTTCACCGAACACATCGAGCGCATCCGCGACCGGGTACCGCGGGTAAGGACGTGGCTGTGGGTTGACGACGCCCATGGACCCTGTCCGTCCTGGGCCACCCCCTACGAACAGGCCGCCTCCTCGCACCCCGGAAGGGTCCAGGGACCGTGGGGCCGCAGCGGAGACCACCTCTACATGCTCTACACCGGTGGTACCACCGGTATGCCCAAGGGTGTCATGTGGCGGGTCGACGACCACATCCGCAACGTCGTGGCACTGGGCGTGAACCCCCGCTACCGCGAAGACCCCGTCGACTACTCCGTGACCCGCGACATGGTGCAGAAGGCCGGCCTCGTCGGCCTGCCGGCCTGCCCCCTCATGCACGGCACCGGCTGCATGACCCAGCTCATCGTGTTGTCGGGCGGGGGTTGCGTCGTGACGCTCGAGAGCCCCAACCTCGATGTGGACGAGATGTTCGACACCATCGCCGCCCACAAGGTCAACACCATCGCCATCGTCGGCGACGCCTTCGCCAAACCCATGCTTCGGGCCCTCGACGCCGAACCGGACCGCTGGGACCTGTCCAGCCTGTTCCTCATCGCGTCGTCGGGGGTGATGTTCTCCGAGGCGTCCAAGGCGGGACTGATCCGCCACCTCCCCCACGCCATGATCGTCGACGCCTTCAGCTCGTCGGAGGCCATCGGCATGGGCCAGTCGGTGACCGCGGCCGGCGTGGACTCGGGTACCGCCAAGTTCACCGTCGGACCCAACACCAAGGTGTTCACTGAGGACCACCGTGAGGTCACCCCCGGATCGGGTGAGATCGGCCGGGTCGCGGTGGGTGGACACCAGCCCATCGGCTACTACAAGGATCCCGACAAGACGGCGGCGACGTTCATCACCGTCGACGGCCAGCGCTACTCCGTCCCCGGGGACTTCGCGACGGTGGAAGCCGACGGCTCGATCACCCTCTTGGGCCGTGGGTCGGTGTGCATCAACACCGGAGGCGAGAAGGTCTTCCCCGAAGAGGTGGAGGAGGTCCTGAAGGAACACGCCGACGTGGCCGACGCCGTCGTGGTCGGCGTGCCCGACGAACGCTTCGGCGAGGCCATCACCGCCGTGGTCCAACTCGAACCGGGATCCACCCTCGACCAGGCTGACCTGATCGCTGCGGTGAAACTGCGACTGGCCGCCTACAAGGCACCCAAGTCCGTCGTCGCGATCGACACCATCGGCCGGGCCCCCAACGGCAAGGTCGACTACAAGGCCCTGCGGCGCTTTGCCATGGCCCAACTCGGCATCGAAGCCTGAAGTCCAATCCATCGGATCGGTCGGTCCGTCCCGTGCGTTCCCCCCACCTGAAGCGCCTTATCGATCTGACCCTGGGGTCGGCAGCGCTACTCCTCGCCGCGGTACCGATGGCGGTGATCGCCGTGACGATCCGGGTCACGATGGGAGGGCCGGTCCTGTTCCGTCAGGCTCGGCCGGGCCTGCACGGGCGGTCGTTCCACCTGTACAAGTTCCGGACGATGCGCAACGGCCCCGGCAGCGACGCCGAACGGATGACCCGCCTCGGCGCCCTGCTGCGAAGCACCAGCCTGGACGAGCTGCCCGAACTCCTCAACGTCATCCGGGGCGACATGTCCCTGGTCGGCCCTCGCCCCCTGCTGCCCGCCTACCTCGATCGCTACACCCCCGAACAGGCCCGGCGCCACGACGTCAGGCCTGGAATCACCGGACTGGCCCAGGTCAACGGGCGAAACGCCCTGGAGTGGGAGGAAAGGTTCCGCCTCGACGTGCTCTACGTAGACACCTGGAGCCTCGCGTTGGACGCGCGTTTGCTAGCGCGTACCGTACGATCGGTGATTGCACGTGAGGGGATCTCTGCGGAGGGGCACGTGACCATGCCCGAATTCATGGGAACGCCCGCCGTCATGTCCGACACCAACTCCAGCCCCGCAACCGGCACCGACGCCGACGACCACCCCGCGGACGGGGCCACGCCATGACGATCACCCCTCCTCCGGTGAGAATGGGCGGCGGCTTCGATGGCTATGACCCCCTGGCCTCGCTCCACGGACCCGATACTGCGCCCGCAAAGGACTACCGCCTGCGCATGGCGTCACCGGTAACCGGGCCCGAGGAGATCGACGCCGTCTCGAGCGTGATCAGTTCCGGCATCTTGACCAACGGGCCCTGGACCCGCCGGTTCGAAGCAGCCATGGCGTTCCGCCACGGCACCCGTCACGCCGTCGCCTTCGCCAACGGAACCGTCGCCCTCGCCGCCATGTTCACCGCCGTCGGGATCGGCCCCGGCGACGAGGTGATCGTCCCGTCGTTCACCTTCATCGCCACCGCGACATCGGTGGTCCACGTCGGGGCCACGCCCGTGTTCGCCGAGGTCGATTCCCTCACCTTCAACCTGGACCCCGACGACGTCGCCCGACGGATCACCCCCCGGACCCGTGCCGTGGTCCCCGTGCACTACGGAGGGCAACCCGCCGACCTCGACCGCCTGCTCGCAGTGGCTGAAGCCCACGGCATCGACCTGTTCGAGGACGCCGCCCAGGCCCACGGGGCTTTGTTCCAGGGCCGACCGGCCGGCTCGTGGGGACGGGCGGGGATGTTCAGCTTCACCCCGGTCAAGGCCATCACCACCGGCGAAGGCGCCGTGGTCACCACCGACGACGATGACCTGGCCCACCAGATGCGCCTGCTCCGCAACCACGGCATGTCGAGGCCGTACCACCATGAGATCGTCGGCTACAACTGGCGTCTGTCGGAGATGCAGTCCGCCATGGGCGTGCGCCAACTCGACCGGCTGGACGACATCCTGGCCGTCAAGGCCGCCAACGCCGCGACCATGGCCCGACTTCTGGCCGACGTAGACGGTGTCGAGACTCCCCTCGAACTACCCGACCGGACCCATCCCCACACCATCTACACCCTCAAGGTTCCCGCCCGCCGGCGCGACCGGGTCATGGACGCCTTGGACCAAGCCGGGATCGAGACCCGCCGGTACTTCCCCCCCGCCCACCTCGAACCGGCCTTTGTCAGTGGGAACGCTCACCATCTTCCCGTCACCGAAGAACTGGCCGAACAGGTCGTCTCGATCCCCTTCCACTCGCGGATCACCGTCGCCGACCTGGATGAGATGACCACGATCATCCGCCAGGTCATTACGTCGTAGAACCAACCAAACCCCGGCGGACGCTCCGGTCATCCTCGCTGGGAGGGCGCATCGAGACCGCGGGCGCGCAACAGGCGGCGGTAGGTGGCAAGGGTCGTGTCGATGACCCGCTGCTGGTCGAAATCCCGACCCGCCCTTTCCGACGACGACTTCCCCATGCGGTCCCGCAGCGCAGCATCATCTCCCAGCCGGGCCACCGCCGCGGCCAGGGCCCGACCGTCACGGGGGGTGACGAGCAGACCGTTCACGCCGTGATCCACCACCTGTCGGCAGCCCCTGATGTCGGTGACGACCAGCGGGAGCCCCGATGCCGCCGCCTCCATGGCCGAGCGGGGGAACCCCTCGCGGTGGGAGGCCAGCACGTACAGATCGAGCGCCCGGTAGAAACGCTCGACGTCGGCCCGCTCGCCCAGGAAGGTGATACCCGAGGTGGCAGCCACCCGGTCGAGGTCGGCCTCGCTCAGCCCATCGGCCTTGTCGGCGTCCACCGGACCGACCACGAACCACCGCAGGTTGGGGTGCGACTCCCGCAGTAGGGAGGCGGCCTCGATCACCTCGGCCAGACCCTTCTCCCACACCAGCCGCGCCACCACCCCGACCGCGACCTCCTCGTCGGCCAAACCCAGTTCGGCACGCAGGCCTACCCGCTCCGCTGGCGTCGGCGGGGTGAACCGACCCAGGTCGATGCCGTTGCCGAGGACCTCGATCCGATCGGCGGGAATGCGCAGGCGCCGGAGGACCGCCACGTCCTCCTCGCTCTGGAGCAGTTCCGCATCGGAAAACGCCGCCGCCACCCGCTCCAGCCCGTACACCACGGCACGCCGGGCCAACCCGTCCTCAGGGGTGGCGTAGAGGCCATGCACCGTGTTCACCACCACCGGCACCTTGGCCAGCCCCGCCGCCGGACGACCGAACCACCCGGGCTTGGGGTTGTGGAGGTGCACGATGTCGGGCCGCTCGGCGCGGAACAGCCGGTACAGGTCGCGGGCCAAGGCCAGGTCGCGGCGGGGATCCATGGCCCGGGTGGCGTTGGCGAGCGCCACGTGACGGATGCCGGCCGACTCCAGGACGGCCACGTGAGGGCCCGGGGCCGACGCGCCGACGACCTCGTAACCGGCATCGGCGAAGGCCATCAGCTGAGGACGCATCAAGAGGTCGAGGCTCATGTCCACCGTCGCCACGTGGATCAGACGGGGCCGGTACCCGGAGCGTCGACCGCCAACTTCCCTAACCACCCGACGTGCTCCCCTCCCCGTCCCGCGGTGACTCGTCGGAGCGCGAACCCAATCCCGTGAACGGGCGCGCCCGCGGCAGGCTCCAGCCCCGCCATATCGCCATTGTCCGAAGCGAGAACCCCGCCACCATGGCGGCCACAAACGCCTGTCCAGGATTGACCACCGCGATGGCGGCGGCATAGACCGCCCCGGTCAGAGCGGCGGCCAGCCCGAAGAACTCACCCGGCAACATCACCTCGGGGACGACGTTCAACAACAGGTCCCGCAGGAAGGCGCCCCCACAGCCCGCCGCCGCCCCCACCATCACGATCCCCGCCGTCGACAACCCGGCGCGATCCGCGGCGTAAGCACCGAGGGCACCGTAGAGACCCAGAGACAAGGCGTCGATGTAGCCCAGTACACCGTGGACGGCGCGGACGTGGGAGAACAACAACCACGCCACCACGACGCCGACCAGCACCATCGACAAGAACCAACTGTCGGTCAACGCCCGCGGCACCCGAGCCAACAAGATGTCGCGCACGAACCCGCCGCCAAGGCCGGTCGAGATGGCCAGCACCACCACCCCCGACGCCGCCATCGGTTCGCTCTCATGGTCGCCGAAGCCGATCAGGGCTCCCAGTACGGCGCCCACGAACACCGCGGTGAGGTCCACCCACAGGGGGATCTGCACCAGCGGTTCGCTCACCTCGCCTCCAAAGGCCTCGATCGAAAGGAGCGACGAACCCTACCGGCCGCCCCGGCTCAAGCCCGGCTCGGGCCCGGCTTAGGCCCGGCCCGACACCCGTCCCGAACGGGTCACCATCGACCAACGCGACAGGCCCCGGGCCCGCAGGTGTTCAGCAGAGGGAACCAGTACCCCGAAGGCATAGCCCCAACGATCCGACCAGCCGTCGATCTCTCGCACCACCCGCAGCCGAGACATCCCGTAGGACGAGCCGTCACGACGCTGCGCGGCGATGACCGCCCGCTCGTCCTCGCTCGGCACCACCGAGGACCTCCATTGCCGCCACTTCGCCAGAGCATCGGCTCGACGCGCCCCAGGGAGCTCCATCACGAGATCCACCGCCTCGGCCAGCACCGCCGAACCGCCCCAACGGTCCACCTCACCGGTCACCGCCTCCACCCCGACATCGGTCCGGGTCAGGTATCCAACGAGGTCACGCAGGTTCATCAGTCGAGGCGTCGGCGATCCGAGGACCGCGTGGTAGGCGGCGTGCAGGACGCGCGCCGTCAGGTCCATACCTTGGAACTCACGCCCGGCCAGCACGAATGGCTCCGGGGCCTCGAACAAGCGGTCCACCGGAACCCTCACCGCATGGACCCCGTCGCAGATCGTGCGGTGGACGTCGATCTCGATCCCATCGTCGAAGGCGACGGTCACCGACTTGGCGAAGCGCCGATCGAACCCGCGGCGCCGCTCCGGGTAAGGGCGGGTGGCTCCCATGTCCACCAGCACCTCCACGCAGCGGTCCAGGTCCTCGCCCCGCACCAACAGGTCGACGTCGCCGAAGTTGCGCATCGCCGGGTCCGGTTCGTCCAGGTGGGCGATGGCCGAACCCTTGATGACCCTCAGGTCACCAACTCCCGCCGCTTGCAACCGGTCCGAGATCGAACAGAGCCGGTCCTCCAGGCGCATGCTCCACACCAGAGCGGTCATGTGCAGGTAATCCAGACGTTCGCGGTCGGCCTCCGAGAGAACCACCCGCCCGGCACCGACCGCCCGCGTCAACAACCCGGTGAGACGCTGCCCCCCGGCCCAGTCGACCATCGAAGGGCCTTCTCCGCTCCAGTCCAACGGCTCGGCATCGCCGCTCGGGGGAGCACCGCACTCGGCCAGCGCCTCGCTGAGGACCAGCGCCCGAAGCCTCACCATCGCCTCGGACTCGACTGTGTCGACCAGCCCGTCAACCATCGATCTGCCCCCGCCGGGAAGGTGCCGTGGAGGGCTCGTCGCTCGACGCGTCGCCCGGCCCGATAGTCCCGGCCGTCGGACCGGCAATGGCCCCGGCAATCGTCCCGGCAGTGGTCCCGGCAGTGGTCCCGGCAGTGGTCCCGGCAATGGTCCCGGCAGTCGTACCGGCCATGGACTCGGCCGGAGGACGAACCTCGGCCACCTTGGCGTCGACCAGCGCGCCCACCACCCGACACACCGTCTCGGCGACCGCGTCGCGGGCGACGCCGGGAGCCTGGGCGGCCGCGGCGTCCACCAGTTCGTCGATCGACACCGGCTCGGACACCACGCTCCACATGGCCGCGGTCAGGCCTTCCAACCGTCGCAGCTCGTCGTCGTCCAGCCCTCGCAACAACAGGAGAACCGAATCCCCGCAGCCCCTCTCCAGAACCTCCACCACCCGGGACACGACCGAACCCGGCGGCCACACCGGCACGGAAACCGCACCCAGGCTGACCGGAACCTCAGCCACGGGCGGGCGCACCGTGAACCGTGGCGCCGGCCGGGACATCATGGAGGACCACCGACCCCGCCCCGACCCGGGCACCGCGCCCCACCACCACACCCGGGGCGACCACCGCTCCGGTGCCGAAGAAGGCGCCGTCTTCGACCCTCACCCCACCGGTGAGGCGGCATCCCGGGCTCAACGTGACATGGTCACCGAGGACGACATCGTGACTGACCGAACATGCCGTGTTGATCTGTACTCCCACACCGACCCGCACGTTGGTGGTGATCTGGGAACCGGCCTGAACGACGACACCGGCGGCCAACTCGACGTCGAGCCCCACCGTCACCGACGGGTGAACCAGCGCCGGGACCAGAACCAGGCCCAGTCCCGACGCCCGTGCCGTGACCTCAGCCCGGGCCGCCGGATCACCGATCGCCACCACAACGCCGACACCGGGGTGCGCCGAGGACACCTCCTCGAGTGTGCCGAGAAGGCGCTGTCCCAACCGCTCGAGCCGGGCGACGCCCTCCCCATCGGGTCGATCGTCGGCCGCGAACCCCACCACCTCGTAGGACACCGACCCAGAATCGGCCAGCGCCACCACGACCGACAACACCTCCCGCCCGTGGCCCCCAGCACCGATGATGATCAGATCCTGCCCCATCGGTCCTCCGCAACCGGCCCAGTCCACCCTACCGGACCCCGATCAACCCGCTCACCCCGAAGAACAACAGAGTCACACGACCGGCGAAGGTGATCAGACCGCGGCTTCGTCTCAGTTCATCCAGCCCGTATTCATTGGTTGGCCCGCTCATCCGCTCGTCTCCTGGTATAATATCGGTCACGTTTCATTTAGTTCACCAGCGAGAGGGCCCACCATGTCCAACGAAAGCGACGCCACCACTGACGGGGGCACCGACAGCCCCGAAATCGACCGCCGTCGGGCCCTCAAGCGGTTCGGCCTGGCCGCCGGTACCGCAGCCGCGGCACCGCTGGTGGTCGACAGCTTCTTGAGCCCGGCATCGGCAGCGGGCACCACCCTCACCCCCGACGTCAACGGCCAGGTGACGGTCCCCCGCAACCGGATCCTGAACTTCACCCTCAACGGGGCCGGGGGAGGCGGCGGCAACAAGGGCCGCGACCGCGGCGGCAACCCCGTCGGGGGTGCCGGCGGCACGGGGGCACGGGTGGTCGGCCAGATTCCGGCCAACGTCTCCAGTTCCTACGTCCTGACGGTCACCCTCGGCCAGGGTGGTCAGTTGCACCCGAGCGGATGGCACTGGCCCGGCGTCGGCGGAACCGGCTACCGCAGCGGCGGCGGCGGTGGCGACAACGGATCGAGCGTTATCTCGGCACCCGGCGGCGGCGGGGGCGGCGCCAGCGCCATCATCGGCACCGGTATCACCATCGTGGCCGCGGGCGGCGGAGGCGGTGGCGGTGCGGCCGGGAGTGGCACCGGAGGTATCGGAGCAACGTGGATCGGTGACCGCGGCGGGGCCGGGGGCACGGCGAGCACCTCCTCGGGTTCCAACGGCGGGACCGGCGTCAACGGTTGGGGGGAGAACGGCGGAGGTGGCGCCAGCGCCGGAACCGGCGGCACGGCCGGATATGGAGGCTTTTCGGGGGCACCGGGCGTCGTCGGCGGCGCCCAGGTCAGTGGGGCCGGAGGCGTGGGCGGCGCTGGCGGTGACCATGGGAGCAGCGACCGCGACGGCGGTGGGGGTGGTGGCGGCGGCGGCGGCTACATCGCGGCCACCACCGGTGGTGGCGGCGGTGGTGGCGGCGGCGGCAGCACCTACTACGCCAACCTCAGCCATCGGGCTGGCGGCGGGGGTGGCGGGGCCAGCGGCAACAGCATCGCGACCGGTGCCACCGGCGTCGGCGTTTCCGGAGCAGGTGGAGCCGGAGGAAACGGAGCCACCGCAGCCACCAGCTACGGCGGCATCGGCGGAAACGGCTCGGTGACCCTCACCCTGGTGTGACCCACCTGAGCGGCCACGGTCGTCGCTCGACCGAAACCGACGTGATCACCCCGTCGCCGGGCGTGCTGCTGGCACCGCTCGGTGACGGGGCCGTCGCCTGCGACGTGGCCAGCGACCAGGCGCACCTATTGGACCAAACGTCGGCCTGGATCCTCGAGACCGTCACCGAGTCGGCCGTGTCGGTCGACCAGTTGTGCGACGCCGCGGCAGGCGAGTCGGGTATCACGCGCTCCGAAGCCGGCCACCTCATCGGCACCCGGGTTCGCACCCTCGTCGAGTTGGGCCTCCTCGGCCGGGACCAGCCTGTCACCCGCCCCGGACCGCTCCGGGGTTCTACCGCTCCCCCAGGTGACCGTTCGGTCGGGGTGACGCACGCGGTGATCGACCACGGGGTCGCCTTTCGCAGCAGCGATCCGTCCCTGCTGGCCGAGGTGGACGACTTCCTCGGGCCCGCGGTCGACAGCCGAGCCGCCGACCTCTACTTCGACGTGGAGCGACACGGGAACGGCGGGATCACCCTCGACACCGACGACCAGTGGATCTTTCCGTCCCGCTCCGCCTTCCAGGCCCAGCTTCCCGGCGTCCTCAACGAGTATGCGGCCCGCACCCACGGCTGCATCACCGTCCACTCCGGTGCCGTCCGCACCCCCGACGGGCGCGTGCTGCTTCTACCTGGCCACATCGACGCCGGGAAGTCCACGGTGGTTGCCGCGATGGTGCTCGATGGGTGCGACTACCTCGGCGACGAATCGATAGGCATCGACACCACAGATCTGCACCTGCTCGGCTATCCCAAGCCGATGACCCTGGACTCCACCAGCCGGGATGTGCTGGGCCTGGAGAGATCGGACTCACCCCACCTCTCCGTGACCGAGATGAGGGCCGACACGGTCCGGGTGGCCGGCTCGGATCTCCGCCCCGACCTCATCATCCTTCCCGAATACCACGGACCCCGCCCCACCGAACCGGCTC
>JAGQSO010000162.1 GCA_020439505.1 Acidimicrobiales bacterium
ACATCCGAGCCGAGGCCGTCTACGCCGCCCGTCACGAGATGGCGAGGTCGGTCGACGACGTGCTCAGCCGCAGGACCCGGGCCCGTCTGCTGGCCCGTGACGCGTCGGCGGCGGCCGCCGAAGACGTGGCCCAGCTCATCGCACCGATCATCGGACTGAGCGAGGCTCAGGCCCGGGCCCAGGCCGCCGACTACCGCCGTTCGGTCGAACTCGAACGCTCCAGCGCCGATCTGCCTCCCACTGCCTTTGCCATGGCGTCGGCCGCCCCGAAAGAGGCAGAAGACGCCTAGGGTGCGCCACCGATGACGCTGCAGCCCCCTCCTGGATCACCGACGCCACCGATTGCCCTCAGCGGCGATCCCGGGGCGGTGACCGGACGCCTCACCGCACCGATCGTGTTGATGGACAACGCGTTCTTGGAGCGACTATCCGAAGCCTGTCCCGATGTCAGCCTCGACCCCAGCGAGTGCGCCGAGGCCAGCCGGGACTGGTGGCCCCTGGCCATGGTGTGGGCGACCCAGGGTCAGGTCGGTCAGGTGGCCGGAGTGCTGGCTCGTCCGGCCACGCCAGCCGAGGTGTCGGCGGTGCTACGGCTGTGCCACGAGGCACGCATTCCGGTGACGCCGGCCGCCGGTCGTTCCAGCGTGGTGGGCGGCACGGTTCCGGTCCACGGCGGCGTTCTGCTCGACCTGACGTCGCTGTCTGGCATCGTCTCGGTCGACGCCACCTCGGGGATGGTCGAGGTCATGGCCGGCACCTTCGGGGACGACCTGGAGGCGGAGCTTTCAGCCAGCCACGGCCTCACGGTCGGCCACTGGCCCCAGTCGATGTCGCTGTCCACCGTCGGCGGATGGGTGGCATGCCGTGGCGCCGGCCAGCTGTCGAACCGTTACGGCAAGATCGAGGACATCGTGGTGGGCCTGGAGGTCGTGCTCGCCGACGGACGCGTGATCCGCACCGGTGGACAACCCCGAGAGGCGGTAGGACCGGACCTGACCCGGCTTTTCGTAGGGGCCGAAGGCACCCTCGGAGTCATCACCAGGGCCTGGCTCCAGGCCTGGCCGACCCCCGAGGCCCAAGGCCGTTCGGCCTGGTCGTTCGAGTCGTTCTCCGCCGCCCTGGAGGCCATGCGACGCATCACCCGCCGAGGCGCGGCGCCCGCGGTGCTCCGGCTCTATGACGGGGTGGAGTCCGAGCGCAACTTCGCAGCCTTCGGCGTCGACCGATCGGCCAACGTGTTGTTGGCCTACGACGAGGGCGATCCGGTGATGGTCGAGGCCACCATGTCGGTGGTCACGGCCGAATGCACGACAGCGGGGGCCGCCCGCCTCGAAGACGGACTGGTCGAGCGGTGGTTCTCGCATCGCAACGAGGTCTCCGCCCTCGAGGAGTACATCTCCAAGGGTTTCGTCGTGGACACGCTCGAGGTGTCCGCGCCGTGGTCCGCCCTCGACCGGATCTACACCGAGACGGTCAAGGCGATGAGCGAGGTCCCCGGGTCAATCCTGGTGTCGGCGCACCAGTCGCACTCCTACCCCACCGGGGCCTGTCTGTACTTCACCTTCGGAGGCATGGTCGACGCCGACCAACGCGACGCCTACTAC
>JAGQSO010000022.1 GCA_020439505.1 Acidimicrobiales bacterium
CCGGACCCACTGACACGCTACGACCACGGCTCCACGCCGTCTCCTCGACGCGCCCAACACCACCCAGATCCACCCACTTGACACAGAGAGGATTCGTGGCCGGCATCCCTTGCATGGGGTTGGGACTCACCTGCGCTGCACGCTGCCCAGTTCTCGTGGGCCGCCTTTGGCGGACGATTCCTGGTTCCGTCGAGCCCGGTCCTCACTTCGTTGCGGCGGCTCGACGGCGTTTGCACAGTGGCTCGCAAGCTCGCCACAGCGCAAACGTTGTCTGGTGGAGCACTAGGACCGGGACGACTCACAGCGACGACGACCGGACCTGTCCACCAGGCACCTGAGACCTCGTTTCGGAGCGAACCTGTCAGGGCGTCGGGCGGGGGTCGCCGTCTCCGGCGGCCAGACGCTCGGCCACCCACTCGCCCACCGGGTCGGGGCCGCCGGCCAGGAACCAGGCGTAGTGGGCGTGGAGGCACTTGACCCCCACCCGGGTCCCGCCCACCCCCGCCGACGGCCGTGGACCGGTCCAGTCCGCCGGTAGATCGGCGTCGCGTTCTGCCCGGTAGCGATCATGGGCGGTGGCGATGCGGTCCAAGCCGACCACGTCCTCCACCCGGTGCACCCCACCTCGGCTCTCGAGGCGGCTCACCATCGTCCGCTCGGGTTCACCCACCAACCAGTAGCGGGTCGGCATCGGGGTGCCGTCGGCCAGCAACGGCTGGTTGAGGATCACCACCGGCCAACCGGTGACGCTGTTGCGCACCACCACGCGATAGCCCCCCTGGGGCTCGCGCCCCAACAAGTGGGTCACCGCCAAACGGTCCGACGCAGTGGGTTCATCGTCCACTCGACGCGACGGGACCAGCGGTGCCGTCCGCTCGCCCTCGCGGATGTCGCGGCGGCCACCGGTCACGGGGCCAGTGCTCTCATGTGGTCACGCGTCAGCGGACACCCAGTGCCGCTTCGACCCCGGTGAACGGCCAGGTATCGGGCAGACCGACAGGATCCACCGGGCTGGGCAGGATGTTGTATGCCTCTTCGCCGGGGCGGACGTAGCCGTTCCGTCTGGCCTGGGCCTCGATCTCGGAGTCGGTTCCAAGCCTCTCCAGCTCGGCGGTGATCCCGGCCCGCTCGGACTGCACCTCGGCCAGCTCCGCCTCGAGCCGGGCGGTGTCGCGTCGCTGCTTCAACCACGTCGGCACCGGCATGGCGACGGCGAACAAGACCCCGACCAGGATCACGCTGAGGGCCACCCCGATCAACAGATGGGAGCGCGTGAACCGCGACGGTTCCGGGGGTCGACGGCGTCGGGCCACGATCAGGCTCGGCTCCCCCGGGCCAGGGCCGCGAGCCCTGGGAACACCGCGGCGTCGCCCAGCATCTCCTCGATGCGCAGGAGCTGGTTGTACTTGGCCACCCGGTCGCTGCGGGCCGGAGCGCCGGTCTTGATCTGACCGCAGTTGAGGGCCACGGCCAGATCGGCGATGGTGGCGTCCTCGGTCTCACCCGAACGGTGAGACATGACCGCGGTGTAGCCGTTGCGGTTGGCGAGCGATACCGCATCGGTGGTCTCGGTGAGAGAACCGATCTGGTTCACCTTGACCAGGATCGAGTTGGCTACACCGACATCGATCCCGCGGGCGAGGCGCTCGGAGTTGGTGACGAACAGGTCGTCGCCCACCAGCTGGACCGAACCACCGATGCGATCGGTGAGGGCCTTCCACCCGGCCCAGTCCTCCTCGGCCATGCCGTCCTCTATCGACACGATCGGGAACCGGGCGCACAGGTCAGCCCAGTAATCGGCCAGATCCTCGCCGGTGAGCGACCGCCCCTCGCCCTCCAGCACGTACATCCCGTCCTTGAACACCTCGCTGGTGGCGGGGTCGAGGGCGATGGCGATGTCGTCGCCGGGGGTGAAACCTGCCTTCTCGATGGCCTGGATCAACAGCTCCACCGGCTCGGTGTTGTTGGCCAGGTTGGGGGCAAAGCCGCCCTCGTCGCCCACCGCGGTGGACAGGCCCTTGTCGTGCAGGAGCTTCTTGAGGACGTGGTAGGTCTCGGTCCCCCACCGCAGGGCCTCGGAGAAGCTGGCGGCACCGACGGGCATGACCATGAACTCTTGGAAGTCCACGTTGTTGTCGGCGTGGGCCCCGCCGTTGAGCACGTTCATCATGGGTACGGGCAGAACGTGGGCGTTGGTACCCCCGACGTAGCGGAACAGCGGCAGGACCAACTCGTCGGCCGCCGCCTTGGCCACCGCCAGCGACACACCGAGGATGGCGTTGGCGCCGAGCCGGGCCTTGTTGTCGGTGCCGTCGAGGTCGATCAACGCCTGGTCGATGCCGCGCTGGTCGAGGGCTTCGTAGCCTTCGAGCTCCTCGGCGATCTCGCCGTTCACGTTGCTGACCGCGATGCTCACACCCTTGCCGACGAAGCGGTCCCCACCGTCGCGCAGCTCCACTGCCTCGAACTGACCGGTCGACGCCCCCGAGGGAACCGCGGCACGACCATGGGCACCGGACTCCAGCACCACATCCACCTCGACGGTGGGGTTGCCCCGGGAATCGAGGATCTCTCGGCCGATGATGGTTTCGATGGCACTCATGGCGTGGTGGGCTACTCCTGGTTCGGTTCGTCTGAAAAGTTAGTTGCCTCGGCCTCCAACGCCCGGCCACGTTCGGCCAGGCGCGATGCGGCGGTCCGCAGCGCCGCCTCGGGGTCCACCTCGACGGCGCGAGCCAAGGCAACCGCGGCCATCAGCAGATCTCCGACGGTGGTGTCGGTGGGGTCGGTCTCCGCCGCGAGCGCGGCGGCGGTCAGATCCAGGCCCGCCCGGTGGATGTCGCCGCACACCGCCACCCCGACCGAAGCCGCCTTCTTGTGGGTCTTGAGCGCCAGGAGCAGGGCGGGGAGGGTGGCGGGGATGCCGTCGAACACCGACCCCCTGCCCTTCTCGGCCTTCTTGATCTGTTCCCAGTTGGCCACCGGGTCACCGGGGTCATCCCCCTCCGATCCGCCGAAGACGTGGGGGTGACGGTGGATCAGCTTCTCGCGGACACCGCGGGCCACGTCGGCCAGGCCGAAAGCGCCCGCCTCGGTGGCCAAGGTGGTGTGGAACACGATCTGGAACAGCAGGTCCCCCAGTTCCTCCTCCAGGTGGGCGTAGGCCTCGGGATCGGTGTCGGGGCCGCCATCACCCACGCCTTCGAGCGCTTCGAGGACCTCGTAGGTCTCCTCCAGGAGATGACGGGTCAGGGTGCGGTGGGTCTGTTCGGCGTCCCACGGGCATTCCGCCCGCAATGTCGAGACCAAGGCCACGAAGGCGGCGACCTCGGCCGCCACCGGCTCGGACAACTCGGGGATGAAGATCGAGGTCAGGTGATCGGCCTCGACCGCCCGATCCAGATCTGACCACTCCACCGTGGTGATCGACTCGTCGGGCAGACCCAGGCGCTGCAACACCACCACCGGAGTGGAGGGAGGGTCGTCGACCGCCAGCTTCACATCGGAGAGCACCCGCCGGTTGTGGCAGTGGGCCACCAGCAACGGGCCCCGCTCACCGGCCGCCGCCACCTCGAAGCGGTGGGCATCGACAAGGCGCACCCCTTGCTCGTAGGGGTCAACTCCGAGACGAACCCACGCCAGGTCGACGAAGGACATGGCGGGAAGGACCTCCACCACGATGGTCCCCCGGGCGGCCTCGGCGTCGAGGAGGTCCACGGTGCGCTCCAACACCCGGGGCGACCCCGGCACGGCGTACAGGACGTTCCCGTGGCGGCGCGCCGCCGCGACCAGGTCATCGACGATGAGGCGGTACACCTCCTCGAAGGTGTCGGCGTTCTCGTAGTGGTGGTCGAAGGTCGAAGCTCCCTCGACGAGGTGGGCCGACGGGTGCACCGCGGTGCGCAGGAAGCGGTGGGAAGCACCCGCGATGGCGGCCAGGGTGCCGGCGGTGACCAGGTCGGGGTCGCCGGGACCCAGCCCGACCACCACGACCTTGGGTCCGCTCACCGGGACACCGCTCAGGATGCCCCCACCGGCAAGGTCGAGGTGGTGGAGGTGGCGGGGGTGGGGACGACCGGCGGGGTGATGGTGCCGGTCTCGGGGTCCCAGATCCCGAAGCGGGGGTCGACGGTCACGTCGGCCTTCATGACCACCTCGGCCAGTCGGGTGGTCACCTTCTGGTCGTCGAGGGCGGTCACCTGGCGCTCGAGTTCGGGGCGCATCTGGTCCAGGGTCGGGCCGGTGGTCGAGCCGATCTCGATGGTCACCCACACATCGTTCTGGTTGAACGGTCCCGAGAGATCACCGACCTTGGCGTTGGTGTAATCACCGCCGAAGGCCTGGGTGGCCTGTTCGGGCTGGGCGCACCCGGCGTAGCCCCCCACCGCCGCAGTGTTGGGGTCGGCCGACACCTCGGCGGCCACAGCGGCGAAATCCTCGCCCCCTTCCACCCGGGCCCGCGCCGCCTGGGCGTCGGCCTCTGACTCGCTGACGATGATGTTGAGGCACAACGGCCGCTGGGGGGCGAGCTCCTCGAACAGGGCCTGGATCTGGGCTTCCCGTTCGGCGTCGTCGACCGCCGCCGCCACCTGCTTGGCCATCATCTCGCGCAACACGTTGGCCGCCGCCGAGGACTCGACCGTGAAGTCGAGAAGCGCCTTGTCCACGCTGTCGAGCGCGATCTGCTGGGAGCTGAGCTGGCTCTCGATCTCGCTGCGGGCCGCGTCGAGGTCGGCCTTGGTGAGGGGGCGTTTGTGGTCGGCCAGGTACTGGCGAGCGATTTCGGCGTTGATCAACGACTCCAGCGACTTGGAGGCCTCGGGCAGGGCGAAGGTCCCGTCGCTCTGGCCGAGGAATGCGGTCAGCCGTTCCGCCGCCGCCGGATCGTCAAGCGACTCGTAGTACCGACGTTGGGCATCGAGCAGGTCCTGCACCGCCGACTGCTCGATGACGACCCCACCGACCGTGGCCGCCGGGGTCAGACCCACCGGCCCCTGGCCGGAGCACGAAGCCATGACCGTTGC
>JAGQSO010000163.1 GCA_020439505.1 Acidimicrobiales bacterium
CCGCCGGCACCTACACGCTGAAGCTGGTCACGCCGCCGGCGACGGTTCCGCTCGACGTGGGTGGTCCCGCGCCGACGCAATTTGACGTTGCGTCCGGCGAGAACGAGCAGGCGGGTGTGATCGATGGGACCTCCGGTCTTCCGGCTGCTCCGATCTTCTCCGATGTGGACACCGGAAACGACAGAACCTGTGCGGTGCGTACCGACGGGTCGGTGTGGTGCTGGGGTCTGGCCTTTGGTGCAGGTCCGCTCAGCACGGTCCCCTTGCAAAAGGGGGCCTTCGCTGATGTCACCGACGTGGCGGTGGGATACGCGTCAGCCTGCGCAGCGACGAGTGGTGGTTCGGTCTGGTGCTGGGGGAGCAACCAGCAAGGCCAACTCGGTGCCGGACCAATTTCCGACTCGCCAAACCCTGTGCAGGTGGGAATCGCCGATGTCGGGTCGGTCTCGGTGGGCTATGCGCACGCTTGCGCGGTCAAGGAGACCGGAACCGTCTGGTGTTGGGGGGACAACAGCCTTGGGCAGCTCGGCGACGGAGGATGGGTCGGGTCCAACATCCCGGTTCAGGTGTCGGGCATTTCCGATGCGTCCGCCGTGTCTGCGGGATCGTTCTCGACCTGTGCCATTAGGGCGCAGGGAACGGTCTGGTGCTGGGGCTCGAACGGACAGGGACTGCTCGGGTCGGGGACCGGGCCCGACTCGCCGATACCGCTCCAGGTCGCAGGCTTCGACAGCGCCACCTCGGTGTCGGTGGGGGACTGGCACGCCTGTATGTCTCGGTGGTCTGGCGCGGTGTGGTGCTGGGGCTCCAACTACGACGGCCAGCTCGGTGACGGGGTGACCGCCACCGCTGCCTACACCCCGGTTCAGGCTGTCGGCATCTCGAACGCGGCGTCCGTGGATGCTGGAACCAAACACACCTGCGCTGTGGGATCGACGGGCGCGGCATCGTGTTGGGGAGATGGCGACTTCGGTGGTCTGGGTAGGGGCAACACCGTCGACTCCGGGGTTCCGGTGGCGGTTGTCGGCTTGGCCGGGGCGAGCACGGTGACGGCCGGGACCTCTTATTCCTGTGCCATCCGATCGCTCGGCATCGTCTCGTGCTGGGGCCACAACAACTCCGGTCAACTCGGAATCGGCAACTACATCGATCAACTCCTGCCGGCTGACATCAGTACCCCGTGACGACGCCGGTTCCGGGGACTCGGCCGTTGCTGGCCGACGGGCCGAGGTGGTCGACCTGGGTCCGGCGCTGTGCCCCGGCCCGGTGTGTTCGACCGAGCGTGGTGGGAACTGGGTGTTCAAGGACGAGAGCCACATCAGCGTCGGTTCATCCGAGCGGATGGCTCCGATCCTGGAGGAGGCGATGCTCGTCGCCCTCGGGTGAGCGACAGTCGCCTGGGTGGTGCGGTCAGATGCGGCGGAGTCGGACCTTGGTCACTCGATGGTCGGGGCCCTTGTGGAGGACCACTCCGGCCCGGTCCCGGGTCGGTTCGATGTTGGCGATCAGATTGGCCTCGTTGATATCGCGCCAGATGTCGAGAGCGGTGGCCACCGCTTGGTCTTCGCTCAGTTCGGCGTAGCGGGCGAAGTACGAGTCGGGGTCGCGGAACACGGTGGCTCGCAGGGCCTGGAAGCGTTCGAGGTACCAGCGGCGTACGTCTTCCAACTCGGCGTCCACGTAGATCGAGGTATCGAAGTAGTCCGATACGAACGTGGTGGTTCCCGAACCGACCTGGAGGACGTTCAGCCCCTCGACGATCACGATGTCGGGCTGGCGGACCACCACGTCGTGGTCGGAGGGTTGGACGTCGTAGCTGAGGTGGGAATAGGTGGGGGCGCGGACCTCGTCGGCTCCGGACTTCACGTCGTGGAGGAACTGGAGCAGGCGGCGCACGTCGTAGCTCTCGGGGAAGCCCTTGCGGGTGAGCAGGCCCCGTCGTTCGAGCTCGGCGTTGGGATACAGGAACCCGTCGGTGGTCACCAGGTCGACTCGGGGATGGTCGGGCCAACGCGACAGCAACGCCTGGAGGACCCTGCTGGTGGTGCTCTTGCCCACCGCCACGCTGCCCGCCACCCCGATGATGTAGGGGACGGCTTCCTTGGGTCGGCCGAGGAACTCGGCCATGGCGGTCTGGCGCGACCGACGGGCGGCGACGTGGAGGTTCACGAACCGGGTGAGGGGCAGGTAGACCGACTCCACCTCCTCGAGGTCGAGCCGTTCGTTCAGGCCACGGAGCTCGTCGAGATCGGACGCGCTGAGGGTCAGCGGTGTCGCCTCGCGGCGGGCTCGCCACTGGTCGCGGGAGAACGTCTCGTACAGGGCGGTGTCCACCGGGGTCGCAGGCTAACGGAGCCGGGCCGTTTGTCCCTCCGTCAGGGAAGCTGGCTGCTCGCGGGGGGAGTCCGCTTCGAGTGTCGTTCGGTGTTCGTGGCGGCCCGTACGCCCTCTTTGACCCGGACTATCGGCCGCGTGTACCGTCCGTTCGGTGTTCGTGACGACGCGATCGCAGGATTATGTGGATTTGGGCCGCGAGATCGGCGACGCCCTGTCCGACCTGGGGCTGGACGTTCGTGAAGTGGATGGCATTCTCACCGTCGACGGTGCCCGTCAGGCTCTCCACCTGGTAACCCGAGCTCACCCCACCCCGGCCGATCTGAGCCGCCTGGTGGGAGAGGCTCCGGCATCGCTTCCGGCCATGGTCGTGGCGGACCGCATCAGCGAACCGGGCCGCGACGTTCTGCGGCGTGCCGGGTGGGGTTGGCTCGACCGTCGGGGTCACATCAGGGTCTGGTCGGTGGGTCTGAGGGTCGAGTCCCCGCTTCCTGGGAGCTATGGCCAAGGCCGCAATCAGTCGCCCGGCCTCGGAAACCCCTGGACTGCGGTCGGCCTCGAGGTCGCGCTGGCGAGCTTGTTGGATCCCGAGCAGCCGGTCAGAACTCGCAACACGGCCCGGCTGATCGGACGGAGCAGCGCTGCAACCCACGAGCAGGTCACCCGGTTCGTATCCGTGGGACTGATCGGCCCCACCACGAAGCTGCCGCTCATGCCCGAAATGTTCTGGGAGACCTCCGCCCACTGGCCAGATGATGGGTGGGTAGGGCTGCCTCTGAACATCGACGAGGTTGCGGAGCGGGTGGGCGGCGATGCATTGACACGTGTGGACGAGCGAGCCGCCACCCTCGGCGGGGCGCGCATTCCCGCGGTCGGAGATCTGCCGGCGCGTTGCTACGTCCGATCCGAACAGGTCCTCCGGCGGCTCAGGGGCCTTGGGGACCGCAGCCTTCCCACCCTCAGTTGGGTGAGGGTGGCACCGGTCCGCTGGCTGCCTGAAAACACCGAACACCCACCGACGAGCACCCACCCATGGAAGGTTGCCCACCCCGTGGTGTGCGCTCTGCGGCTGGCTGTCGACCCAGCCCGGGGGCGCGAGATCGTGGAAGGCTGGGGCGTGGTTCCCGGGGTGCACCGGTGAGTGTCGTCCTGACCGGGCGTGCGGACGGGAGCACCCATCGCGAGGTCGAACTGCTGTCGACTCTGCCGGGTGAGCTGCGCCTCATCGGTGGACTGGCCGTGATGTGCCGGGTCGGTGCCCCGCACCGGGCGACGGTCGACATCGATGCCCTGGCTCGGGGCCTGGACCGCTTTCACGATGTGCTGGTTCGTCTGGCTTTGACCAGTGTCGGCGGAGGTCAGTACACCTTCGACGGTGATCTCGACCTCGACGTGATCGACGTCGCCGCGGTAGGGGCCGACGACCTGGTGACCGAGATTCTCGGCCTCGGTGAGCCGGGGTCCGAGCTCACCGACCTGGAGCTGAATGCGGTGGCCCACACCTGGGCCCATGACTCGGCCACCGCGCTCGACATCGTGGCCGTGGACGAGGAAACGGCGCGGGTGCTCGCCCGGGCCGACGATCGCCTTGTCGCCACTACGGCGGGGCTGGTGGTCATGAAGGCGACGACCGTGTCGCTCCGGGCATCATCGAAGCCCGAAAAGAGATCGTCCGATCTGTACGACCTTGGCCGTCTGCTGGTCAGTGGCGGGTTGAAGCGGGGTGATCTGGGCTTGCTGCCTCCGCCGCTGCTCGAGGCCGTGGGCTCTCGCTTGAACGCCTGGTTCGTCGAGGCTCGTGGCCGCGACCGGACATTCCGAGAGGTGCGTCGATTCGATGAACCTCGCCTGGAGCTCGACGATGTGGCCGAGGCGGTGACCGAGGCGCTGGGCTGAGGGGGACCGGCCGACCCGGCAAAGAACTTGCAGCTATGGTGCACAAATCCTGTCGGCGGGAGGACCGTCGGCGGACAGCCAGGGGAACCCGACTTCAGGAGGCGAGCCAAAGCGATGGCCCGAGCGTCCACGAGCGCAGCTGTCGCTGAGTCGCGGTTCTGGCCGTTCCTGCCTGCCCTTGCGGTGGTGGTGCTACAGGTGGCGATCTACCCGATGGGGATCGGCCCGTGGGCGTTGGGCGTCGTTTCGGGGCTCCTCACCGCCCTTGTCGCCCTCGGGCTGGCCCTCGTCTACCGAGCCAACCGGATCCTCAACTTCTCCCAGGGCGATCTGGGAACGGTCCCGACCACCATCGCCGTCGGGTTGATCGCGGTGTCGGGACTGCCATGGCTCCTCGGGGCCACGCTGGGTCTGGTGGTCGCCGTGGTTCTGGGCGCGGTGGTCGAGTTCGCGGTGGTCCGCAGGTTCCACCGGGCACCCCGGCTCCTGCTCACCGTCGCCACCATCGGTGTCTCCCAGCTGCTGGTGGTGGCCAGCACCCTTCTGCCCCGTTGGTGGGGCAAGACGATCTTCGCCGACCAGGACCTCCCCGACCCCTTCCCGATGAGCATCGAGATCGGCAACCAGACCTTCGGCGGGACCGAGATCCTGGCCCTCGTTCTGGCCCCGGTCCTCCTCGGGGTGCTGGCGCTGTTCCTCCAAGGAACCGACATCGGCATCGCGGTGCGGGCCAGCGCGGAACGCTCCGACCGCGCTGCCCTGCTGGGCATCCCGGTGAAACGACTCCAGACCCTGGTGTGGGCGGTAGCGGCAGTCCTGTCCTACGTCGGGGTGTTCCTCCACGCCGGGATCTTCGGCTTTGGGGCCGGGAGCGCCCTGAGCCCCCAGGCCCTCGCCTTCGCCCTGGCCGCACTGGTGCTGGGGCGGCTCGAACACCTCCCAGCCATCGCCGCCTCGGCGGTGGCCCTGAGGATCCTCGAGCAGGGGGTGAGGGCCACCTACCCCAACCATCCGGGGCGGGTGTACGTGATCCTCGCCGCGGTGGTGCTGGTCGGCCTGTTGCTGCGACGGGTGACCGCGACCCGGGCCAGCATCGACGCCGTCTCCACCTGGGCCCCCGCCGATGAGATCCGGCCCGTACCCCGCGAACTGGCCCGACTCTCTGCGGTGCGCATAGGGCGGATCTTGGGTCCGGTGGTCGTGTTGGCGTCGGCCGCGGCTCTGCCGGCGTTCATCGGGCCGGCCAACGAGATGAAGGCTTCGGCCCTCGGTGCCTTCTGCCTCATCACCTTGTCGGTGGTGGTGCTCACCGGTTGGGCGGGCCAGGTGTCGCTGGGGCAGATGTCCTTCGTCGCCGTCGGGGGAGCGGTGGGCGCGGTGTCCACCGCCACCTGGGGGCACGACCTGAGCCTGGCCCTGCTCCTGGCCGGGATCGCCGGCGCGGTGGTGGCGGTCGTGGTGGGGCTGCCCGCCCTGCGCCTCCCGGGGCTCTACCTGGCGGTGACGACTCTGGCCTTCTCCTTGGCGTCGTCGAACTACCTGTTGAACCGCAGCGAGCAGGCCTGGATCCCCAACGGACGCCTGGAGCGACCGGACCTGTTCGGAACCTTCGACCTGAGCGGACAGGACTCGATGTACCGCCTCGTGCTGGGCGTGGTGGTCATCGGATATCTGGCGGTGCGGGGGATCCGACGGAGCCGGACCGGCCGGGTGCTTTTGGCGGTGCGGGACAACGAACGGGGTGCCGCCGCCTATTCGGTCTCGGTTCTGCGGGCCAAGCTCACCGGGTTCGCCCTCTCGGGTTTTCTGGCCGCGGTCGCCGGATGCCTCCTGGTCCACGTCAACCAGGCCTACAGCGAAGGCCCGTTCGTGACGACCGAGAGCCTCGGGGTGTTCACCGCCGCGGTGGTCGGGGGCCTGGGATCGATGACCGGCGCGGTTCTGGGTGCCCTCTACCTGAACGGCGGTACCTGGTTCCTGCCCGACCGGTGGCGGCTGCTGCCCTCCGCTGTCGGTGTGCTGGCGGTCCTGATGGTGGCCCCCGGAGGCCTCGGACACCTTCTCTACCGCCTGCGCGACGCCGGCCTGCGGCGCCTGGCGCGCCGCCGGGGGATCACCGTGGCCAGCCTGCTGGCCGACACGGGAGGCGATGATCTGGCCCCGGCTCTCAAGGTCGCCATGCCCGAGTCGCCCGATGGGGCGTCGATGGTTGGAGCGTCGGAATGACCGAGCAGCCCATCACCGAGGACAAGGTCCGCACCGAGGAGAAGACCGGCCGGTCGGCCTGGTTGGGGACCGCAGGGTGGTACCCCCTGCTCATCCTCTTCGGTCTCAACATGACCGACGAACTGGACCGCTCGGCCTTCTCGGTGCTGCTACCCGAGATCCGCGACCACTTCGGCCTCGACAACTCGGGGATCTTGTGGGTGGTGGCCGTGGCCGGAGCGGTGGCCCTGCTGCTCACCGTGCCCATCGCCCAGTTGGCCGACCGTTCCAACCGGGTCCGCATCGCCCTCGGAGGCGCTGCGCTGTGGGCGGCGTTCTCCCTCGGTACCGGCTTCGCCCTGTCGATGTGGATGCTGGTGATAATGCGGTCGGGCGCCGCGGTGGGCCAGGCGGTGGTGTTCCCGACCCACAACAGCCTGCTGGCCGACTACTACCCGATCGCCAGCCGGCCCCGTGCCTATTCGTTCCACCGCGCCGCCAACAGCATCGGCGCCATCGTGGGTCTGCTGGCGGGCGCCGGTCTGGCCCGGGCCTTCGACTGGCGGGCGCCGTTCATGGTGTTCGCGGTACCGACCCTGCTGTTGGTGATCGCCGGCCTCCGCCTCTCGGATCCCGGCCGAGGCCACTTCGAGCGGGCGGCGTCGGACCTCGGGGTCGATCCGTCGTTGGAGGAGCCGCCGCCGTCCTATGCCGAGGCGCTGCGGATGGTGTGGACCATCCGCTCCCTGCGGCGGATCTTCACCGCCCTGCCCTTCCTGGCGGCGTCGATCGTCGGGTTCGCCTCGCTGGCCGCCCTCCAGTACGCCGAGACCTTCCATCTGACCGAGATCCGCCGGGCGTGGGCCAACGTCCCGGTCCAGTTGGTCGAGCTGGCCGGTGTCGCACTGGGGGCCAGGCTCACCACCCGGGCCTTCCACAAGGGGCCGGCCGCCATCTTCAACGTGCTCGGGGTGGCGGCGGTGGCCGCGTCGCTCCTGGCGGTCGGTTTCGCCATGGCCCCCAACGTGACCGTGGCGGTCACCATCCACGCGCTTATCGCCGCGTCGCTGGTGATCGTGGGCCCTGGAGTGATGGCGTCGTTGTCGTTGGCCATCCCGCCCCGGGCCCGTTCGGTCGGGTTCTCGATCGGCGCCTTGTGGGTGCTGCCCGGGCTGTTGGTGATCCCCTTCGTGGGGTGGGTCGGCGATCACCACGGGTTCCGGGTGGGGATGCTGGCCATGACGCCGGTGTTCATGGCCGGGGGCCTGCTGATCGCATCGGTCCGGTCGGTCATCGAGGACGACATCGCCCAGGTGTGGACGGGGGCGGCCACTCGGGCCCAGATGCTCAAGGACCGTGCCGATGGTCAGCTCCCCCTGCTCCGGGTGCGTGACCTGCGGGTTGCCTACGGCGACGTCCAGATCCTGTTCGGGGTGGATCTCGACGTCGAGGAAGGGGAGATCATCGCCCTCCTCGGTACCAACGGCGCCGGTAAGTC
>JAGQSO010000164.1 GCA_020439505.1 Acidimicrobiales bacterium
GGTTCAACACCCAGGCTGTCCAGGGGACTAGGGCGGGGGCGAAGCGATCTACCAGGTCTTTTGCCGTCACTGGCTCGTCGGGGAGGGCGAGACCGAGGCTGACGGCCATGATTCGGAGCACGTCGGCGGGTGACACGCCCAGATCGGCCAGCTCGGGCAGGGTGACCGCCCCGTCCCGTTTGGCCAGCCGCCGGCCCGTGGGGGCCAGGACCAACGGGACATGGGCCCACCTCGGGCGGGACAGGCCCAGGAGGTCGTACAGGTGGGCCTGACGGGGGGTCGACGAGGCCAGGTCGTCGCCCCTGACCACCTGGTCGATCCCCTGGGCGGCATCGTCCACTACCACGGCCAGGTTGTAGGCCGGCACGCCGTCGTTGCGGCGCAGAACCACGTCGTCCACGGCCGCGGTGATCTCGCCCAGCAGTTCATCCTCGACGGTCAGGCGCGCCACCTCGGCCCGCAACCGCAGGGCCGGCGGTCTACCGGCCGCCTCGTGGGCGACTCGCTGGGCGGCGGTGAGGGTCCGGCAGGTTCCCGGGTAGACCCCATCGGGTGTTACGCCGTCGTGGGGAGCCGATGCTGCCTCGCGGATCTCCCGCCGGGTGCAATAGCACGGGTAGGTGAGCCCGGCGGCCGTGAGCTCGGCGATCGCGTCCTCATAGAGGTCGAAGCGGTCGCTCTGACGAACGACGGGGCCGTCCCAGTCCAACCCGATGGCGGCGAGGTCGGCGAGCTGACCAACCTCGTGCTCGGAGCTCGACTGGATCCGGTCGAGATCCTCCATCCTCACCAGGAAGGACCCTCCCTCGCTCCGGGCGAAGAGCCAGGCCAGCAGTGCGGTCCGCAGGTTTCCCACGTGCAGGCGTCCGGTGGGGCTGGGGGCGAACCGGCCGGTTGTCACCCTGCGAACCGTAGATGGAGACGGACCGGGCGACGCGGCCGGTCTCCTTCGGCCTCAGGCCACGGCGCCGGACTGGCGCAAGGCGGCGATCGCGGCCTGGTCGAGCCCCAGTTCGGCCTCGAGTACGGCGTCGGTGTGCTCACCCAGCCAGGGGACCCGGGCCTCGGGGCCTTCGGCCACCTCGGACAGCTTGACGGGGTTGCCCGGTACCAACACCGGCTGGGCCACCCCGTCGGTGCGGGGTACCTCGACCAGCATGTTGCGGGCGGCCACGTGTTCGTCGTGGACGACCTCTTCGTCGGAGAAGCAAGGTCCCGCTGCCACCCCGAGGGCGGCCAGGTCGTCGCAGGCCTGGACCTTGGTTCGCGTCGATGCCCAGCCCTCGATGGCGGGACGCAGAACCGTGTCGAGGTGGTCGATCCAACCCTGGCGTTGGGCGAATCGTTCGTCGGTGGCCCACTCGGGGTGTCCGATGGCCTGCACCAACTTGGCGAAGTGGTTCTCGCGTCCGACCTGGATGATGAACCAGCCGTCGGCGGCCCGGAACCCGTGCATTATCAACGGACCGAGGTCTCCGTTGCGCAGCCCCATCGACCAGAAGTTGGGGACGATGTCGGTTATGGCGACCAGGGCGTCGAGCATGGCGATGTCGACCTTCTGGCCCTTTCCGGTGGCGTCGCGGTGGCGCAGGGCGGCCAGCACCCCGATCACCGCGAACAGGCCCGAGCCGATGTCTCCCAGTCCGCCCATCGGGGCCACCAACGGCGGTTCGTCACCTTGGCGCTTGAACTCGTAGATGCCCGACATGGCCTCGGCGATCGGGGCGTAGGCGGGCCAGCGGTCATAGGGCGAACCGGTCGAGCCGAAACCCGACACCGACAGGTACACCGCTCGGGGGGCGACGGCCGAGATGTCGGCGTAACCGAGCCCGAGCCGGTCGAGGGTGCCGGCCTTGAAGTTCTCGGCCACCACGTCGAAGCGCTGCGCCAGATCCAGCACCACCTGTCGGCCGTCGGGGTGCTTGAGGTCCACGCAGATGGAGCGCTTGTCGAGGTTGTTGCGCAGGAAGGTCGCCCCCACTCGGCGGCCCTCGGGGTCGGTCATGGCGGGCAGCGAGGCACGGCCCGAGTCACCCCCCTTGGGGTGTTCGACCTTGACCACCTCGGCGCCGAGCCGAGCCAGCAGTTGGGTGGCGTAGGGCAGGGACTGCATCTGCTCGAGGGCCAGCACCCGTACCCCGTCGAGCGGCTTGCCGTTTCCCGACGCACCCTGGTTGGCGACATCACCCAGCTTCATGTGAACCCCTGCTCCCGTGCCGGGCCGGTGCGGCCCAATGATCTGACGACCCGTCAGGTTAGAAGGCGAGCCGATGGACGAACCCACCGACACCACCGCCGGCGGGTCCTCACCCCGCCAGGGTCTCGACCAGAAGCGGCAACGCCACCGAGATGGAGTCCCGTATGACACGGTGGGCGACGTCGTCGTAGTTGGTCTCGCTGCCGTTGACCACCACCAGGACCGCACCGGCGGCCAGCGCCACGTCGCACAGTCCCGCCGCCGGGTGGACCCCGAGGGTGGTGCCAACCGCCCAGAACTGGTCGCAGTCGGCGGCCGCTGCCGCGGCGGCGTCCAACACCGTGGGGTCCAGGTTCTCGCCGAACATGACGGTGGCGGTCTTGAGGATCGCTCCGCAATCCAGGCAGTGAGGATCATCTTCTCCTGCCTCGATCCGGGCCAGTGCCTCCTCGGTGGTCGAGCGGGCGTCGCAACCGGTGCACATGGCCTCGATCATGTTGCCGTGTAGTTCCATCACCAGCTCGGGTGACGAGCCGGCCCGCAGGTGGAGGCGGTCGATGTTCTGGGTGATCAACGCTCGCAGCGCCCCCCGCCGCTCCAGTTCCACCAGCGCCATGTGGCCAGCGTTGGGTTCGGCCCCCCAGGCCGGATTGCTCCGACGGGCCAGCCAGGAGCGACGCCGGATCTCGGGGTCGGCCATGTAGTTGGTGATGGTGAACAACTTCTCGGCCGCGGGGTCGCGGGTCCACACCCCCGATGGTCCTCGGAAGTCGGGGATACCGGAGTCCGTGGAGATCCCGGCCCCGGTGAGCACGGTGACACGAGGAGCCATCACCGAAGGGTACGTGGTCGTAACGTCTGGACATGTCCGACCAGTTCCCGCCCCCGATCGACCCGACGGCTCCGGTCGATCCCACCGCGGCGCACACGCCGCCCATCACCGGCCCGCCACCTTCGCCCGCCCCTCCCCCGCCTCCCGTCGGCCCGTCGGGACCGCCGTTGGGAATGGCGGGGGTCGCCATGCCCGCTGCCCCGGTCGCATCACCCGCGCAGCGCCTCCGGTGGGCGGTGGAGCACCGGATGACCTCGGACTACATCTTCAGCTTCTGGACCGCCTTCGGCTGGACCCTGCTCACCTGCGGGATCTTCGGCTACTACGTCGTCTACAAGATGTTCGAGCGGTGGGTGGAGCACAACAAGCGCCGCCTCGAAGTCCTCGACGCCGCCACCGCCATGGCGTGGGAGAAGGCGGTGGCGGCCGGACGGGGCGAGGAGTTGACCCCCTGGTTCGAGTCGCTGGGTCAACAGATCGGGGTGCTGCGCCGCATCACCGGCGAGTTCCGCGACCCTGGCATCTGGACCGTCATCTGTGTGCTGGCGGGAGGGATAGGTCAGATCGTCGGATACGTGTTGCTCGACGGTGACCTGACCGACCACGAGGCCGCCGAGCGTTCGGCCGAGGACCAGTTGGCCGCCATCCTGGCCTCGCTCGGCACCCACGTCGCCCTGCCGACGGTGCCGGCACCCAAGGGCCGCCACAACG
The DNA here is from genome assembly GCA_020439505.1 of Acidimicrobiales bacterium. Taxonomy (GTDB): domain Bacteria; phylum Actinomycetota; class Acidimicrobiia; order Acidimicrobiales; family Iamiaceae; genus Aquihabitans. The sequence continues at coordinate 3,741 of JAGQSO010000164.1, forward strand.
TGGGAGGCCGCGTCGTCGCCCTCTTGGCCAGCTGTGGCCTGTACGCCTTGTGGTGGCAGTACGACGTCATGGAGGAAGGCAACAACAACTTCCGGGCCGACTGGGCTCGGGAGGACGCCTTGATCACCGCCCTGGGCGCCTGACCGCAACGTCTCGGGCCCAGCCCCAAATGTGACGACCCGTCAGAAACCGGCGTAGCGTTTCACGCTATGCGAGGGATCATCAGCCACGGCGCCTACCTCCCCTACCGCCGACTGGACCGTTCCACCATCGCCGCGGTGGCCGGAACCGGCGGCGGCAAGGGCACCCGGACGGTGGCCAGCTACGACGAGGACACCACCACCCTGGGGGTCGAAGCGGCCCGGCGCGCCCTGCGGGCGACCGACACCCGGCCCGCAGCGGTGTGGTTCTCCACCGTCACCCCCGCCTACGTCGACAAGACCAACGCCACGGCAATCCACGCCGCCCTCCGACTGGACGACGACGTGATCGCGGCGGACTTCGCAGGCGCGGTGCGCTCCGGGGTGGCCGCACTGCGCTCCGCCCTGGCCGGTGGGCCCGCCGCCCTGCTGGTGAGCGCGGATGTCCGTACCGGCCTGCCGGGAAGCGCCGATGAGGCCGCCGGCGGCGACGCCGGAGCGGCCCTGCTGGTCGGAGACGAGACCGACGGAACGGTCATCGCCCAGTTCATGGGAGCCGGCTCGGTCACCGACGAGTTCCTCGACCGCTGGCGCACCCCGGGTGACACCCGGTCCAAGCAGTGGGAGGAGAAGTTCGGCGAGACCCGCTACGTGCCCCTGGCGGTGGCGGCGTTCCGGGCCGCTCTGGCCGATGCCGGTATCGAAGCCGACCAGGTGAACCGCCTGGTGGTGGCCTCCACCCACGCCCGGGCGGCCAAGGCCGCCATCAAGAAGCTGGGTGTCGACGCCGCCACGGTCACCGACGATCTGGCCGGCACCGTCGGCAACCCCGGCGCCGCCCAACCGGCGCTGCTGTTGTCGGCCGCGCTGGAGCAGGCCGGGCCGGGCGAGGTGGTGGTGCTGTTGTCGCTGGCCGACGGGGCCGACGCCATCGTGTGGCGCACCACCGATGCCATCTCGACCCACACCGTGGCCGACCCCGTCGCCGGCCAGGTGGCGGGTGGTGCACCGGTGCCCTACGGCAAGTTCCTGGCCTGGCGGGGCATGATCACCCCCGAACCGCCCCGTCGCCCCGAACCGGCCCGCCCCTCGGCCTCGGCGGCCGGGCGTAGCGAGGACTGGAAGTTCGGTTTCGTCGGTACCCGGGACCGGACCAGCGGCGCACTGCACCTTCCTCCCGCCCGGGTATCGCGTGACGGCGGAGCGGTGGACGACATGGAACCGGCCCCGATGGCCGAGGTCGGCGGCACCATCGTCACCTTCACCATCGACAAGCTGGTGTACTCCCCGAGTCCACCGGTGGTGTTCGCCATCGTCGACTTCGACGGTGGCGGGCGGGCCCCCATCGAGCTCACCGACGTCGACCCCGCCGACGTCGCCATAGGCGGCCGGGTCGAGATGACCTTCCGGCGTCTGTTCACCGCCGACGGGATCCACAACTACTTCTGGAAGGCACGCCCCGTCCGGGCCGCCGCCACGACCGACATGACATCGGAGGCCTGAACCATGGGAAGCCACGGCATCAAGGACCGGGTGGCGATCGTCGGGATGGGCTGCACGCCCTTCACCGAGGCGTGGACCAAAGGCGTCGACGACCTGGCCCTGGAGGCATCCAACGAGGCGTTCGCCTCGGCCGGCATCACCAAGGACGACGTCGACGCCTACTGGTTGGGCACCGCCCAGTCGGGCATGAGCGGCATCACCCTGGCCCGCGCCCTGCAACTCCAGAACAAGCCGGTCACCCGGGTCGAGAACTACTGCGCCACCGGCTCCGAGGCCCTGCGCCAGGCCGCCTACGCCGTGGCCTCGGGCGCCTACGACGTGGCGATGGCCGTCGGCGTGGAGAAGGTGAAGGACTCCGGCTTCCAGGGACTCAACGCCTTTCCCGTCCCCAACGACGGCACCACCCGCACCCTCACCGCGGCGGGCTCGTTCTCCATGGTGGCCCCCGCCTACGCCGACAAGTACGGGGTGCCGATCGAGGACCTGAAGCGCACCCTGGCCCGCATCGCCTCCAAGAACCACTTCAACGGTGCCCGCAACCCACGGGCCCAGTTCCGGCGGGAGATGAGCGTGGACCAGATCTGCGCCATGCCCCCGGTGGCCGGTCTGCTCAGCGTGTTCGACTGCGCCGGGGTGGCCGACGGTTCGGCCGCCGCCATCGTGGTGCGGGCCGAGGACGCTCACCGCTACACCGACCACCCGATCTACATCAAGGCCCTCAGCTTCGTGGCCGGCAACGGCTCGGGACTGGCCGACCCCGACTACGACTACACCTGGTTCCCCGAGATCGCGGCGTGCGCGGCCGACGCCTACGCCCAGGCCGGTATCGAGGGAGACCCGACCGCCCGCATCGCCATGGCCGAGGTGCACGACTGCTTCACCCCCACCGAACTGGTCCTCATGGAGGACCTCCAGTTCTCCGAGCGGGGCACCGCCTGGCGCGACGTGGAAGCCGGCCGGTTCGACCTCGGTGGCGAGCTGCCGGTCAACCCCGACGGGGGGCTCAAGAGCTTCGGGCACCCGGTCGGTGCCAGCGGCCTCCGCATGATGTTCGAGGCCTGGCTCCAACTCCGAGGCGAGGCCCCCGAGGACCGTCGGATCACCTCCATCGCCGGAGACCGCAACCTGGCCCTCACCCACAACCTCGGCGGCTACCCCGGAGAGATGGTCAGCTTCGTAAGCCTCCTAGGCCCCACTCTGGGCTGACCCCCTCCTGGGGCTCAGCCCACAAAGGGCTCCTAAATTCTCCGCCGCCTCACCTGCGACGATCGCCCGGGCATCACACCCCGACCCACCCCCAGTACCAGAGGCATGTGCTCACTGCGGTCGCACTGGGGCTGCCTGCATGAGCACCAGCGTTTGCGACGTTTGCACCGCGCGGTCGATACAACCGCGAGGCAACTGCAAACGTCGCAAACCCGTCCAGGCCCCGCAGCGAAGCGAGGACCGGCCTGGACGGAACCAGAAGGCGGCGCGCGCAAGCGCACCACGAGACGCCGGCCCCAAGTCGTGAATTCGCGCGAGGACTCACAGCGTGTGCCGGAACGGCAGGATGTGCCGGAACGGCAGGATGTGCCGGAACGGCACCGCTCAGCCCCTGGTTCCTTCGAGGATCAGCAGAAGGCCGAAGATCACGAACGAGACCGTGGCTCCGATTCGGATGGCGCGTTCGGGCAGCTTCTTGCCCAGCGCGGCACCTACCCCGATGGCCAGGGCATCGGCCGCCACCATGCCCAGGGTGGAGCCGATCCAGGTACCGACCAGGCTGCCGGTGGTAGCCAGGGTGATGGTGGCGAGCATCGTCTTGTCGCCGAGCTCGGCCAGGAAGAAGGCGACACCGGCTGCCACCACCGCCGAGCGGTCGCTCTTGTTGACCCGATCGGCCTCGTCCTCGGTGAGGTCGTCACCCCTGAGGGTCCAGGCCGCGAAGCCCAAGAAGGCCACACCGGCCAAGATGTTGATGGTCGAGGTCGGAAACGAGTCTCCGAGAAGCGAACCCACCACCACCGACACCAGATGCACCAGGGCGGTGGCGATGGTGATGCCGATCAGGATCGGAACGGGGCGGTAACGGGTGGCGAAGGCCAATGCCATCAGTTGGCTCTTGTCGCCGAGTTCGGCGACGAAGATGACGCCGAAGCTGATCAGGAATGCTTCCATGGGACCTCTACTGGTGGCTTGAGATGCCCGGAGGAAGTGGGGGTACACCTCGACCGGACATCGCGGACTGCGATGTCGGCCGAAGGTCTTGCCCATCCGATCTCTCGGACCCGGGGACCGGGGCTCATCACCCAGCGTGTCGATCACCCGGCGGGGGGCTACTCCCCTTCGCCGCCTGCTTGTCTACCAGCCGAACTCCCCGGTGCCCAACCCAGGCGACCGATCCGGGAGGAACAGATGCTCCGTCTCAGTTCCCACCAGCGGCGGGTGAGCCGGGCGGGGGCGGATAGTCGGGCGCGACATCGCTGGCGGGGATCTCCGGAAGGATTCCCGGCGACTCGGGGATGTCCTTGAACAGCAGGCTGTCGTCGAGCTCACGGGGTTCGGACATCAAGTATCGCTGGCCTCCCATCGGGTAGCGCCACATGCCGGGTCCTTCGACCTGTTGCTCGCTGGGCCCGACGAGTTTGGGATCCCACCACACGATGGTGAAGTCGTCGATTCCCACGAAGTCGAGCTGGTCGAAGAACCCGTGGTCGCCATAGCTGATCTGGGGAGCGGTCGGCCCTCCCCCCGAGGGCGGGTAGCGGAACAACCCGCCGGCGAAGGTCTCGGGGGTGAGGTTGGGTCCCGCCATGTGGATGCCGGTGAAGAGCAACTGGATCGGCGGCCAGGTGACCTGGAGGCTCTTGGTGGCCTCGGGGTCCTTGCCCTGGTACCACCGGTAGAGCCGCCAGGCGTCTGACTGGTTGGGCTCACCCCGAGCCGGTGAGGACGATGCCCCGAAGGCGTGGGACCACTGGTCCTGGTCGGAGATGAGACGACCGACGGCGGTGGTGTCGGTGAACACCGTCCCGGTGATCACCCACTCCGGGCGGTAGTTCTGGCGGCTGGCCGCGGTGACCAGGTCCATGAGCATGAACGGGTCACCGGCGAACACCACCGTGGTGATCTTCTCCTCCTTGAGCCGACCGATGATGCCCTGGGCCTGGGCGGACAAGGTGTTGGTGTCCAACAGGTACGACACGATCACCTGGGCTTCGACACCCATCTCCTTGTACCGCTTCTTCAACCGGGTGGTCAGGCTGTCGAAGATCGGCGGGTCCAGGTCGTAGTGGACCACGGCCATGGTTCGTTCCCGGGTGCGGTAGGCCGGGTCACCGGCGTGGACGGCGGGCTTGCCGGAAAGGTTCTTGACGCCGAAGTCCAAGACGCCCTGGATGATCTGGTCAGGGCTGGCCAGCACGGACCACACGTAGGGGGCGAGCTCCTGGTAGAGCGTGTCAGGGGCCGATGGGCTGCACGAGATGCACAGGACGCCGCGCCGGGCCAGTTCCTCCTGGTAGGCGAGGGCCTGGGTGGGGCCGCCGATGCTGGCGAAGGCGCCCAGGTCTTCGGCCACCCGCCGGGCGTCGGCGCGTGCCTGCGCCGGGTTGCGGCCGTCACCGGTGGCCTGGAACGGCTTGATCACGACCTTGCGTCCGTAGGTCTCATATACGTCGCTGGCCATCTCCGCCATGTCCTCGAGGAGAGCGGACCTCGCCGATGCATCGTCGAAGATCCCGAGGCTCTCGGCCAGGCCCAGCAGGTCCTGGGGGCCCGGGATGTAGTAGGCGACAACGATCTCGTCGGCCGTGACGCCCCGGTGGGTGGCGCCACCGTTGTCGGCGTGGGCCTTGCCCGCGCGGTCGACCCAAGGCTTGGTTCCACCCCACGCCGGCACGCACGGCGGTGCGTAGACGGTGGGAAGCTCGATGCGCCCGGTCTCGGGGTCACAGCCGTCACCCCAGTCGTAGTCGGCCAGCGTGCCGGCTTCGTCGGCTTCCGAGTAGATGGTGGCCAGGTCTCCCGCCGAGGACCACGGGTCGCCGTCCTCGCCGGGCTTGGTCCCGGTGCCACCGGTCGTCCCGCCCGGTCCACTGTCGGCTTTGCCGGTCGGACCGCCCTTGACCGTGGCCACCATCCCCGCACCGAGCAGGAGCACCACCACCAGCACCAGCGGACCGAACCGCTGAGCCGGCGTGAGCTGGGGCCAAGGCCGCCCGGAACCGTCGTGGGGGGTGGTCATCACGTACCTCGGGGTGCGGGTTCGGAGCGGCGGTCGGCGCGGACGCCATGGTCGGATCGGTTGACGGTGTGGGTGGAGGTCCCCAGATAGGACTCCACCACCGCCGGGTGGGCCAGCACCTCTGACGGCGGACCGTCGGTCACCACCGCCCCCTCGTCGAGGGCGACCAGGCGATCGGCGATCGAGGAGATCAACGAGATGTCATGTTCGATCACCACCAACGTCACGCCCAGGGTTCGGCGCAGGTCGACCAGCAGGGGCGCCAGGGCTTCAGCCTCGCTCTGGGCGATGCCCGACGACGGTTCGTCGAGCAGCACCACCGACGGGCCGTGGGCCACCACGCAGGCCAGGTCGACCATGCGGCGCGACCCGGTGGACAACTCCGAGATCCGGGAGCTGACCAGCGCGGTGAGCCCGAACATCTCGACCAGGGCGGTGACCCGCTCGGAGATGGCGGCCTCGGTCAACTGGACCGAGGGCAGGCGCAGGGCACCGCTCAGGGGATCGCCGCCCTCGATCCAGCGTTCCAGCGCGGTCGACAGGGTCTCGGTGACGGTCAAACCGGGGAACAGGCGGGCGTCCTGGAACGACCGACCGAGTCCGGCACGGGCCCGCATCGGGGGCGTGAGTCCGTCGATCTCACGGCCGTGGAGAAAGATCTGGCCGGAGTCGGCACCGGTGAACCCGCTGATCAGGTCGAGCAGGGTGGTCTTGCCGGCGCCGTTGGGACCGATGAGGCCCACGATCTCGCCCGCCTCCACCTCCATCGACACGGCCCGGACGGCGCTGATGCCACCGAAGGCCACGCTCAAGGCGTCGACCGCCAGAGCGGGTACCGGGGCGGCGTCGGTCGAGGTGCTGCCGGGCGCGGCCGCCGCCGGAGCGACCCGTCCCGACCGGATCTGAGGGGCAGTCGCACCCTCCTGCGCCTCGTGCGCCTCGTGCGCCTCGTCGCCGGCGGCGAGCGCGTCGCGGGTGCCCTGGAGGTAGATCGCCTGGAGCAGTTCGGGTTGTTCGATCAGCTCGGCCGCCGAGCCCGAGAATCGGATGGCGCCCTTCTCCATGAAGTAGGCGTGGTCGGCGACGCTGAGGGCGACGTTCACCGACTGTTCGACGATGACGATGGTGGTTCCGGCGTCGCGCAGCGCCCGGAGCTCCTCGAGAAGCTGCTCCACCACCAAGGGGGCCAGACCGAGTGACAACTCGTCGATGAGCAGGACCTCGGGGTCGACCATCAGGGCCATGGCGAGCGCCAGTTGCTGTTGCTGACCGCCTGACAGGTCGCCGGCCTGGTCCGAGAAGCGCTGTTGGAGGACGGGGAAGCGCCTTTGGGCTTCGCTGATCTTCTCGGACACCCGGGCCCGGTCCGCCCGGATCTGCCAGGCCGCCACCCGCAGGTTCTCCTCCACCGTCAGTCCGCTGAACACCCCCTGGCCGCCCGGCATCTGGGCCACCCCCCGGGCGGCGATCTGGTCGGGTTCGAGGTCGCGCAGGTCGACCGGGCCCAGGGTGACCGAGCCGGCCACCACCGGGGCAACGCCGCCGATCGCCCGCAGCAGGGTGGTCTTGCCGGCCCCGTTGGTGCCGAGCAGGGCGGTGATCTCACCCGGTCGGACATCGAGGTCGACGCCGAACAACACCTGCACGGGACCGTAGGCAACGTCCAGAGCCCGGATGCTCAAGGCATCGGGAAGCGGCGGCTCGTCGGGGTCGGCGTGCACCACCGGGTGCTCGCGGGCTGCCGCCTTGTGACCGGCGTCGACCATGTCGTCGAGTGCGACGTCGACCCGGGCCAGGTCGATCTCCTTGTTGGCGGCCAGCGCGACCAGGACCCGCTGGCGTAGGCGGTACACGAGTTCAGCCAGTCCGCCGGGCAGGAACATGAGGACCACCAGCACCCCGACCGACGATGGCAGCAGGGACCAGGCACCGGTCAGGAAGTTGCGGCTGCCGTCGAGGACCACCGCACCCAACACCGCGCCGAATGCGCTGCCGACCCCGCCCACCACGGCGGAGATGAACACGTTCAGACCCTGGTCGGGGGCGAAGGTGCCCACGTCGTAGGCCTCGCTGACGTAGACGATCATTCCGCCCGCCACCCCGGCCAGGAAACCCGACAGCGCAAAGGCGGTGAGCCGGGCCACCGGCACCTTCACCCCGTAGGCCTGTACGCCGGGGGCGTTGTCGCGCACCGCCCGGAGCACCCGGCCGGTCCGGGTGCGACGGATCCCGGCCACCGCCACCAACGCCAGCACCAAGATGACCAGACAGACCCGGTACATGGTGGCGTCGCTGGAGAGGTCGAAGGTGGCCAGCAGCGGTCGCCGCTCGATCACGCCACGAGGTATCCAGTCGGCCTGGCTCGGATTGAGCACCCACCCGACCACCGCCACGCCGAAGGCCAGCGTGGTCACCGCCATGAACAGCCCCTGCCAGCGCAGCGACGGCAAGCCGAGGATCACCGCTACCACCGCGGTGGTGAGGCCCGCGAGCGGGAGGGCGAGAACGAGATCGAACTGCCACTCCACCGTGGCGTAGGCCGTGACCACCGCACCCACCGCGGCCAGACCCATCTGGCCCAAGGTCACCTCGCCGGTCCACCCGGTCAGAACCACCACCGACAGGGCCAGCACCGCGAGGGAAGCCACCATCGCGGCCCGGAAGTCCTGGCTGGGCGAGAGCACCTCGGGTAGCAGTAGCGCCACCACCAAACCCACGCCCACCAGGGCTGTCCGACCGTGGCGCACGACCCCCAGACGGGCCAGCGCCGTCGGCACCGGGGCGGGATCCACGCTGGCCTGCCAACTGGACACCTCACCCCGGTCGGCTCGCCGGCGGGGAGCCCGCTGCGCCAGCAGACCCACCAGGACCACCAGGGCCATGACCACGTCGGTGGTGGTCACCTGGTGTCCACCGGCGGGACCCGACGCCACGCTCAGCACCCCGATGGCGACGGCCGCGCTAACCGCTCCGGGGAGCGATCCGAAGCCGGCGAGCGCCATTGCGGCCAGCGCCGCCACCAGAGCCCGAAGTCCCACACCGGTCGACAGGTCCAGGCCCAAGATCCCGGCCTGGAGGTAGGTGCCGATGAAGGCCAGCACCGAGGCGACCACCCAGACTCCGGCCTCGAGGCGCCCCACCGGGACGGCCAACATGGCGGCCCGGTCGCTGCGTTCGGCAGCAGCGCGGACGGCCATGCCGATGTCGGTACGGGCCAGGACCAGGGCGACCGCGGCGATGGCGAGGACCGCCACGACAACCGCCACCAACTCGTCGGTGTGGAAGACCGTCGTGCCCAACTCGAGCTGGAACGACCCGGGCATGCGGAACGTCTTGTTGGGGGCGGCGAGATCGGTTCGGCCCCACAGACGGGGGATCAACAGGGCCCCCACGGCGAGGAACTGGGCCAGACCGATGGTGGCGACGGTCAGTACCAGTCGGGGTGACCTGCGAAAGCGTCGCACCACCACCAGATCGATGGCGAGCCCGATGACCACCGCGGCGATGAGGCCGATGACCAGCCCACCGAAGTAGCCCGCCCGCGCCATGACCGCCACGGCGGCGGTGACCGCAATGGCCGCCCCCGCTCCCGTCGCCGCCGCCGTGGCGGGTGGTCTACGTCCCAGGACCACTGCGGCCAGGCCGATCACGGCACCGGCCGCGACGCCCAGCCATCCCGCCGTCACCAGGCTCGGAGCCCCGAACAGGACCATGCCGATGCCTAGCGACGCCGGCAGCGCTCCCACCGAAGCCTGGGCCATGTTGATCACCCGGTTGGCCCGGTAGACGAGCATCATCCCCAGCACCACGAGGGCGTTGAGAAGGCCGATCACCAGGCCCTGGAGCCACACCCCGGGCGACACCGGGAACAGCACCAACTGGACGACGATCACCGCCAGCGCCGGGCCGACGACGCGCAGCCACGGCGGCACGGCGGGGGACGTCATGCTCCTCGCCCGGGTTCAGAACCACGCCGCCTGATGGTCATCAGTTGTAGAGGGCGTCGATCTGGTCGGCGTAGCGGGCGTTGACCCCCCGGCGCTTGAGCTTGGAGGTCGGGGTGAGCAGGTCTGAGTCCGGGAGCCACTCCTCACCCACGATCAACAGTTTCTTGACCCGCTCGGCGTTGTTGAACGGCTCCATCACCTCAGGGAGGTGGCTCTCGATCTCGGCGATGACCGCCGGGTTCCGGGCCAGGTCCTCCAGCGAGTCGTAGGCGACGTCGTGCTGGGCGGCCCACACCTTGGCGGTGTCGGGGTCCAACACGACGATGGCGCTGATGAAGGGGCGCTTGTCGCCGATGGCGGCGGCCTGTCCGACCAGGGGGATCATCTTGAGGGCCGCCTCGAGGTTGGCGGGGCTGACGTTCTTGCCCCCGGCGGTGATGATCAGTTCCTTCTTGCGGTCGACGATGCGCAGGTAGCCGTCCTCGTCGATCTCGCCGATGTCGCCCGAGTGGAGCCAGCCTTCGGCGTCGATGGTCTCGGCCGTCTTCTCGGCGTCGTTGAGGTACCCCTGGAAGACGTGGGGTCCGCGGCAGATGACCTCGCCGTCATCGGCGAGCGCCAGCTCGGTTCCCGGCATGGCGGGGCCGACGTAGCCCGGTTTGATGTTCTCGGGGGTCCAGGTCATGGCGCCGGTGTTCTCCGACATCCCGTAGACCTCCGACATCGGCACGCCGATGGCCCGGAACCAGATGAGCAACGGGGCCGGGATCGGGGCGGCACCGCTGATGGCGAACATCAGGTCCTGCAACCCGAGCAGCTCCCGAACCCCTCGGAACGCCACCTCGTCGAGGAAGGCCCAGGTGGCCTCGTCCTCCTCGGTCGCGGTTCCCTGCGAGCGGCGCAGGGCGATCGGCCCGGAGGCGGCGACCGCCTCGTTGAACTTCTCGGCCTTCTCGGGGTCGGCGGCCAGGGCCGCGGTGACGCCGGCGTTGAACTTCTCCCACACCCGGGGAACGCCGAACATCACGTGGGGCCGGACCTCGCGGCAGTAGGCACCGATCTGGGACGGGTCGGGGCAGGTGCTGACCTCGGTGCCCAAGATGATGTGCTGGTAGTGGCTGACCGCCCGCTCGGCGATGTGGGCCATGGGCAGGTAGGAGACCAGGCGCTTCCCGGCGAAGTCGACGTCGCCCATGAGCTCCCGCAGGCTCTCCACCATGAACACGGCGTTGCCGTGGGAGATCATCACGCCCTTGGGGGGACCGGTGGTGCCGGAGGTGTAGATGATGGTGGCCAGGTCCCCGGGTTCGGCTGCGGTGGCCTCGGCGTCGAGGTCGAGCGGCTCGTGATCCATCAGCTCGGCAAGGGTGAAGTCGTGGGCTTCTGATCCGACCTTGACGACCCCGAGCGATCGAAGGTGGGGCAGCGACGACCGCACGGTGTTGAAGCGGGCGAGGAAGCCGTCGTCCTCCACCACGCCGACTACGGCCGCGCAGTGACCGACCAGGTACTCCACCTGTTCGGACGACGACGAGTTGTAGATGCTGACCGGGGTCGCCCCGAGGAACAGCGCCGCGGTGTCGAGGATGTGGAACTCGGGACTGTTGCGGAGCATGAGCACCACCCGGTCACCGTGGCCGACACCTAGTGCCCTAAGGCCGGCGGCAGCCCGGGCAACCCGCTCCCGATAGTCCTCGTAGGACATTTGACCCCAGTCGTCACCGTCCTTCCAACGCAGGGCGATGGTGTCCCCCCGTTCGGCGACGGTCGCCAGAAAGGCTCGGGGGAGGGTCTGATCGGCGACGCGGTCGGCGATGGAGGTCATTTGGGTGCTGCGCTTCCTGGTGTTGTCGGTGGCTCGGGAACGGCTGGCGTCCTTCGCCGGGGACGATGGGCGCCATAGCACTAGCAGATACCTGCACGCCCATGTCCCCGATCTGGCGTCCGATTGCCAACCGGGGCCCGACGGCCGATGATGACGGGGTGGCGCGCCGGTGCCGCTCCCGGGTTGCGGGGGTCGTCACGACCGGCGAGACTGCCACTTGACCGATCGGTCTAGTTCTGTCCAGCACACGGGGGTGGACCCCCCGGAAGGGGAACCTCATGCCCACCGCAGTCATCGTCGACGCCGTCCGCACCGCCGGCGGCAAGCGCTACGGGAAGCTCTCGGGTTGGCATCCTGCCGACCTCGCCGCCGAGGTCCTTCGGGCCCTCGTCGAGCGCAACAACCTCGATCCTGCCCTGGTCGAGGACGTGATCATGGGTTGCGTGATGCAGGTCGGCAACCAGTCGGTCAACATCGGCCGCTCCGCCGTGCTGTCGGCCGAATGGCCCGACACGGTGCCCGCCACCACCATCGACCGCCAGTGCGGTTCGTCCCAGCAGTCGGCCCACTTCGCCGCCCAAGGTGTCATGGCCGGCGCCTACGACATCGTGGTGGCCGCCGGGGTCGAGATCATGTCGACCACCCCGATGGGCGCCTCGGTGACCCCCGGCAGCTTCCCCATGGGCCCCAAGGTCATGGAGCGCTACGCCCCGGTGGGCGGCATCGTGATGCAGGGCACCTCGGCCGAGATCATCGCCAAGAAGTGGGACATCTCCCGCGAGGACATGGACGCCTACGCGGTCGAGAGCCACAAGCGGGCCGCCACCGCCACCGCCGAGGGTCGCTTCGACAACGAGATCATCCCGGTCCAGGCCAAGATCTACGACCGCGAGACCATGAAGGTCACCGAGCTCGACGAGATGGTCACCGCTGATGAGGGCATCCGCCCCGATTCGTCGATGGAGTCCCTGGCCAAGCTCAAGCCGGCCTTCGATCCCGAGAACGGCCGCGTAACCGCCGCCAACTCGTCCCAGATCACCGACGGCGCCTCGGCCATGTTGATCATGAGCGAGGAGAAGGCCAAGGAGCTGGGCCTCAAGCCCCGCGCCCGGTTCCACTCCTTCTCGGTGGTGGGCGTCGACCCGATCGAGATGCTCACCGGCCCCATCCCCGCCACCGCCAAGGTGCTCGAGCGGGCCGGAATGACCCTCGACCAGATGGACCTGATCGAGATCAACGAGGCCTTCGCCTCGGTGGTTCTGGCCTGGCAGAAGGAGTTCAACCCCGACATGTCCAAGGTGAACGTGAACGGCGGCGCCATCGCCCTCGGTCACCCCCTCGGCTGCTCGGGCGCCAAGCTCATGGCCACCCTGCTCAACGAGCTGGAGCGCACCGGGGGCCGCTACGGCCTCCAGACCATGTGCGAGGGCGCCGGCATGGCCAACGCCACCATCATCGAGCGCCTCGACTGATCCGGTAACGGCACCAGATCTGCCCTGGAGGGCGGGGGCCATGAGGCTCCCGCCCTCTTCGCGTCCCGCGACGCTTAGGAGGCGAGCCGATAGGTGAGCCGACCCATAAGCACGGCATGGTTAAACCGAGGCGAAGCCTCGGTCTGAATACCCTCGCAGCGACGAAGGCTGGACCAATCCGCTAGGACCCCTATGCCCTGACCGGCAGCCCGAGCACTAGGACCCGTCCGGCCAAGCCCCGTACGCTGGATCCATGCCTTGGCCGCTGGTGAACGTGATCCTGGCGCTGGCTATGGCCTACCTCCTGCTCCGGATGGGGGCGATGATCTTGGGCAGCTTCGCCCGACCGGTCCCCGCTCCGCCCGATCCGGGTGAGCTCCGCAAGGTGCGGCTCACCTACCGGTGTTCGATCTGCTCCACCGAGGTGCGCATGACGATGGCCAACGACGAGGTCCCCGAACCGCCCAGGCACTGCCAGGAGGACATGGAGCTGGTCACCCCGGTGGACGACATCTGACGTCGACCGGGGCCCGTCATCGGGCATCTCACCCCAGGTCCGAGTCGTCGGCCTGTTACGGAACCGACGCACACCGAAATCCACCGTCAGGTATCTGAACCTCGTTCGCGAAGGGCTGTGACCTGCTGGTTCGTAGATCTCAGCGGTCCTACACAGTTTCCCCAACCTGTGGAAAAGTCTGGGGAGAGTCACATCTGTGTAACTTCGGCTTCACCGAGATGACACCGGCGTCACCGCCCGTACACTGGGCGGGAACGATCCGCAGGTCAGCGGTAGTTGGTGGCGGTGATGATGCCGCCCAGGATGGCGCCGAGACCGATCACCAGGCGCCAGTTGTCGGGCTCGCCGAACACCCGGGCGTAGTTCAACACGATGACCAGACCGCCGAGCCCCAGCAACACGAACATCAGCACCGGAACCCAGGTGGGGCTCGGCATGTCGGCGTACTTGGCCGACGGAGGGGTGTACCGGCTCGACTCGGGGGCATCGTGACCACCGGGGGCGTGGGCCTTGGACGACGTCGCCCCGGCCTGACCACCGCCCTTGGGGGTGATCCGCTTGCTGACCACCTTCTTCTTGACCACCGGAGCGTCGGTGCCGGCCGGCTTGGTCGATGAGGTCCCCGCCGACTTGTTGGCTTTGGTCTTGGTCACCTTGGCGGGCGAAGCCGATTCCTCAACCGCGGTGGTCGCCTCCTCTGGCGGGGTCGTCGACTCGTCGGTGGCGGTCGTCGACTCGTCGGTCGAGGGCTCGGTCTCGTCAGCCATGGCTGCGAGGCTAGTGGCCGTGACCGGCCAACCCGTGTAGGGCCTGGGTGTCACCGACCTGGTGTGTGCGGTCCAGTTCGTGGGCCTGGAGTTATCGGCTGGCCGGAGGTGGGGCCAGGGCCACTACCCTGCCGAGCGATGACCGCACGGATCCTGGTGATCGACAACTACGACTCGTTCGTCTACAACCTGGTCCAGTACCTGGGTCAGGCCGGGGCCGAGCCGATCGTGCACCGCAACGATGCCATCACCCTCGATGAGGCCGTCGACCTCGATCCCGACGGCATCCTGGTGTCACCTGGCCCCGGAACCCCCGACGACGCCGGCATCAGCGGGGAAGCGATCGTGCACTTCACCGGACGTAAGCCGGTCCTAGGGGTGTGCCTGGGCCACCAGACCATCGGCCAGGTCTTCGGCGGAACCGTGGTCCGCGCCCCCGAGATCATGCACGGAAAGACCTCGCTGGTCCGCCACCACGGCGTGGGGGTCTTCACCGGGCTGCCCCAACCGCTGGAGGCCACCCGCTACCACTCACTGGTGGTGGACCGGGCCAGCGTGCCCGACGTACTCGAGATCACCGCCGAGACCGACGACGGGATCGTCATGGGTCTGCGCCACCGGGAGCACCCCACCGAAGGGGTCCAGTTCCACCCCGAGTCGATCCTCACCGTGGGCGGACACGACCTGGTCGCCAACTTCCTCGAACAAGTAGACCGCTACCGCTGACCCCCGCTCAGGCCCCGACCACACCGTCGGTGACCCCCAAAGCCATGCCAAGCTTGCCGGGCCCCGTTTGCGCCGCGGAATCGCCCGCCGAACGCGGCCCACGAGAACCGGGCCGAGTGCCGCTCAGTTGCCCCCACCCCTGCAAAGCTTGCCGGGCCCCGTTTGCACTTTTGCGAGCTTGCGAGCAACCGGGCAAACGCCGTCGAGCCCCCGCAACGAAGTGAGGACCGGGCTCGACGGAACCAGAAATCGACCGCCGAAGGCGGGCCATGAGACCCGTACCGCGTGTCGCTCAGTTGAACACCGAAACCCTCAAACAGAGTGCCGACACGGCACTACAACCCACCCTCCTCGGCCGTGGTGGTGGTGGGTGCCTCGGTCGTGGTGGTGGTTGCCGGCTTGGTCGTCGTGGTGGTGGCCGGCTTGGTGGTGGTGGTCGGGGCCTCGGTGGTGGTCGGGGCCTCGGTGGTGGTCGGCTCCTCGGTGGTGGTGGTTGCCATCTCGATGGCGATAACCAACACGATCGGGGTGTCGGTCGGGTGGGTACCGGGACCCGGTTCGGTGCGGATCACCCGCCCGGGGGCCACGCTGTCGGACTCCTCGTCGCGGGTGGTGATGAGCGAGGCGTCGAATCCGAGCTCGGCCAAGCGGCCCCGGGCGTCGTTCTGGTCCACGTCGAACAGGTTGGGGATATCGGCGGTGTCTAGGCCGGCGCTGACCACCAGCACCACCTCGCTGCCCTCCTCCACCATCGTCCCCTGGGTCGGTGACTGGCGCAGGACCTCTCCCTCGCGCACCTCGGACTTCTCGTTCTCCACCCGGACCCGTAGATCTACGTTCTCGATCCGTTGGCGGGCGACGTCTTGCATCTCACCGACCACCGCGGGCACCTCCACCTTGGCGGCGGTGGAGTCCTCGAAGATCCCGAGCTGTCGTCCGAAGGCCACCAGCAGAACACCGAGAACGGCCAGCAGCGCCACGATGGCCACGAAGAACCAGGCGCTGTTACGACCTTCGCCGTCACGGTCGTAATGGTCTTGGGGCATCGGCTGGTTGCTCACGGGTTCCTCTGGTTTCGGCGCGGCGTCATGAAGGGGGACCGGGGCGGGAACCACGGCGGGAGGAGCGGCCTTGCGGGTGCTCACCGGCCGACCGGCGGCGAAGGCCAGCAGGTCGTTACGAAGCTCGACCGCGGTCTGGTAACGCCGGGCCAGATCCTTCTCGAGGGCCTTGTTGGTGACCGATTCGAAGTCGCGGGGGACGTCGGGCAGGCGTTCACGCAACGGGGGCAGGGGCTCCTGAACGTGCTTGTAGGCGATCGCCACCGGGGTGTCGCCCTCATAGGGCGGACGCCCGGTCACCATCTCGTAGAGGACCACGCCCAACGAGTAGAGGTCGCTGCGGGGATCGACCTGGCGACCTTGGGCCTGCTCGGGCGAGAAGTAGGTGGCGGTACCCATCACCGAACCGGCCTGGGTGAGGTTCTCCTCGCCGGTCGACGACATCGCCCAGGCGATACCGAAGTCGGCGACCTTCACGTCGCCGTCGTTGGTGATGAGGATGTTGCCCGGCTTGACGTCGCGGTGGACGACGCCCTTGGTGTGGGCGTAGCCCAGTCCGGCGGCGACATCCGCGCCCACCGCAGCGGCCCGCTTGGGGGTGAGCGGGCCGTTGGTACGGATCAGCTCGGAGACCGACCGCCCGTCCACGTACTCCATCACGATGTAGTACGTACCCCGTTCCTTGCCCCAGTCGTACACCCCGACGATGTTGGGGTGGTTGAGGTTGGCGGCGCTCTGGGCCTCGCGGCGGAACCGGGCGACGAAGGCCGGGTCGGTGGCGAATTCGGGGAACAAGATCTTGATGGCCACCGGCCGTTCCAGCAGCCGGTCGCGGGCCAGGTAGACCTCGGCCATGCCTCCCCTGCCGATGCGTCGGTGAAGTTCGTAGCGGCCGTTGAGGACCACCTGTTCCCGGTTCGTCATGGCGGCCTAAGCCTACGGGACGACCACGGCCCCAGATGAGACACCCGCACCCATTCTTCGACGGCTCCGGCCGAGGCGGCCGCAGATCCGTCAGTTGCCTCGCATCTTGCGGCTCAGCTCGTCGAGGCGCTTGCGCTCCATCTTGTTCAACGAGTCGAGGCCGCCCTCGCCGATCTTGTCCAACAAGACGTCGAGCTCAGCCTGCTCGAGCGGGCTGGGTCCTGTTGGTTCCCCGCCCCACGGTCCGGCGACCACGGTTCCCGAGCGCTTGCCCTTCGCCTTTCGCCCCTTGCCCCGACCTCGCTTGGTCCCACCGGACCGGCCGCCACCTACCTCCCCGTAGGGCGACCGTGAGGCCCGGGGGGCCACGGCCGGTATGCGAGGGATGAATTCGAGGTTGTCCAACAGCCCGAGCTGACGGCAGCCGAAGAGGGCCACCACGATCACCAACAGCTCCATGACCAGCTGGGACCAGCGACGGGCACCGGTGAGGCTGAGCACGTCGATGGCGACGTACACCGCGGCGAGCACCCAGGCCGGGATGCCGAACATGAACATGGCACCGGGGTTGTCCAGGGCGAAGACCACCAGCAGCCCGATACCGAGCAGCCCCAGCCCGAAGGCGGCGGCCCCGAACCGGTCGATCCCCAGGATGGTCACCAGCGCGCCCGGAATCAACGTCATCGCCGCGATCAGCACCGTGAAGGGCACCCTGCCCACCCGGTCCTCGACCTGGTGGCCCACGAACCAGAAGAAGGCCAGGGTCAGCACCACCCAGATCGAGGTGGGCGGGTTGAGCAGCGGCCAGGTGACCAGCCGCCACAGCTCACCGTCGCGGACCATCTCGGTCTGGAAGAAGAAGTTGGACACGAAGGTCGGGCTGACGGCGTAAAGGAACATCGACAGCACCCCGAGGCCCACCAACAGCGCGGTGGTGGTCACATCCAGGGTGCCGATCCGGAACCAGCCGTCGCGCATCGGACGCTCGGGAAGGGAGAACTCGTAACGGCCGGGCATCGCCGCCGAGGCTACCCGGCGGCGTGGTTGGGTCAGCCGCCGGTGGTTGGGTCAGCCGCCGGTGGTCGGCGTCGTCGCCTCGTCCTCCGACGAGGGCGGTGGCGGAGGCATCGGGGCCATGGCGGCCTCGATGACCTGCTTGGCGATGGGGGCCGCCACCCGCCCCCCGGTCTGCTCGCTCACACCGTCTTGGGCTTCGACCAGCACCGCCACCGCCACGGTGGGGGCCTGGCCGGGCGGTCCGGCCCAGGCGATGACCCAGGCATGGGACTTGAGAGGCTTGGTCGAACCGGTCTGGGCGGTGCCGGTCTTGGCGCCGACGTCGAGACCGTCGATCTGGAGGCGGGTGGCGCTGCCGGCGCGCACCACCTCGCGCATGGCGTCCATCATCACCGAGGCGGTGCTGGGGTCGACGGCCCGCTGCCAGGCGGTGGGCTCGATCCGGCGGACCACCTCGGCCTCGCCGTCACGGATCACGTCGACCACGTGGGGCTCCATGATCACCCCGCCGTTGGCGATGGCGGCGGCCACCAGGACCATCTGCAACGGCGTGGCGGCCACCGAGTACTGGCCGATGGCGCTCTGGGCCAGGGCCGGATCGCGCTTTTCGGCCTCGAAGTCCTCGGTGGGATAGCGCGACGCCACCGCCGGCAGGTCGAAGGGCGGGGTCGAGTTGAACCCGAAGGCCTCGGCCCCCGACCGCAGCCGGGCACTCCCCAGGTCGAGGCCCATCTGACCGAACGACGTGTTGCAGGACTTGGCCAAGATCCGGAACAAGGTCCCCCCACACGCCGATCCCCCGAAGTTGGGCAGGTTCTTGTCGGTGTAGGGCAGGTCGAGCGAGTTGATGGTGGGATAGACGGGCGAATCGGGGGTGACCATGCCGGTCTGGACGCCGGTGGAGCCGGTGACCACCTTGAACGTGGACCCCGGCGGGTACACCTCCCGGTAGGACTTGGCCAGCAGCGGTTCGTCAGGCGACGCCTCATAGAGAGCCTTGGCCGCCCCGGCCGCCTCCAGGTCGTGGCTGGACAACAGGTTGGGGTCGAAACTCGGCCACGACCACAGCGCCAGCAGACCACCGGTTCGGGGATCGATGGCGACGACCGTGCCCCGTTGATCGCCCAGGGCGGCCCGGGCTGCCCGTTGCACGTCGGCCCGCAGGGTCAGGCGGAGGTTGCCGGTGCGGTCGGACTCCACGAACAGGTCACCGACCGAGCGAACCTGCTGAGAGGCCGAACGGCCCGAGAGCTCGGTGTTGTAGGCCCGCTCCAGGCCCGTGGCCCCGAACTGGTAGTTGAGGTATCCGGTGACGTGGCCGAACAGGTCGCCCTCGGGGAACTCTCGCTGGTACTGGTAGCGGTCGTCGACGGGGACCGACCGGGCCAGGACCACGCCGTCGGCGGTGACCACCTGGCCTCGGGCCCGGTTGAAGGCCTGGTCGATCGGTCGCGAGTTGCCGGGCTTGGTGTTGAGGCGGTCAGCCCGGAACACCTGGATGTAGTTGAGCTGGGCGAACAGGGCACAGAACAACAGCATCAAGAAGACGCCCAGGCGGCGGATCTGGCGGTCCATCACCGGCCCGCCCCCACCGACGCGGCCTGGGCCGGTCGTGTTCCACCGGCGGGCCGGCGCTTGGACGGGCGTTGATCGGAGATCCGGATGAGCAGGGCCAACAGCACGTAGTTGGCCACCAGGGCCGAGCCCCCGTAGGACACGAAGGGCAGGACCACACCGGTGAGGGGAAGCAGGCGGATCACGCCGGCCAGGATCACGAAGGCCTGCATCCCGATCAGCGCGGTAAGGCCGGCGGCGAGCAGCTTGTCGAATGGATGGTCGGCGGTTTGGGCCACCCGCAGACCGGCACCGACGATCAACAGGTAGGCGACCAGGATGGCCGTCCCACCCAGCAGACCGAGCTCCTCGGCGATGGCGGCGAAGATGAAGTCGCTCTCCACGATCGGGATCTTGTCGGGCCGGCCCAGTCCGATCCCGGTGCCGGTGACCCCTCCCCAGGCCAGGGCGTACCAGGTCTGGACGAGCTGACCGCCGGTGTCGTCCCAGGGGTCCATCCACTGAGAGACACGGGTCTGGACGTGGCTGAACTGGGTCCACGCTCCGTAGGCGGCCGCCCCGAACATGAAGGCTCCCCCCAGGGGGTAGGCGGCCCGACCGGTAGCCACCCACAGCATCACCATGAACAGGGCGAAGAACAACAGCGATGACCCCAGGTCCTTCTGGGCGGTCATCACCAGGATCGCCATGCCCCAGGCGAACAGGACCGGCCCCAGGTGACGGAGGTCGGGCAACACCGGACGGAACCGGGGCCAGGTGGCCATGCTCAACAGCTCACGCTTCTCGACCAGGTAGGAGGCAAAGAACAGGGCGAAGGCGATCTTGGCGAACTCGCCCGGCTGGAAGCTGATCGGCCCGACCGCCACCCAGATCCTCGCGCCGCGGATGTTGCGCCCGATGCCAGGGATCAGCGGCGACACCAGCAGGGCCAGGCCGACCAGCAAGAACGTGTAGCGGTAGCGCTCGAGGTCCCGGGCCCGACGGACCACCAACAGGGTGGCGACGAAAGCAACTATGCCCACCGCGGTCCAGGTGGCCTGGTTGTCGGCCAGCTCGGCGTCGAGGCGGGCGATGAACACGTAGCCGATGCCGTTGAGCACAGCGGAGAGGGGAAGGAGCATTCCGTCGGCCTCGGGGGCCAGGCGCCGTACCGCCAGGTGGGCTCCGACGAACAACGCCAGGATGATGCCGAGGAAAGGACCGATGTCGGCCGGTACCGATGCCGTGGTGCCCAGGCTGGCCAGGGTGTAGGCGCCGCCGGTAACCGCGGCGGCCAGCACCAACAGTCCCAGCTCGGCCCGACGGCGGGACCGGCCCATCACCGTACGGGCCACAGTCATCGCTCGGTCATCCCGGTGGTGTCGTGGCGGGAACCGTCGGCACGGGTGCCCCCGGAACCGCGGTGGTGGGGGGAACGGCGGTGGTGGCGACGGTGGTCGAGGTCGTGGAGGTGGTCGACGTCGTCGAAGTGGTGGTGGTGGAGGTCGTGGTCGTGGTAGAGGTGGCGTCGATGTAGTCCTGGATGCGCATCGCCCAGTTCAATGCCTCGCCCAGCGACGTGAACTCCTTGCCGTCCACTCCGTCTCGGAACTCGGCGGGGATGTCGTCGAAGGTGAAATCAAGGTCGGTTTCACGGGTGGGCTGGATGCCCAGGAAGCCTCCGGCCTGGCCTCGGTAGATGGTGACCCGCTGACCCTCCACCTCCACGTGGTAGGTGCCGCTCTGGGACACGTACATGGCCCCCACCACCACACCGATCACGATGAGCAGCGCGGCTGCAAAGGCCACCAGCCGCCAGGTGACCCGCTTGGCCCGCACCCGGTCCAGATCGGCGTACAGGTCCTTACCCTCGGCGGCGTAGTCGTCGTGGGACTCGGGCAACGAGCTGCGACGGTCGGCGAAGGCCACCGCCGGCTCGGGTTCGATGGTCACGGTGTTGGGGTCGTCATCGGCTTCTTGTTCGGCCAGTGCCGCCTGGCGGGCGGCGGCTTCGGCTTCGGCCCGTTCCGCCGCGGCACGGGCCTCAGCGGCGGCGACCGCGGCGGCCTGAGCCTCGGCGATCGCCGCCGAACGACCGTCGTCGTCGATCACGTCGACCAGAACCACCGTGATGTTGTCGCGACCGCCTCCCTCGTTGGCGAGGCGTACGAGTTCGGCCGCTGCCTCGTCGGGATCGACCAGTCGTCGCAGCACCGCGCTCATCTGGTCGAGGGACACCTCGTTGAACAGACCATCGCTGCACAACAGGAACCGGTCACCGGCCAGGGGCAGCAGCGACGCACCGTCGACGTCGACATCGAGGTCGATCCCCAATGCCCGGGTGAGGATGTTGCGCTGGGGGTGGACCTTGGCTTCCTCGGCGGTGATCCGCCCGTCGCGGACCAGGTCCTCGACCAGGCTGTGATCGTGGCTGAGCTGGCGCAACTCGTCATCGCGCATCAGGTAGACGCGGGAATCGCCCACGTTGATCCACGCGATCTCGTCACCCTCGGGGCCCTGGATCAACTGGAGGGCGACGAGGGTCGTCCCCATCCCGTGCAACTCCGGGTCGCTACCGGACTTCTCGAAGATCGCCCGGTTGGCCACCCGGGCCGCGTGCTTGAGGCCATCGAGGTTTCGTTCGGCCGAGTGTTCGGTAGCCAGAGCCACCGCCATGGCCGAGGCCACCTCGCCCCCCTTGTGGCCTCCCATGCCGTCGGCCACTCCGTAGAGCTGGGTCTCATCGTTGGTCAGAGCGGAATCCTGGTTGTTGGCGCGCACGCGCCCAACGTGGGTGGCGGCACCGGATCGAAGGGTGGTCACACGAGCTCCAGAACGGTGTTGCCGACCTGAAGTCGGTCTCCCCGGTGCATGACCTGGGGGCCAGCGACCTTGGTGCGGTTGAGAAATGTGCCGTTGGTGGACCCGAGGTCCTCAACGAAAAGCTGCCCGTCACGGCTGAACACCCGGGCGTGGATCTGGGAGGCGAACGTGTCGTCGAGGGTCACGAGGCAGCCGGCGGCCCGGCCGATGGTGAGCTCGTCGAGCAGCGGAAACCGTGTCCCCTGAAGGCCGGCCGGCTCCACGATGGCCAGCGAGGACGGGGTGGCCCGGTCGGCCCGGCGTTCGGACCGACGGCTGCCCTTCGCTGCCGCAGGAGGCAGCGGCGCAGGCGCGGCGGCCGCTCCGGCGGTGGCCAGGGCAGGCGTCGCGCTCCGGCCTTTGCGGGCGACGGTCCGCGGGCCGCGCACCTCGACCCACACCGCCCGCAGGACCCGCAGGAAAAACAGGTACAGCAGGGCCAGCAGGCACAGCTTGAGGATGGTGAGCAACTGCTCGTCCATGATCGGGCGAGCCTACCGGCCTCCCGTCAACCGTCCCGGCCAGGCCCTGGGGACCTCGCGGATAGGTCCAGCCGTCGTCGCTGCGAGGTCAGGATTCTTCGAAGCGGACCAGGGTGTTGCCGAAGCTGATCTCGTCGCCGTCGGTGAGCTCGTGAGAGCTGATGCGGGTGCCGTTGACCCGAGTGCCGTTGGTGGAACCGAGGTCGACCACCAGCCAACCGTTCCCGCGGGGACGGATCTCGGCGTGGTTGCGACTCACGTTGGGGTCCGCCATCTGAAGGGTGCTCTCGGGGCGACGGCCCACCGTGACCACCGCCTCACCCAGCCCGATCCGTTCCCCGGTGGGCAGGATCAGCGACCCGGCACCCACACCGCCGGTCCCCTCGCGCATGCGCCCCACGATCTGGAAGGCCCCGGTCCGCTGACGCTCCGACACCTCGAGGTGAACCGAGACCGGACCCATGAACACGTAGCCCTCGTCGCGGGCGTGCTCCCGAGCCGCCTCGGCCAGCTCCCGTTCCAGCGACGACGCCACCTCGGCGAACCGTTCCGCATCGGCCTCGGCCAGCTCGACGCTGAACTGGTTGGGCACCACGGTCCGGCCCCGAACGTCCACCGAGCGGTTGTCGTCCATCTCCCGCACCAGACGACGGCCCAGCTCCACCGGCCGGATGCCGCTGCGGAACATGCGGGCGAAGGTGCCCTCGACCATCCGTTCCAGTCGCCGTTCGAAGCCCTTGAGTGCCACGCCGAGAGGTTACCGATGGGAGCCAACCTCCCAGGTTGCGCTAAGTTCACCCCGCTACTCGGGCGAGTGGCGGAATTGGCAGACGCGCTGGATTCAGGTTCCAGTGTCCGAAAGGACGTGGGGGTTCAAGTCCCCCCTCGCCCACCACCACACAACCACGGACCCCCTGGTCACGCAGGGGGTTCGATCGCGTCTCGGGCCAGGTCTCTACCGGATCTCTACCCTTGCGCCGTCAACTACTGGCTTGGCGGTTGCCGATCCACGGA
>JAGQSO010000165.1 GCA_020439505.1 Acidimicrobiales bacterium
GGCGAGACCACCTCGACGATGTCGAGGTCGAAGGCCCGGGCGAAGTCGAAGTCGCGCTGGTCGTGGGCGGGCACCGCCATGATCGCCCCGGTCCCGTAACCCATCAGCACGTAGTCGGCCACGAACACCGGGATCGGCTCACCGTTCACCGGGTTGGTGGCGAAGGTCCCGGTGAACACACCGGTCTTGTCCTTGGCGTCGGCCTGGCGGTCGAGATCTGAACGGTTACGGGCCACCGCTACATAGGCCTCCACCGCGTCGGTCGGGGTGGCGGCACCGGCGGTCCAGGCCGGAGCGGTGCCCTCGGGCCAGCCGGCCGTGGTCAGGGCGGGGACCAGCGGATGCTCGGGGGCCACCACCATGTAGGTGGCCCCGAACAAGGTGTCGGGTCGGGTGGTGAACACCTCCAGCGGACCGGCGGGGGTGGAGAAGGTGACCTGGGCGCCGGTCGAACGGCCGATCCAGTTGCGCTGCTGGGTCTTGATGGCCTCGGACCACTCCAGCAGGTCGAGGTCGTCGATGAGGCGGTCGGCGTAGGCTGTGATGCGAAGCATCCACTGCTTCATGGGGCGGCGGAACACCGGGAAGTTGCCGCGCTCGCTGCGGCCGTCCGCGGTGACCTCCTCGTTGGACAACACGGTGCCGAGACCGGGACACCAGTTCACCGGGACCTCGGCCAGATAGGCCAGACGATGGGCGTTGAGCACCGCCCGACGCCCGTCGGCGTCCAGGTCGGCCCACGCCGAACCGTCGGGGATGGTGCCGGGATCGGGCTGGCGGACCCCGGCGTCCAGCTCGGCCTCGAGCTCGCTGACCGGCCGGGCCTTTCCGGCGTCGCCCGCCGTGGCGTCATACCAGGAGTTGAAGAGCTGAAGGAAGATCCACTGGGTCCAGCGGTAGTAGTCCTCGTCGGTCGTCGAGATCGACCGCCGCGGGTCGTGCGCCAACCCCAGGCGCCGGAGTTGGCGGCGCATGTTGGCGATGTTGGTCTCGGTGGTCACCGGAGCATGGAAGTTAGTCTGGAGGGCATACTGCTCGGCCGGTAGACCGAAGGCGTCGTAACCCATGGTGTGCATGACGTTGTGGCCGGTCATGCGCAGGTACCGGGCGTAGACATCGGTGCCGATGAAGCCGAGGGGGTGCCCGACGTGCAGCCCCACCCCCGAGGGGTAGGGGAACATGTCCAGCACGTAGCGCTTGGGCCGGTCGGCCACCGCGTCGAACCCGTCGCTCAGCGTCCCCACCGGGTTGGGGGTGTGGAAGGTGCCTTCGGCCTCCCAGCGGTCCTGCCAGCGGGCCTCGATGGTGGAGGCGAGCGCGGCGTCGTAACGGTGGGCGGGCTGGTCGGTGGGAGACGGGTCGGCCATGGTCGAGGACGGTACCCGCTTGCCTGTCTCAGTAGCGCATGCGCTGGCGGAGATCGGACCACTGACTGCCGATCACCTCGTTGAGCTCGCGGATCACCGCTCCCTCGGCCTTGTAGATGTCGTCGAGCGACACGACCGCCACGACGGCACCGTTCTCGTCCACGACGGGCAGGCGGCGGCACTGACGAACCGCCATCTGACGTCCGGCATCCAAGGTCGACGCGTGGGTGGCCACCGAGACCACCTCGCGGGTCATCACCTCGGACACCTTGGTGTCAGGCGGTAGCTCACGTCCCACGGCGCGCACCGCGAGGTCCCGGTCGGTGACGACGCCGGTCACGGTCCGCTGGTCGTCGATCACCACCACGCACCCGATGGCGTGCTCGGACATGATCCGCGCCGCCTGACTGATCGGTGCCGACTCGGGGCACGTCACCGGGGGAGCCGACGCGATTTTCATGAGTTCGGTGGTCATGGGCGCACCGTAGCCTCAACCGACGCGGTGTGACCGATGGCCCTGTCGGTGGTTGCTCATGGGGAAGAATCTGTGATCACCAGCGGTACCGGGACCAGCCGGGACCGGTCGACACCCATGGAAGGTGCCAGCGTGCAGGTCGATCGCAGAACCGGGTTGGAAGTCATGGAACAGTCTGAGTGCCTCGCCCTGCTCGGCCAGCACGTGCTCGGTCGGCTGGCGGTCATCGAGGGCGGGGCGCCGCTGATCCTGCCCGTCAACTACTCCATGGTCGGGCACCGGGTCGTGGTCCGCACCGCCGAGGGCGCCAAGTTCGACGCCGTTCACCGATCGGTGTGCTTCGAGGTGGACGACTACGACCGCGCCGGGCGGACCGGGTGGAGCGTGGTGGTCCGGGGCCAGCTCTACGAAGCGCTCGACAGCGAGATCGCCAAGTGGGATGCCGA
>JAGQSO010000166.1 GCA_020439505.1 Acidimicrobiales bacterium
CAGGGCGGCACCGCGTTGGTGTGGCGGGGACGAATGCTGGTGGTGGAGACGGCGTGGGGTGCGATCACCTTCGACCCACAGCGGGGAGGGACGATCGTCGACATCGATGTCGCCGGGTATGACCTGGAGGGTGGAGTCAGCCACGACGTCATCAGCTACCGCGACAGCGGCGGGCTGTGGCGCATGGGCCAGGAGATCCACGGCGGTCGGTGGTCCCGAGTCGGCGCCACCAGTGACGTGCCGGCGACGGTCCGCGCCACGGTCGGCGCTGACGGTACGGCTCGGGTGATGGTGTCGGTGCGACTAGACGATCGCCCGATGTCGATCGTCCACTCGGTGGATCCCGCCCGCCCGCTGATCATCACCACCGTGTCGGGTGCGCCCAGGCTTCGACGGAGCATCACCCTGGCCGTGCGGGGGACCGGCCCTGCGGTCGGGGTGACGATGCATCAACCCGGTGCCGTCATCGAGCGGTCACTGGAGCGTTGGTACCGGCCGACGTTTTGGCCCCTCCATTCATTTGCCGCACCGATCCGAGACGACTCTGGTACGGACCGAGGTGGGGGAATGGTGGTGGCGGCCGCCAACCCGACCGGTGTCCACGTATCCGGTGACGGCACGGTCGAGATGGTGGTGGCGCGTACCGCGGTGAAAGAGACCGCCTTCGGGGCGATCCCGGTCATGGCCCCGGCCTGGGGTCTGCGTTTCGGTTCCCAGGCGGCGTCGGTGGCGGTGGACCTGACCTCGGGTGACGTGATCGCTCGGGGTCGTCGGCTCAGCGGCCTTCTCGACGCCGCCGTCGGGCGACCGGCCCCAGCCTTCCCGGTGGCGGTCGATGACCTCGACGTCGACGTAGTGGCGGTCAAGCCGGCATCACGAGGTGAGGGGGTCGTGGTTCGGCTCCGCAACTGGGCACCCCGCCACGAGCGCACGGCGAGGCTGGAGTTGTCGGGACCCGGTTCGCTGACCGGGGCGTCGATCGTCGACAGCCGAGAGCGTGACCTGATGCCGTTGGTGATCACCGGGGGTGGGGCTGAGATTCCGCTAGCAGGTCACCTGGTAACGGTTCGCGTGCTCTCCTCCGCCGCCTCTTGCGGTGCCGGTGGCGGTGAGGGCGCGGTGCGGATCGAGAACGCCCGACCGGGTTGATCGACGGAGACGGTGGCGATCGGTTAGGTGAGGCCCGAGACCCCGCCCATCGGTGGGGGTGACGGCGAAGGACGGATCGAGCGAGCCGCGGTGGCACCATTCCTCCATGGAGTCGTCATCGCCAGGCCCGGTCGTGTTCGAGGTGGAAGGGCGTGTCGGCCGGCTCCGCCTGAACCGCCCCGAAAAGCTCAACGCCCTCAACGACGAGGTGAGGCTCGCTCTGGGGGAAGCGCTCGATGAGCTGGAGGAACGGCCCGAGGTGTCGGTGTTGGTTCTGGAAGGTGCGGGACGGTCGTTCTGCGCTGGAGCTGACCTCAAGGCCACTGCCTATCCTCCGGTTGCCGAGGGCGAGTGGGTTCAGCGGCGACACCGCACCGGTAGCTGGCAGCGCCTGTTGGACCAGTTGGGCCGGATCCCCCAGGCGACCGTGGCTGCTCTCCACGGTCACGTCATCGGCGGTGGTGCCCTGCTGGCGGCGGCCTTCGACATCCGCTTGGCCGCCGATGACACGGTGTTGCGCATCCCTGAGTTGGCCATCGGTATGCCGCTCACCTGGGCTGGCGTCCCGCTGCTGGCCCGCGAGGTGGGCCTCCCGGCGGCCCGGGACTGGGTGATGTCGAGCCGGAGCGTCGACGCCGATGAGCTGTTGCGCACCGGGTACGTGACCCGTCTGGTACCCCGGTCCGAACTGGACCGGGCGGTGGCGACGTGCATCGATCAGTTGCTGTCGGCACCCCCTGGCCCCCTGGCCATGACCCGGGCCATGACCGCGGCCATCGGGCGGGCGACTCCGACCTTGGCCACCGGCTGGGCCGATCCCGACCACCAGCATTGGACCTTCACCGAAGAGGAGTACCGGGCCTCGATACGCCGCTACATCGACGGAACCGCCTCCCGACCCTCATAGCTTCCGGTCGACCTGGCTCGGGCCCAGATCCGGTCCTGCTCCGGCTCCAGCGCCAACTCCCGGGCCGCCCCCGTTTACAGGGCGAGGTGAAGGCGCAAGGCGTCGTCGAGCAGGGTCAACGTTGACGGCGGGACCACGCCCACCCGTGCTCCGATGCGCTCCACCGCCACAGAGCGAACCTGTTCGGCTTGGGCCTTCGAGTTGACCCGAAGCCCAGTGTCCGTCGCGGCAAGTAGGACCTGAAACGGAAACAGGCGGGTGACGTTCGACGTCACCGGGACGACGGCCACCACGCCACGACCCAGCCGTTCGGCGCTCTGGTTGGCGCCGTCATTGCTCACGATGACCGCTGGCCTCTGCTTGTTCGCTTCCGAGCCTCGGACCGGATCGAGGTCAACCAGGCGGATCTCACCTCGGCGCATGGGCCAACCCGTCCCCGGACGTGGCGTCCCACTCCTCAGCGGAGTCCGACTCGGCCCACTCCTGCCAGGCCTCCTCGTATGCCGAGCTGAGCTCTGACGCCCTCAGCAGCCGTACCGCCTGGTGGATGGCGGCGGACCTTGACGCGATCTGGTTGGACCGGGCATAGGAGTCGAGGAACTCGACGTCCTCCGCCGACAGGCTCACACTCAGCTTCATGCCCAGATGCTACCGCTGGTAGTACGGGGGTAGCACCGTACTGCGACCGCATGGGTGATGGGTGAGAGCGCCTCCTGCGTCTATGCCTCGACGGCGGCGGCCAGGCGCTCGAGGGTGCCGCTCATGGTCTGGCGGTTGCGGGCGGGTCGGTCGGTGATGCCCGACATCTGGCTGCTCATCTCCAATACCGATTCGGGACGCAGGTCCTCGGTCCATTCGGTCACCCGGCTGCCGGTCTCGGTGGGCTCGATCCGGTAGCCCCAGGTGGAGAAGTGGAAGTCGAACATGGAGCACTCGAAGGCGAAGGCCCGGCCCGGGTCGGCCTCGATCACCTTGCCCTGGCTGATCCACTCGTGTTCACCGTTGCGGTTGTGGCCATCGAAGGTGGCCCCCAGTTCGGGGCCTGAGAAACCTTCGTGCCACGCACAGGTGTGGCATTCCTCGGACCACTCACCCATGCGGGTGACGTCGGAGATGGCCTGGTACACGGCCTCGGGCGAGGCAGCGATGTCGCGGGAGATCTCGATGCGTTCGGTCATGGCCGCAGTTCACCACAGACTCAGTGCCGGCGTGGGCCGGCACATCTCGGCAGGTCCTGGGAGTCATCGACGCTCCTCGTGGTCCGGGTCTCGTGGGCCGCCTTTGGCGGACGATTTCTGGTTCCGTCGAGCCCGGTGCGCAGTGGCTCGCAGGCTCGCAACAGCGCAAACGTTGCTGCCGTGGGCGGCACTCTCTGTTGGGCCTGGGAGTCTTCTTGACGCTGCTCGCTGTCCGGGTCTCGTGGGCCGCCTTCGGCGGACGATTTCTGGTTCCGTCGAGCCCGGTCCTCACTTCGTTGCGGCGCCTCGACGGTTTGCGCAGTGGCTCGCAAGCTC
>JAGQSO010000167.1 GCA_020439505.1 Acidimicrobiales bacterium
GGCACTAGCTTGACGCCATGTGCGGCCGGTTCGTGTCATCCTCCTCACCTGAGGAGATCGCCCGATACTTCGACGCCGAACCTCCGGCGGCCGAGGCGGCACTCGAGCCGTCGTGGAACGTTGCGCCCACCAACGACGTCTACGTGGTTTCCGAAGATGGTGGGGTGAGAAGACTCGTCCCTCACCACTGGGGGCTGGTGCCGATCTGGGCCAAGACCCCAGCCATTGGAAGCAGGATGATCAACGCCCGGGCGGAGACCCTCGCCGACAAGAACGCTTTCCGGCACGCCTTCCGGCGACGTCGTTGCATCGTTCCGGTCGACGGCTTCTACGAGTGGAAGGTCGTTCCGGGCCAAAAGACCAAGCAGCCCTATTTCATCCACCGCTCTGATGGCGAGCCCTTGGCTTTCGCCGGGCTGTGGGAGGAATGGCGCGGGCCCGATCGTGGCGGGAACCAGCAGTTGAGGTCCACCACGATCATCACCACCACGGCCAACGAGACCATGGCCCCCGTCCACGACAGGATGCCGGTCCTCCTGGCGCCCTCGACCTGGGACACCTGGCTGGCCCCCGACAACACCGACACTGAGGCCCTGGGTCGCCTGCTCGTACCGGCCCCGCCCGGGATCTTGGTGATGCATCCGGTGGGGACGGCGGTCGGGAACGTCCGAAACAAGGGGCCGGAGTTGATCGACCCGGCGGCGCAGGAGGGGAGCCCCGTCGAGGCTCCCCAGCTCGACTCGACCCAGCCGCCCCTGACCGGTCTCGACGGAACGACGTGACCCGCCAACTGGTGGGCGGGGATGTCCGACGACGCTGGGACCGTTTCAGCCTGAGGCTGCACGCCAGCCTGGACGGCGATGCCGCCGACCGGGTGTTGCCGTGGGTCGACGCCGCCATCGTGTTCGTCGTTCAACTCGCTCTCACCGCCGCCACCATCCGCTCGGTGTCGGCCGGGGGCGGGATGGGACCGTGGCTTCAGGCGGCCTGGGCCCGCACCGGGCACCGTGTTCCCATTCCGGTGGGCGGGCTCGACCCGACGCGCGCCTCCGCCTCGTTGATGGGTGAGGCTGTCCTCCAGTTGACCCGTCTGGTTCCCCCGGCACCGACCTTCGCCGTCATCCAGTCCCTCGCCATCGCGGGAGGCGTGATCCCACTCTGGAGACTGGCCCGCGAACGCGCCGGGCTCAGGGTCGGGGCAACCAGCACGGTGATCGCCGCCTACGCCATGGCTCCAACCCTTCACCAGGCGGCCCTGACCCCCTTCCACCCAGAGACCGTTGCCCTTCCGTTCCTGATTCTCGCCTGGCTTCAGGCCACCCGAGGAGCGTGGGTTCGCTATTGGCTGGCGCTCGCGGTGGTCCTGGCCTGCCGCGGAGACCTTGGGGTCACCGTCGCCCTCGTCGGTTTGCTGGTCGCCTCCCAGCACAATCGTCGACACGGCTGGTCGGCCGCAGTCGTCGGTCTGGTGTGGTCCGCGGGCGCGGTCCGATTGACCATGGTGGATGAACCGGCGGGCAACCTGACCCCGGCGGGGGAGTTCGTGGCGCGCGCGGTGGGGCCTCTGGCCGCCATTCCCAGGGTTCTCGCCAGTCCGTTCGAGGAGCTCTCTGCGCTCTACTCCCAGCCCGGCGTGCGTTTCGTGGTGGTCGTACTGGCGCCACTCCTGTTCCTGCCGTTGGTGTCGGTGAAGCGTTTCTCGCCCGCCATTCCTGGCCTTGCGCTGGCGGTGGTCGCCGATAGGGCGGTAGCGAGGGCCGCCGGCACCGGCGTACTCGACCTGGCCCCGACCGCCGCCCACATCACGCCCTCACTCGGCTTCACCTTCATCGCCCTCGTGTTCGCGCTCGAGCGCATCGGACAACGCAGCGTGGTGCGCGTGAACGTCGACCGACGGGTCCTCGGGGCGCTGTTGTGCGGGGCGGTGTTGTTCTTCCTCATCGAATCGCCATCCGCTCCCTACCACCGCCCCTGGGACTGGGGCGGGCGTGGGCCGACCGTGCAGGTCCTCGAACGGATGGCAACCAGAGTCCCCCCCGACGCCCGCCTGGCAAGCTCGCCCTCGGCCACCGCACTGGTGGCGACGAGGAGGACGTTGGTGGAGCTCCCGCCGACGCCGAGAGACATCACCGCGGGCCGCGTCGACGACCTCGCCGAGCGGGTGGACTGGGTGCTGCTGGACACCAACGGTGTCGAAAGGGGATCGGGTCTGCCGCTGTGGAGGCCATCGGAGGTGGACACGATCCTGAGGAGCTTCGCCCGCGCCGGCTTCGACCGGCTGGCCCGTGAACGAGGCGTGATCATCCTGGTCCACCAACGCGTCGATACCGCGGCACCCCCGGAATAGACCCGCCCGGCTGAGCCCGCCTCTAGGCGCCTTGGGTCAGTGCATCCCTCAGTCGTTCGGCCGCGGCGTCGAGGGCTTCGGGGGTCGCTCCGTGGTCGGCCCGGGCGAAGTCCAAGTCAGCTTCCGACCCGATTGGAACAACGTGGAGATGGGTGTGAGGCACCTCGAGCCCGGCGATCATCAAACCCACTCGGACAGGGGAGAACGCCACCTGTTGGGCGCGACCGATGCGCTGGGCGACCACCATCAGGTGCGCCGCCAGGTCGGGGTCGAGGTCGAGCCAGTGGTCGACCTCCAGGCGCGGCACCACCAGGGTGTGTCCAGGACGAAGGGGAGCGATGGTCAGGAACGCCACAGCCTGTTCGTCGGAATGAACGAAGCGACCGGGTAGTTCACCGTCGATGATCCGGGTGAAGAGGGAGGCCATGGCTCCCGACAGTACGGGACCATGGTGGTCTCTCCACGTCGTTAGGCTCGGCCCATGACCGCGAGCGACCGTGGGGCGGCCGCAACGACGGCATCGGGCAAAGGGACTGATTCGGTAGCGCCGGCCGGTGGCGATCGGGTGCTGACGATTCCGAACGTGATCTCACTGGTCCGCCTGAGCTGTCTGCCGGTTTTCTTGTGGCTTCTCTTCAGCCGGGAGAACCGTGCTGCCGCGGCCTGGCTGCTGGCTGGGCTCGGGGCCACCGACTGGGTGGACGGCTACATCGCGCGCCATTTCGACCAGGTGTCGGACCTGGGCAAGATCCTCGATCCGGTCGCCGACCGGCTCCTGTTCTTCGTCGGGGTCGGTGGCATCCTGGTGGACGGGTCGGTTCCTCGGTGGTTCGCGTGGGCGGTGCTGATTCGCGAGGGTGTCGTCGGCACCACGACCGTCGTGATCGCCCTGTTGGGTGCCCGTCGAATCGACGTGACCTGGTTCGGCAAGGCCGGCACTTTCGGTCTCATGGTGGCGTTCCCGTTGTTCCTGGCGGGGGAGTCATCGCTGGGCTGGAACGACACCGCCCAGGTGCTGGCCTGGGTGGCCGGTGTCCCCGGATTGATCCTCAGCTACATCGCGTGGGCCATGTACGCCCCCCTCGCGTGGCGAGCCCTTCGCGACGGCCGCCAGGACCGGCGGACCAGGGCGGCTACCACCGGATCCCACGGGGGTTAGGTTTGCGGCCATGAAGGCCGTGATCATGGCCGGAGGCGAGGGCACCCGGCTCCGTCCGTTGACGTCCAACTGCCCCAAGCCGATGTTGCCGTTGGCCAACCGGCCGATGATGGAGCACGTCGTCCACCTGCTGCGCCGCCATGGGATCGACGAGATCGTGGTGACCGTCGCCTACCTGGCCAACCAGATCCGCACCTACTTCGGGGACGGGTCGGAGTTCGGTGTGAGGATCGTCTACGCCACCGAGGACCAGCCGCTCGGCACCGCGGGATCGGTTCGCAACGCCATGGACGAGTTGACGGACCGGTTCCTGGTGATATCGGGCGACGTCCTGACCGACATCGATCTGGGTGCGGTGGTGGCGGCCCATGAGGAGCGCGGGGCGCTGGCCACCATCGGCCTGGTGGCGGTCGAGAACCCGCTCGAGTTCGGTATCGTCATCACCCGCGAGGACGGGTCGATCGAACGATTCCTCGAGAAACCCACGTGGGGCCAGGTGTTCAGCGACACCATCAACTCGGGGATCTTCGTGCTCGAACCGGAGATCTTCGATCACATAGAGGCGGATCGGAGCGTCGACTTCTCGAGCGAGGTGTTCCCCAAGCTGCTGGCCGAGGGCCTTCCTCTCTTCGGTGCGGTGGCCACCGGTTACTGGGAGGACGTGGGCACCCTCGAGGCCTACGTGTCGGCCCACAAGGACGTCATGGACGGGCGGGTACATGTAGACGTGCCCGGGTTCGCGGTGGGCCAGGGGGTGTGGTTGGCCGAAGGTGCCGACGTCCACCCCGATGCCACCATCGACGGGTTCGCCATCGTCGGTGAGAACTGCCGGGTGGAGGCGGGAGCCCGGCTCGGGGACTACACGGTGCTCGGTCGCAACGTCCGCGTCCGCTCCGATGTCGACATCGAACGATCCGTCGTGCACGACAACACCTACCTGGCCGAGGGTGTGCGCCTCCGGGGAGCGGTCATCGGCCGTTCGTCAGACCTGAGGCGCAAGGCGCGGTGCGACGACGGAGTGGTCCTGGGCGACGAATGCTTCGTGGGGGAGGGCGCCCACGTCGGACAGGGCGTGAAGGTCTACCCGTTCAAGACGGTCGAGGCGGGAGCCACCGTCAACTCCTCGATCGTGTGGGAGTCCAAGGGTTCCCGCAGCCTCTTCGGTCGGGTGGGTGTCTCGGGGTTGGCCAACGTCGACGTCAGCCCGGAGCTCGCGGCCCGGGTGGCAATGGCCTACGCCACCACCCTCCGAAAGGACGCCACGGTTGCGATCTCACGCGATTCCTCGCGGGCGGCCCGAATGCTCAAACGGGCTTTCATCGCCGGATTGAACGCCAGTGGAGCCAACGTGGTCGACCTGGAGATGGCGAGTGTCCCGGTGACCCGGTATCTGGCGCGCCAGCCCGGCAACGTCGCCGGCGTGACCATCCGCCTCTTGGAGTCGGACTCCCAGTCGGTGGTCATCAGGTTCTTCGACCATCAGGGCATCGACATGACCGAGGACGCCCAACGCAAGGTCGAGCGGCTCCTCAACCGCGAGGATTTCCGGAGGGTGCTGGCGGGGGAGATCGGTGACATCACCTTTCCCTCCCGGGCATTGGAGCACTACACCGAGGCCCTCGGTTCGACCGTGGACCTCCGAGCCGTCCAGGGCGCCCACTTCAAGCTGGTGGTCGACTACGGCTACGGGGCGACCGCGTTCGTCATGCCGTCGGTACTCGCCAAGCTCGGAGCGGAGGTGCTCGGCGTCAACCCGTTCGCCTCGACCAGCCACCGGATCACCATCGACCGCTCCGAACGGGAGGCCAACGTCGCGCGGTTGGTCACGGCCTCGGGTGCCAACCTCGGAGCGCTCATCGACGCCGACGGTGAGCACCTCACCCTGGTCGACGACACCGGCCAGGTGCTCACCGCCGAGGAAGCCCGACTGGCCTTCGTGACGCTGGTGGCCGGGCACCTGCTGGGGGACCGGATCGCCCTGCCGGTCAACGTGAGTTCGGTCACCGAGACGATCACTGCGGCCCACGGAGTTTCGATCCAGAGGACCAAGACGTCGGCCGCCGCCCTGATGGCGGCCGCCAGTGAGCCCGGCGTCGGATTCGCGGCCAGCGGGGACGGCGGCTTCATCCTCCCCGGCTTCCTGCCCGCCTTCGACGCCGCCGCCGCGCTGGTGAAGTTGCTCGAACTCCTGGCCCTAGAGGCCACCTCGTTGTCGGCGGTACGCCACGACCTACCTCGCACCCACATGGCGCATCAGACCGTGGTCACCCCGTGGGAGCAGAAGGGCCTCGTCATGCGGACCCTGGTGGAGCTGAGCAAGGATCGTCGGCTCGAACTCGTCGATGGCGTGAAGGTCATCCACGACGACGGCTGGGTACTGGCGCTGCCCGACCCCGAGGAACCGATCACCCACATCTGGGCCGAAGGTCCGAGCCACCAGGCCGCGCAATCCCTGGCCGAGGAGTACGTGAGAAGAATCCGCCAGAGCCTCCGATGACATCGGCGCCACTTCGGTCCGCCACGCCTTATCGGTGTCATGGGCTCGGGTCGCAAACGGTTACGGCGACGGACTCCCACCCCGGTCGGTTGGGATAGCCTCGCCCGTCATGAACATTCCCGACGACCTCCGTTACTCCTCCGACCACGAATGGATCCGGGTCGAAGGCTCGACGGTGCGCATCGGTATCACCGACTACGCCCAGGATGCTCTCGGCGACGTCGTCTTCGTCCAGCTTCCCGACGTGGGTTCGGTGGTCGCCACCGGCCAGAGCATCAGCGAGGTCGAATCGACGAAGTCGGTGTCGGACATCTACGCGCCGGTGGCCGGCACCGTCACCGCGGCCAACGACGCCCTCGAGACCGGCCCCGACAGCCTGAACAGCGATCCCTACGGTGACGGGTGGATCTGCACCATCGAAGTCTCCGATCCCGGCGAGCTCGATGCCCTTCTCGATGCCCAGGCCTACCGACTCCTCATCGAGGACTGAGCAGACCGGGGGAGTGGTCCACATCTTCTGCAACAACTGCGGTCACCGGAACCAGCCCGACTCCAACTTCTGCTCCTCGTGCGGGCAGGTGCTTCCCCGCGATTCCGACGAACCCCACACCATCACGTTCGCCCTCGACGGTCCCGCCGGGGTTGACGCGGTGGAGGTCGACAGGGAGGACGTGAGCGGCGGCCTGTTGGTCGCAACCAAGGGACCCAACGCCGGCTCGGAGTTCGCCTTGGAACACGTGATCACCACCGCCGGCCGCCACCCCGACTCCGACGTGTACCTGGACGACGTGACGGTGTCGCGGCGGCACGCCGAGTTGGAGCTGACCGCCGGCGGTTATGTGGTGCGAGACGTCGGATCTCTCAACGGCACCTATCTCAACCGTCAGATCGTGGAGGGAGACCGCCCTCTGGCCAACGGTGACGAGTTGCAGATCGGTCGGTTCAAGCTGGTTTTCATCGCAGGAAGCGCGGTCTAAGTGGTCGACCAACATCTCTCGATCGGTGAGGTGCTCAGCCTCCTCCAGAGCGAGTTCCCCGATGTCACCATCTCCAAGATTCGGTTCCTGGAGAGCC
Source organism: Acidimicrobiales bacterium (assembly GCA_020439505.1). Classification (GTDB taxonomy): domain Bacteria; phylum Actinomycetota; class Acidimicrobiia; order Acidimicrobiales; family Iamiaceae; genus Aquihabitans. Next base: position 7,078 of record JAGQSO010000167.1, read on the forward strand.
AGGGCCTCATCGATCCGGAGCGCACTCCCTCGGGGTACCGCAAGTTCTACAACCCCGACATCGAACGACTCCGCTGGATTCTCACCCAACAACGGGAGAACTTCCTTCCCCTCAAGGTGATCAAGGACCGCTTGGACGAGCTGCCGACCGGGGCGGACCACGGGGGCGGCCAGGGCTCGGTGGGAGGCCCCCTGTCCTTCGCTCCCGATACCTCGGTGGAGTCCAGCGCTGGCGATGAGCGCCCGGCTTCGGAGCCGTCGACGGTTCGGGCCTCGATGCCCGCCGGGGAGTTGCCCCCGACCGTTGCGTCCGAACCGATATGGATGGCCGATCTGGCGCGGGGACGGACCGAGGTGACAGTGCCCGATCCGCCACGGCCGCGCCCGACCGTGTCCCTCGACGACGGCCCGACCGACCTGACCCTCAGCGCCGAGGAACTGCAGGCTGCCGCCGGTATCAGCGGTGAGGTGCTGCGATCTCTCGTCCAGTACGGGCTCATCGTCGGGCGTGAACTCGGCGACGACACCTACTTCGATGCCGACTCGCTGGTCATCGCCCGCAAGGCGGCGTCGTTCCTGGAGCACGGAATCGAGGTCCGCCACCTACGCATGTTCAAGGTGGCCGCCGAACGCGAGGCCGGTTTCCTCGAGCAGCTGGCGATGCCCCTGTTGAAGCAGCGCAACCCACAGGCACGCCGCGAGGCCGTCCGACTGGTGGAGGAACTGGCCGATCACGGTCACGATCTTCGTGCCGCTCTGCTTCGGGCGAACCTGCGCAAGCACCTCGACACGAAGTAGCGCGTCGACGCTCTTGCCGGTCGAGTCGCCCGACAAGACAAGGTGCGACCACGGTAGGCTGCCGCGGTGGTCGAGATGGAGGTCGTGGGCGTTCGGGTAGAGATGCCCAGCAGCTCCCCGATCGCGCTTCTCCGTGAGGTCGGCGGGACCCAGCGGGTGCTCCCCATCTTCATCGGGGCGCCCGAGGCCACGGCGATCGCCCTCGCTCTCGATGACGTGGTCACGCCCCGCCCCATGACCCACGACCTCATGACGAACGTGATCGAGGAACTCGGCGCCAACCTCGACCACGTCAGCGTCACCGACCTGCGCGACGGGGTGTTCTACGCCGAGCTCCATCTGGCGACGGGCGTTGGCCCCCACACGATCTCGTCGCGTCCATCGGACGCCATCGCCTTGGCGGTACGAACCGGTTCCCCCATCTACGCCGCCGAATCGGTCCTGGACGAGGCCGCCTACGTGGAGGAGGACCAGGCCGATGGGCCCGAGGCCGAGGCCATGGTCGAGGAGTTCAAGGAGTTCATCGATTCGGTGGACCCCGAGGACTTCGCCCTCTGATTCATCGGGCCCGGCCGACGGTCGCGCCAGTGGTTGACCAATCGCTCCGACATCCCTATCGTTTAGAGACCACAGAGGCGTAGTTTCAGCTGTGTGATCCTCGGTCGCTTTGTGACCCAACCATTCCAGGAGCAACAGCGTGGCTGACGACTACAGCGGCAAGAAGGCGGCGGAGATCGTCGGCATCAGCTACCGCCAGCTCGACTATTGGGCGCGCACCGACCTGGTCCGGCCCACGGTGGCCGACGCCAGTGGAAGCGGCAGCCGCCGCCGCTACTCCTACCGTGACCTGGTGGAGCTCAAGGTCGTCAAGACACTGCTCGACAACGGCATCAAGTTGGAGTCGGTACGCCAGGCCTTCACCTACCTGCGCGACCAACTCGGCACCGATGTCGCATCGGCCCGACTGATCATCCGGGGCGGATCCGCGATCCTGGTGCGCGACGACGACGAACTGATCGACGTCCTCAAGCAAGGCCAGACGGTGCTCTCCAGCATCCTCTCCCTTGACTCGGTGCAGCGAGAGCTCGATGAGGCGATAGTCCACGTGCTGCCCGGCCAGTCCGTGAATGTGGAGTCGCCGTCGTCACCGGCGACCGGGGATTCTGACCGACAGATCCAGGCCCCGACGTCACGGGGGCGGCGAGCCGCTTCGGGCGGCTGAGCGCCAACCCGAGCCGACCCGTTCAGCGCCTACCATCGCGGGCGTGACGCTTCGCTACTCTCCGCTGGACAACAACCACCGTGCGCTAGACGCCAAGATGGTTCCATTCGGGGGGTGGGAGATGCCCCTCAGCTATCCCGGTGGAACGGTGGCCGAACACCTTGCCTGCCGCCGCGGCGCGGTGGCGTTCGACGTCAGCCACCTCGGCACGGTCAGGGTCAGCGGCTCGGATGCATTGCCCCGCCTCCAGGCGGCCCTGACCAATGACCTCACCCGGATCGGACCGGGGAGGGCTCAGTACACCCACCTCCTCGATGAAGGCGACGGATCTGTGCTCGACGACATCATCGTCTGGTGGGTGGCGGACGAGGTGTTCGACGTGATGCCAAACGCATCCAACACCGAGCGGGTGGTCGAAGCGCTCGGCTCCCACGCCATAGACGTGACTACCGGACGGGCCGTCATAGCCCTTCAAGGGCCCGAGTCCCGCTCCGTCCTGGCCAAGACGTTCCCGGCCGCGGCGGAGGTCGGCCGGTTCAAGGTGGAGGTCCTGGACTGGGACGGGGTCACCTGCACGGTGGCCGGAACCGGCTACACCGGTGAGGACGGGGTCGAGATCGCCGTACCGACAGCTCACGCCCCGGGGGCCTGGGACGCCTTGATCGGGAGCGGGTTCGAGCCCGCGGGCCTAGGGGCCCGTGACACGCTTCGCCTCGAGGCCGGGCTGCCCCTCCACGGTCATGAACTCGGTCCCGGAATCAGCCCGCTCCAGGCCGGCCTGGGCTGGGTGGTGGCCTGGGACAAAGATGGAGGTTTCCGGGGGAAGGAAGCGCTCGCCGCCGAGCGGGACCGCGGCGTGACGCGGGTCCTCCGTGCCCTCTCGGTCCAGGGTCGTAGGCCGCCCCGTGCCGACCAGCCGGTGCTGGTGGACGGTGAGCCGGTCGGGGTGGTGACCAGCGGCAACTTCTCGCCCGTGCTCGGCCACGGCATCGCCCTGGCCTTTGTCGCTCCATCGGTCGCCATCGGTGACGAGGTGGCGATCGACATCCGAGGCGAAGCCGTGCCGGCCTCGGTGGTGAAGCCCCCCTTCGTCTGAGCGCACCAGACCTGAGGCGACCCGCAAGTCGGGCCGCCTCAGGTCTGATTCCCCTCGTATCGACGACTGGACCTACGGCGGCGCGTGCCGCCGACCGACGTCAGAGCGGTTCGGCCAGGTCCTCGACCGGGGGGCACGAGCACACCAGGTTGCGGTCGCCGTAGCCACCATCGATTCGGCGTACGGGCGGCCAGTAGCGGTCGCCTCGCTCACCCTGGCCGGGAAAGGCTGCCTCGTCCCGTGAGTAGGGATGGGTCCACTCCCCGGTCATGCAGTCAACCGTGTGGGGAGCGTTGGACAACGGGTTGTCCGTGGTCGACCAGCGCCCTTCGCCCACCGCGTCGATCTCGGCCCGGATGGCGATCATGGCATCGCAGAACCTCTCGATCTCCCCCAGGTCCTCGGACTCGGTGGGCTCGATCATCAGGGTTCCGGCCACCGGGAACGACATGGTGGGGGCATGGAAGCCGTAGTCGATGAGCCGTTTGGCTACGTCGTCCACGCTCACACCCGTCTGTTTGGTGAGCGGCCGGAGGTCGACGATGCACTCGTGAGCGACGAGGCCGCCCCGACCGGTATACAGCACCGGGTAGTGGGGCTGGAGGCGGTGGGCGATGTAGTTGGCGTTGAGGATCGCCACCTGGGTCGCACGGGTCAGACCGTCGCCGCCCATCATCCTGATGTAGGCCCACGGGATGGGAAGGATTCCTGCTGAACCCCACGGCGCGGCGGAGATGGGTCCCGGTCCGGTCGCTGGTCCGGCCGCCTCGACTAGGGGATGGTTCGGCAGGTGGGGGATCAGGTGAGCACCGACCGCCACCGGACCGATCCCGGGACCACCGCCGCCGTGGGGGATGCAGAACGTCTTGTGGAGGTTGAGGTGGGAGACGTCGGCACCGAAACGACCCGGGCGGGCCAGGCCCACCATGGCATTGAGGTTGGCTCCGTCGAGGTAGACCTGCCCTCCGGCGTCGTGGACGGCGGCGCAGATCTCGCCGACGGTCTCCTCGAACACCCCGTGGGTGGAGGGGTAGGTGATCATCAAGGCGGCCAGCTGGTCGCGGTTCCCCTCGATTCGAGCACGCAGGTCGTCGACGTCCACATTGCCCTGATCGTCGCAGGCGACCACCACGACACGCATTCCCGCCATGACCGCGCTGGCCGCGTTGGTCCCATGTGCCGATGACGGGATCAGGCACACGTCACGCTGGTTCTGTCCGTTGGCGCGGTGATAGCCACGGATGGCGAGGAGACCGGCAAGTTCCCCCTGAGAACCCGCGTTGGGTTGGAGGCTCACCTTTGCGTAACCGGTCACCTCCACGAGCCAGCGCTCGAGGTCGGCGATCAACTCCAAGTACCCGGCAGCCTGATCGAGCGGGGCGAAGGGATGGATCTGGGCGAACTCGGGCCAGGTGATCGGCTCCATCTCGGTGGTGGCGTTGAGCTTCATGGTGCACGAGCCCAACGGGATCATGGAGCGGTCGAGGGCCAGGTCCCGATCGGCGAGGCGCCGCAGGTACCGCAGCAGGGCGGTCTCGGAGCGGTAGCGGTGAAAGATCGGATGGGTGAGGATGGGCTCCCGGCGCAACCTGTCGGCGGGTAGACCATCGGCGCAGTCGGCGTCGAGGGCGTCCCAGTCGACAGGGGAGAGACCGAATGCGGCGACCACTGCGTCCAGGTGGGAGCGGTTCGTCGTCTCGTCACAGGCGATTCCCACGCGGTCGGCGTCGATACGGCGCAGGTTGATGTTCCGCTCGAGCGCCGAGGCGATCACCTCGTCGGCCCGTCCCTCCGCCCCGACACTGATCGTGTCGAAGAACTCGCGGTGGTGGACCTCGAAGCCGCCGTCGCGCAGGGCGCGAGCCAACAGATCGGCGTAACGGTGGGTTCGCCGTGCGATGGCCTGAAGACCCTCGGGACCGTGGTAGACGGCGTACATGGATGCCACGACCGCCAGCAGCACCTGAGCGGTGCAGATGTTCGAGGTCGCCTTCTCACGGCGGATGTGCTGCTCGCGGGTCTGAAGAGCCAAGCGGTAGGCACGGTTGCCGTCGACGTCCACGGACACACCGACGAGTCGGCCCGGCATCGAACGTTGCAGCCCCTCCCGAACCGCCATGAACCCGGCATGGGGACCACCGAAACCGAGTGGTACCCCGAACCGCTGGGCGACACCGACGACCACGTCCGCTCCGAGTTCGCCGGGTGAGCGGAGCAGGCACAGGGCCAGCAGGTCCGCCACCACCGCGACCAGTGCCCCGCACTGGTGAGCGGCCTCGATGACCGGAGCCCAGTCGACGATGCGACCTGACGAGCACGGATAGCCCACCAGGACGCCGAACACCGGTCGATCGGTGGGTAGTCCGCCACTGAGATCGGCCACCACCACCTCGAGACCGATCGGCTCGGCCCTGGTGCGCACCACCTCGATCGTCTGGGGATGGCAGTCGATGTCGACGAGGAACACGGCATCGTCGGGTGCTCCCTTGGCCATCCGCCGCGCCAGCGTCATCGCCTCGGCCGCCGCGGTTCCCTCATCGAGAAGCGAAGCGTTGGCCAGGGCCATACCGGTCAGATCCGCGATCATGGTCTGGAAGTTGAGGAGGGCCTCGAGCCGCCCCTGGGAGATCTCGGGTTGGTACGGCGTGTAGGCGGTGTACCAGGCGGGGGATTCGACGATGTTGCGCAGGATCACCCCAGGCGTAACGGTCGCGTGGTAGCCGAGCCCGATCATCGAGGTGACGATCCGGTTGCGACCGGCCAACGCCTTCAGCTCGGCCAGCGCTTCGGCCTCGGTGGCGGCGACCGGGAGGTCGAGATCGCCGTCCATGCGAATCGAGCCCGGCACCGCGGCGTCGACCAAGTCGTCGAGAGACCGGTAGCCGAGGGCGGCCAACATCTTGGCTTGGTCATCGGCAGCCGGCCCGATGTGGCGGCGTTCGAACGGGTCGGCCTCGAGAGCGTGGAGGCTGACAGGGGAGTGGGGCTCGGGCACGGATGCTCCAGGGTTGGACGGCGGACTGTCGTCCTCCCCCGCTGTCTTCGGACCTGAGAGCTTCACCCGTGAACCGGGCTTTCCCCTTCGGTGAGGCACGAGTTGCGCCTGCTTTCCAGCGTTGCCTCGCTCGAACGGTCCTGGGGCCTGAGAGATTCCGGGGAGGGATTGCTCCTTCGGCGTGCCCGGAGGCACTCTCCCGCCCGAGCTCGACGGCCCGACGATGCTACCAGTTGGAGCAACCGACGGGCGTGACGGAACGCTGCAATCAGGCTACGTTTCGTCACGTGACGAAACCAGGAAGGGATGAGCGGTGCCGGTGGTGCGGAAGAAAACTGCCCGATCCGGCATCCACAGGACGACCGCGACGGTTCTGTCGGCCGGGCTGTCGACAACAGGCGCACATGGCCAGGAAACTGGCGGCCAGCCACGGGCTCGACGATTCCGACGTGATCGTCGACCGGGAACAACTCGAGGAGATCCAGGGCTTGCTGTACTGCCTTCAGGCCGCCGTGGAGGACGTGGACCGTGACATCGCCGCGGCCGACGGGCCGGGTGAGATCCGAGAGGCACTGGAGTGGTTGTTGTCCAACGCCAGACCGCTAGTGGACCACTGGATCGAACCGAGGACGACCGAGTCTGCCGAGGTGAGCGCTGGAGGAAAACCGGTTTGAGCCCGTGATCGTCTGGTTGAACCCGTGATCGCCAGAGCCACCTGGATCCCTCACTAGTTTACATAACGTAGATTATGGGCGTTTTGGGTATTGCCGAGGAGTACCAGACGGCCCGCCCGGAAGCCCTCCGACTGATCGGCTCCCCGTCTCCACCGAGTAGGTTGTCCAACCTATGTCCCGCAGGATCGACATCGAGCTCACCAGTTCCCGAGAGGACGGCACCTGGACGTGGCGTGCCGCCGGGGCCAAGCAACCCAAGGGGGTGGTGGCCGCATCGATGCTTCCGGCCACCGCATCGGTGGGCGACGTGCTGCGGGCCGAGATCGACTCCGGTCTCGACGGGACCGAGGTTCTGTCCGTCATGCTCCCCAAGGCAAAGAAGGACTCCGCCGGCGAGCGCATCGAGCTGATCGGGCGCACCGTGTCCGACGACCAGCTCGTCACCACCGTTCTGGCCGGTCGTGGCGGCCGCCGAGATCGTGGCGACCGGGGAGACCGACGGGAACGACGTGACCGTGGCGATCGGGGTGATCGCAGCGATCGCAGCGAACGGGGCGAGCGTCGGGGCGGCGATCGGAACGCTCGCTCCGAAGGCGACCGACCGTCGGGTGACCGTCGATCCCGCGGCGGCCGCGATGGCGGTGACCGTCCCCGACGCGAGCGCCCTGCACCCCCCGCTCGCCCCAAGGCCAAGCGGCTCCGCCCCGGCCGCGCGCACCGCAAGGCTGCCCTCGCTGCGTTGGCCCCCGAGGAGCAGGTGATCGCCGAACACCTGCTGAGGGGAGGAATCCCGGCGGTTCGCCAGGAGGTGGAGAAGCAGAACGCTGCCGCCAAGGCCGAGGGCCGGCCCCTGGTGCAGGCGCCGGCCTTGCTGGCGGTGGCCGAGAAGCTGCTCCCCGCCCTCCGCGTGGCGGAATGGCGTGACCGGGCCGAGGCCGCCGTCGCTGATCTCGAGGAGCTCGACCTGAGGGACCTTCGCTCGGTGATCGTCGCCGCTGATACCGCGGCGCGAGATGACGACACCCGCGCATTGGCCGACCAGCTACGCGCTGGGCTGACCCGCCGGGTCGAGGCCGAACAACAGTCCTGGCTCAACGAGATCCAGACCAACCTGTCCGAGGGCCGCGTCGTGCGGGCTCTGCGCCTCAGTTCCCGCCCCCCAAAGGCGGGTGCTCCCCTCCCGAACGAACTCGCCTCGGCGCTTGTCGATGCCGCAACGTCCTCGCTGACGGCCGAGACACTGGCCGATCGGTGGTCGACGGTGCTCGATGCGCTGTCGTTCTCCCCCATCCGGGCCCAGGTCGTTCCGGCGAGCCGCCCCGACCAGCCGGGCGAGGACCTGATCAAGGTCATCACCACCTTCGCCGGTCGACTACCCAGGATCGCCGAGTCCTTCGGGATCACCCCTCCCCCGCCCGCGCCGCCGACCAAGCGCACCCGGGGACCCAAGCGCCCAGCCTCCAAGACCCCAGCCGGGGCGCCGGCCGCCGAGACCGTCCCCGTCGCCGCCGATGCTCCGGCCGAGGCCACCGGTGGCGATCTCACCCCGGTCGAGTCGGTTCCCCCTGACATCGCGCCCGAGGTCGCGACCCAACCGTCGGCCTCCGAGGATGCCCCGGCCGAGGAGCCGGCGGAACCTGTGACCACTCCCCCGGCGTCGGTCGAAACCGAGTCACCCGAGGACGCGGGACAGAACTGACCGATCGGTCAAGAGCGGGCTAGGGTCGCTCTCATGACCGTCGATTACGAACTGCACGGCCACGTCGCCGTGATGACCATCAACCGCCCCACCGCCCGCAACGCCGTCAACACCGACGTCGCCCAAGGTCTCGAGGCGGGCATCGACCGCCTCGAGGAGGATCCCGACGCCTGGGTCGGCATCATCACCGGTGCCCAGACCGAGAAGGGCTGGATCTTCTGCGCCGGCGCTGACCTCAAGCAGATGAGCGTCGATCCGGCCGGCATGATGACGGCCAAGGGCGGCTTCGCCGGTTTCGTCCAGCGCGAACGGTCCAAGCCGGTCATCGCCGCGGTCGACGGGCCCGCTCTCGCCGGTGGCACCGAGATCGTGTTGGCCTGCGATCTCGTCGTTGCCTCCGAGACCGCGGTGTTCGGTATCCCCGAGGTGAAGCGGAACCTGGTCGCCGGCGCCGGTGGGCTGTTCCGCCTTCCCCGCAAGGTCCCTCGCAACATCGCGATGGAGCTTGCCCTCACCGGACGGCTGGACTTCCCCGCCGAACGGGCCCACCACTTCGGTCTCGTGAACCGGCTCTGCGCCGAGGGCGCGGCGCTGGAGACCGCCATGGAGCTGGCGGGCGAGATCGCACTCGCCGCTCCGCTGGCCGTTCGCGAGAGCCGGTCGATCATCCTGGCCGCCACCGATCAACCCGACGAGGTGGGCTGGCGCCTGTCGGGCGAGGGCATGGGCAAGATGTTCAGCACCGAGGACTTCGGAGAAGGACTCACCGCCTTCATCGAAAAGCGCGACCCGGTCTGGAAGGGCCGCTGACCTTCCTCTTCGCCACCGTCTCCTGATCACCCGATCGGCGTTCAGGTGATGGTGGTGATAACCCCGTGGTCGTGGAGGAACTCCGCCAGGCCCGGGGCGAGCCTGTATTCCGTCACGTCGCCGAGGTCCACCCAGCGGGCCTCGGCGGCGTCGTCCCTGGCGTCAGGATCGGTCGATTCCAGGATCGACACCCAGAACCCGAGGATTACGGCGTGACTAGAAGGGTCGTCGTCATCGAGGAGTTCGTTGACACCGATCAGGTGACCGCACACTCCTTCGATACCCGTCTCCTCGCGTAGCTCCCGGGTGACAGCCTCGGCGAGGGTCTCACCGACTTGGACCCTGCCCCCCGGTACCGCCCAGGTTCCGGCTGCGGGCCCGTGACCCCGCCTCACCAGCAGCAGGCGGTCGTCGTCCACCAACACCGCGCTCACCGCCAGGCTGGGACCGCTCACTCCCCCGCCCCCTCGCTCGACGGTTGGCTCGTGTCTTCGGAGGTGAGGGACCGGTGTACCACGATGGCCCGCGCCGTCAGCCCGAACCGCTCGAAGAAGTTCTTGGTGGCCCGATCGCCGGGAAGGGCGAGCGAATCAATTCCCTCCGCACCGGCCTGGCGCGCCGCGCTGACCATGAGCTCCATCATCGCTTCGCCCACTCCAACACCTCTGGCGTCGGGCGTGACGTAGATGTCGGTGACGGTCCACAGGAGCCCCCGATCGTGCAGAGCCTCGGGCTCGACCAGGGCGTAGCCGACAACGACGTCATCGACCATCCCGACAACCGCCCGGCGACCGCCCAATCCCGCCAGGGCGGCCACGAGGTCGGCTTCGAACGGCTCGGGCCGGGCTTCCCGGCGGGCCCACATCGACCCTCCACGCTGGTGCCGCATGTTGGCGGCGCCTTCGCGGGCCAGCTCCAGCACCTCGGGAAGATCGCTGGGCTCGGCCCACCTCACCCGCTCCAACGTCACTCCCCCTGGAGCTGGGCGATCCGCCCGAGGATGGTCTTGCGTCCCCGATGCCCGCTCTCATAGACGCGCAACGCCTCCAGTTCATCGGCGCCGAGGCCGTTGAGCCTGGGAATCACCTGGGATGCAGCCAGAGAGTCGTACTCGGCGATGGCCAGCTCAGAGGAGGCCGCGCTGGCCTGCTCGCGTTGTACCGCAGTACCCGGTGTCGGGCTCGGCGCGACATGGTCTGGACCGGCCGAAGATGGCGACGACGCCGGCGAGATCACGGTGTCGCGTTTGTCGGCTGCGTGGTCGTCACCGGTCAGCCCCAACTCGCCGAGGATGGCATTGGCTTGGCGTTGGGCCTGGGTCTGAGCCCGTGAGAGGCGTTTTCCCGCCTCGATCTGACCTTGACCGACCGCGAACTTGCCGATCATCCGGGCCATCTGTACCTGCTGGCGACCCCGATCCACGAAGGTGGGCAGGAGCTTCCGTGCCTCCAGAGCAAAGCCGATCGGCGCATAGATGATCATCTCGACCGCTTGCTCGGCCGGCGTCTTGGGGTCTGTCACACCTTCATGGTGGCCGACAGGCTCATGGTCGAGCCAATGGTTCAGTCACCAAGTGCCGCAACAGACAACGTTCGCGCTGTTGCGAGCTTGCGAGCCACTGGGCAGCGTGCAGCGCAGGTGATTCCAAACCCCTACAGGGATTGCCGGTCACGGCACAGGGTTCGCTCAGGCGAACTGGGCCTTCATCGGACAGTCATCCCCGTCGAATCCGCCCGGGCAGTCAGTGCGGCGCGAGCTGAACTGGCTACGACGAACCAGCAAGAAGCAGGTGGGGCAGGAATGTTCCTCCGCTGCCCGGGGTGCGACGCGATCTCCGGCCTCACTTCGGTCGTCGGTGGGGGCCTCTTCCTCGTCTTCGTCATCCTCGTCGGTTCCGGCGGTGATGCGGTCCCGCAGGATCGTGTCGAGGTCCTCCTCGACGTCGTCGGGATCGGCCTCGTCGTCGTCATCGTCGTCTTCGTCGCCGCTGCGTCGGTCCCGGGCCGGGGTAGGCAGGTCTTCCTCCTCCTCGCCCTCTCCGATCGCCGCGTCGTCTTCGTCGTCGCCGCCCAGCTCGTCAACCTCGAAGTCCTCGTCGTCGTCACCGAGCTCGTCGTCACCGAGCTCGTCGTCGTCGACGTCTCCCGGGTCCTCAAGCAGCATCTCGTCGTCGATTGGTTCGTCGTCAGCCATGGTTTCCTTCGAGCTTTCAGATGTTGCTGGCGGACGGCCGGTGAGGCCGCGGCGGGATCATAGGCGTCTCATGCGTCCCGGTCGCATCCGACCGGTCAGGGAGTCGGACCGGAGCCCCGTCGGACCTCGGCGCGTCTCTCCGCGTCGAGACGCTCGAGATCGGGCTCGGCCGAGTGGTCGACGAAGCGCATCGTCGCCGCCACCGCGTGATGGCCCGCCTCTTGTGCGATCAGGTGATGCATCTGCTGGGCCACCTCCCGGTAGGAAGGATGCCCCTGGGGTCCACTGCGAAGCTCGAGCAGGTGCATCGCCTCCCTGGCGTTCATCTGCATCATGAACCGGACCTTGTACGCCAGGGCGACGGCATAGGGAGCCTGAGCGGGGAAACGGGGCTCGAGCAGATCGTGCAGCTCAGCAGAGCGGGCCATGGCCTCGTCGAACACGGCGCGCTCGCCCGCCAAATCGATCGCCTCGGGTCTCGTGAAACCGTGGCGGGGGCTGAGCTGTTGCCACTCGACCGTCAGCATCCGATGGCGCTGGAGGTCACGGAACGCTCCGTAGTCGGCAAGAACGTCGAAGCGGTAGTCGATCCGCTCCAGTGCCCGGCCCGGCCGGTGACGACGGTTCGCCCGCTCTCCGACGTAGGCGTCGACCACGGCGAGACGATCCTCTACCGACATGGTCCGAACCTTGGCCTCGATCTGGGCTTCAGGCAGCCGGCTGTGGGGGTAGAGCATCGCCGTGACCAACTTGACCTCGGCGTCGGGATCGAAGTCGGTGAGGGCGACGGTGGGAGCGTTCTCCACCTCGACCTCGGCAGGGAACAACCGGTGGGTGATCTCCTCCATGGCACCGTGGTTGGCCGCCAGGTAGTCACTCCACGCCACTCCGCGGTCGGCCATGTCGACCCGCTTGAGGAACGAAGGGATGACCTTGCGAAGCTCGTGGAGGATCAGATCGGCATACGTTCGAGCCTCGGGAAGCGGGTGGGCGCGCATCCGCAGGAGCAGAGCCTCATAGGCCTGACCCGTCCCGTAGATGCCGACGTTTGACAACGAGGCGGCGGGTAGCAGGCCGCGAAGAGCGTCGAAGGCCTTGGCCCTGATCGCCTGGCGGTACACGAAGTCCGAATCGGCCGGGTCCTTCGGGAACTGCTCCCGGAAGAAATCCGTCATCCGGGGAAGGAGTTCGGCGTAGGTGTCGAAGAGACGATCCATCTCTCCGACGTATCGGGTTCCGAACGGTGAGCCCAGCACGGCCGGGTCCCGGTGGAACCGGTAGCGACCACCGATCCGCGAGTCATAGGCGATGTAGCGGGTGGACTGCTCCAGGTAGGCCATCAGCCGGCCCCACTCCAGAACCTTGGTGAGAAGGTTCGAGGCCTGTTCGCAGGCGAGATGAATGCCGCCGAGCTGGGCAACCGAGTCGTCGCCGTACTCGAAGAAGACCCGGTCGTACAGCTCCTCGGCCCGACGAAGTCCTACCGTCGCGTCGATCGACTGGTCACCCGAAACGTCCAACTCCCCCACGAATTCATCGAGGAACAATCGGCGAAGGCTCTTTGCCGACCGGGAGTAGCGGGCGAACAGGGCACCCTTGACCACCTCGGGCAGGTTGACGAGGGCAAATACCGGGCTGTCGAGGTTGGTGAAGTACCGGCGGAGTACGTCGGCTTCCTCGGATGTGAACTCTTCGGCGACGTATACGGCCACGGCCACGGAGGCTAGAGGGTGGACCTCCTGCCAACGGGGACCACGCAGCGTGACATCGGCCAACTTCCGGCCCCACCGGACCATCCGAGGCGAAGCCTCGGCCTGATCTCGCTCCTGTTAGGAGGCGAGCCCATAGGCGAGCCGACCCATAAGTACGGCATGGTTGGACCGAGGCGAAGCCTCGGACTGATCACCCTCGCAGCGACGACGGCTTGACCTATCCGCTAGGCGCCTTAGCGGCGATCTGGCCTGTCCACCGTCCTCTCAGACGGTGGCCCGTCCGCTTACGCGTCCGCTGGCCAGGTGGCCGGCGAACTCGTCCCGCACTGCGTTCATCAACTCCGGAGCCGCCCAGAGGTCGACGATGGTGGCGGCGAGAGTGCGGGCGCCGTCCAAGACTGCCCTGTCGCCACGTTCGGAGCCGGCGAACCGGGCGAACTCGGTGGTGTGGATGGGGACGTCGGGGGCCGACACCGCGACCATGGGGTGGATCGAGGGAACGAGGTGACTGATGTTGCCCATGTCGGTGCTCCCGACAACCTGCTGATCATCGTCGGGTTCCAGCGCGTGGCGGCCGCAACGCTCCAGATTCCTGGTGTAGGCAGCCAACAGCGACTCGTTGTCCACCATGTCCGCGTAGGCGGGGTCCACCCAACGGTGCTCCATGGTGCATCCGGTGGCCACCGCCCCACTCCCCAGGGCTTCGAGCACCCGTACCTTCAGCTTCGTCAGACCGTCGACGGTCGGTGAGCGCACGTACCAGTGGGCGCTGGCCCGGGCAGGAACCACGTTGGGTGCCTCCCCTGCCTCGGTGAAGATCCCGTGGATCCGCTCGTCGGGTCGGATGTGTTGTCGGAGGGCCGCCACCGCCTGATAGCCGAGCACCGCCGCGTCCAGCGCGTTGCGACCCCGATCAGGGGCCGCCGCGGCATGTGCAGCCTCCCCGTGGTAGGTGACGTGCACCTGTTGGATGGCGATGGCCCGAATGCGGGTCAGCTCGAGCCCGGCGGGGTGGATCATCATGGCGGCGTCCACTCCCTGGAAGGCACCTGCCTCGGCCAGGGCCACCTTGCCGCCACCGCCTTCCTCGGCCGGGGTCCCCAGGACCAGGATGCGACCCCCGACCTCGTGGGCCACCTTCGCTGCCGCCAGACCAGCGCCGACGCCGGCCGCGCCGATCACGTTGTGACCGCACGCATGCCCGATGCCGGGAAGAGCGTCGTACTCGCAAAGCACCGCCACCAACGGGCCCGAATCGCCGGCACGGGCCGCGAAGGCGGTTGGTAGGCCGTAGGCGCCCCGCTCCACCGAGAGTCCGCCGGCTTCGAGCAGACCCGACAGGAGATCGTGGGCGTTGTGCTCGTCGAAGCCGAGTTCGGGCTGAGCGTGCATGGCTCGTGACGCCGAAATCAGACGGTCGGCGTTGGCCTCGATCTCGGCATCGACACGGGCCTTCAGATCATCCAGATCGACCATGGACCCAAGGGTAAGCCCCCTACGGTCTGAGCGGACCGGTCAAACGACGGCCATGACCGGATGGTCGGTTCCGACGTAGCGGCCGGCATCGATCCCGAGCACACCTTGGGCCAGGCCGCCAAGCACCGAGCGGAAATCCACGGTCGTGGCGAGATCGCCGTCGTCGAGTCGGTCCAGACCTGGTGGATCGCCGTGATGGCCTCCGGCGACACGCCCGGCCAGAAGCATCACCGAAGCCTTTCCGTGATCGGTTCCGCCACTCGCGTTCGAGGTGACCCGCCGTCCGAACTCACTCCACACTGCGACCGTCACCGGGTGCCCGACCGTCCTGCGCAGCAGGTTGTCCACCGCTCGGTCCAGTTCGGCCAGCAGCGCCGCGTGGGTCGGGGCCTGCCCGGCGTGGGTGTCGAAGCCGCCGAGTTGCACCGTGAACACCCGGGTCGCGACACCGGCCGAGATCAGCGCGGCCACCGCGTCGAGCTTGGCGGTAAGGCCTTCCGGATTGCCGATCTCATCGGACCCCGACCGCTCCTCACCGAGGACCGGGGACACGACATCCACGACCTCGAGCAGGTCGGCGGTGGACCGAGCCACCGCCGAGGCGAGATCCGACCGCCGGCTGTCGACACCCGCCATCAACGCCACCGAGTCACCCAGTGCGGCCATGTCGGGCAGCATGAAAGCACCCGACGGCACGACACCCCCACTGTTGGTCTCTCCTCGGAGCACCAGAGGAAGGAGGCGATCCACCGCCACCGCCGTCAGAGCGTCACCGCCGGTGTCGTCCAACCATCGCCCGAGCCACCCCGTTGTCACCCGCTCACTGCGGGCGGCCTGCCAGACGTCACGACAGTGGAAGTGGCTCCGGTCGAGGCCTTCGAAACCCACTCCGTGTACGACCCCGAGATTTCCGGCGTCCCACATTCGTTTGAAGCTGGTCAGCGACGGGTGCAGCACGAACCCTTCGGACATCTCATGGGTCTTAGCCGGGTCCAGTGCCAGGGATCCACGTAGGGATCGGTAACGCCCGTCGGTGACCGGACAGACGGTGTTGAGGCCGTCGTTGCCGCCGTCGAGGTTCACCAGGACCAGGATCCCGTCACCGGGGTCCGTGACCTTGGTGGCGGACGGTTCCGCTTCAGCGGCGGGGACGACGGGCGCTTCGCTGGTGCAACCGGTAAGAACCGCTCCTCCGACCGCGGCCGCCCCACCTAGAAAGTGCCGCCGGGAAACCGGGGTGCTGGGCATCGTCGTTTCGTCCATGATCAGGCCACCAGGTTCTCGGGGGAGATGAGTGCGAGGGTGAGGAGGCGTCGGGGGTCGTCACGATGGCGGTCGAGCGCCCGCTCGGTCCCCGGACTCCAAGCATCGACGCCGAGGAGACGTCCTACTGCGGCGAGCCGTTCAGACGGAGCGACGTCCAGTGACGCCAGGTCGGCCTCGGCGGTGAGGACGACGGCCGCCGCCAGCCGCATCTGGGCCGATGCGGTCGACAGCCAGGCCCGGTTCGCCGGCCACCCCGAGACGTCGGGGGGAGCGAAAGGTACCTGCCCGAGAGCGACGAGGAGTCGTTCGGTCCGCTCGGGCAGATGGTGGCGTAGCGCTCTCAACGCACCGACAACCCACTCGACCGGCGTCTTGACCAGCGCCTGTCTGGTCTCGGGTTCCAAGAAGGCAGGATGAAGGAACATCCGACGGAGCATGGCCGAAATGTCGAGGTCCCGTCGGAACGGCGCGGCCAGCTCCACAACCACCGGGTCGTCGGGAGTTGCCGGCCGGCCAACTCGGCTCCACAGACGCGACACCACATGAGCGGCACAGGCCTCGTGGCCTGTCGCGGCGGCGACCACGTCGTCGAGGCCGAGCCGTCCGGTGACACCGAGCACGGTCTTGACTCCTGGATCGTGGCGCTGAGGCCGGAACACCCCCTGTCCGGTGGTCCGGTCCACCTGCCATCCGGTGAGGGCTCGGGCGGCACCGGCCACGTCCGCCTCTCCGTAGGGGGCCATCGCGTGGGAGTCGTGGCCCCCGGGTGGAGTGTGACCGAGGGTGAAAAGTTCGAGCAGTTCGCGGGCGAAGTTCTCGTTCGGGGCCCCCGCCCGGTTCTGATGACCGTCGAGCCAGATCAGCATCGCCCCGTCCCGGCTGAGAGCGTGCACGAGCTCGTCGAACCGGCCGTGGCCTAGGTCGTGCAGGGTGGAATGTTGCATCCACATGAGCTCGGGGTAGCGGACCTTCTCGAGACTGGTGGAGAAGTGGTCGTGCCACAAGAAGGTGAGCTTCTCGTGCCAGGGTTCGGTCGCCACGACCATCCGGTTGAGCCACCACCGGACCAGCTCACGTTGCTGGGTCGACAGCGCCTTTTGGGCAGCGTCTCTCACCGCTTCATCGGCGCTCTGAAGGTCGGCCAGGATCCGTGCCGTGTCGAACACCGGTGGCACCACCGACTCCGCTGGCGGATCGGGGCGCTTCAGCCCTTCGACCACCACCTCGACCGCCGCCTCGTATCCCTCGGCCCCCAAGGCATCAACGTCGTTGGCGGCCAGGCCGAATCCGGCTCGGCGGGCCAGATGGGCGACATCGGCATGACTGGTCATGGCGCTCCCCTTTGCTTCGTTGCCACAACCATCGCACCTGAACCTGTGAATCAGCTGTGAGGGTGCTGGGAGATTGGCCCTCACCGGCCGCGACCCGGAGGAGCTCGAACCTGTCGGCTCGCACCTCAGGGGTGGTGCAGAACCACCTTGCCCATCTGCTCGCCCGCAGCCAGACGACTCAAGCCCGTCGGGTAGTCCGACAAGGCCATTTCGGAGTCGACGGCAACCTTCAATCCCTGGTCGACCAGCGACATCAGAGCGGAGAACTCCCCGTACCCGCCCATGGTCGAGCCGATCACCTCGTACTGCTTGAAGAACAACCGTGGCAGGTTGAGCTCCACGGTCGGGCCCGACGTTCCACCGCACACCACCAGGCGCCCGCCGGGTCGTAGCGCCGCCATCGAGGCTTCCCATGTGGCAGGCCCGACGCTCTCCACCACCACGTCACACGAAACGGGTAACGACTCACCGGTCTCGAAGGCGGCAATGGCGCCAAGCTCGACGGCCCGGGCGCGCTTTACACGGTCCCGTGACGTCACGAACACCTCCGCCCCCATGTGGACGGCCAGTGAGAGTGCCGCCATCGACACTCCCCCACCTACGCCGACGATGAGTACCGACTCGCCGGCTCGAAGCCGACCCCGCCGAAGCATCCGGTAGGCGGTCAACCCGGCGAGCCCGACTGCGGCGCACTCCGCCCAGGATCGACCCGGGGGTCGGGCCACGACGTTTCGGGCCGGCACCACCAGCAGTTCGCCGTGTCCACCCCAACGCTGCTCGCCCACGATCTCCAGGCCCGGGTACATGGGTGCGTCGTCACCGTGGCGGACCACGGACTCGAGCGGGCAGACCGCTGGGTTGACGACAACCTCCTGACCGACGTGTACCCCCTCCACGGCATCACCCACCGACTCGACCACGCCGGCCACGTCACACCCCGGCACATGGGGCAGACGGGGACGGGGCCTCCCCCGTGTCAGCCACAGGTCCATGTGGTTGAGGGCCGACGCCACCGGCCGGATCCGCACGTCGCCCGCGCCGACCAGCGGGTCGTCGATCTCCTCGAAGCGGTATTCGCCGGGTGATTCGCGAAGCGTCCAAGCCTGCATGGGCCGCGAACGTACCGCGCCAATGGAGGCGAGCGATAAGGCGAGCCCATAGGCGAGCCGACCCATGAGTACGGCATGGTTTAACCGAGGCGAAGCCTCGGTCTGATTACCCTCGCAGCGATGACGGCTGGAGCTATCCGCTAGGGCTCTAACGCGCGGTCACACCACGCAGATCAGGGCATCGGGCTCCACCGTGACCTCTAGGTGACGGCCCCTCCCGATGCGCACCCCGTCGAGGTGGATGTCCAGGTCCGGATCGAGGTCGAACTCCAGGCGCTCGGCCCGCCGCTGGGATATGCCGGGGTGGGGAACGTGAGTACCGGTGATGAGCCGGCCGCGAGCCTTCCACCTGTCGTCGAGCGAGAGGTTCCCGTCGAAGGAGTCCAGCAAGCCGTCGTTGGGATGGGAACGGGGAGCCACATCCCACCGGCCGATCCACTGGGCGTTCATCACCGCTACCACCCGCCCCTGCCACCAGCTCCTTCGGGCCACCAGGTGGGCCACGAACCAGTGGGGCTCTCCGTCGACGACGACACGCGCGGCGTCAACCGGGAGCCGGGTGCCGTCGGGCCCTCGGAGTCGTTCCGGGTCGCCCCTGCCACCCACCGTCGAGCAGAGGTCCCCACCGATCAGCCCGAACTCCGGCGGGGCAACTCCAGCAAGGCGTGCCGTCTCGACCTCATCGCGCATGTCGGCGTCGCGGGTGACGATCATCCCGTCTGGGGCCAATGGTCCGGCCTGACCCCAGGGCTCGTCCTTCTCGATCGTCACTGGTCGCCACCGGAGCCGATATCTCCCTGGCCGATCTCGGCCGAGGAGGCCACGACGCCCCGACGCAACATGTTGGCAGCTTGGGACGCTACCGATGCGGTTCGTCGCTCGGGAGCTACCGCCTCGATCTGGTGCAGCAGATCGACGAGGTTCTTGATGTTCCGAACAAAATCTCCACCCGACACGAGCTCCTCGGACAGCACGGACGCCAGCCCTCCACCGCTTGCCCATGCGTGGACCAGCGGAGCGAGAGTTGGGTCCGGAGGTCGACTGACGGGCAGCCCGGCGTGGGCTTCATCTCGGTTGAGACGCCGTGCCAGGTCCTCGATACGCACAACTCGGTCCCGCATCACCTTGGAGGGAAACCACGGGCGCGGCGGGGGTTCTTTGGCCCGGTGCTCATAGGTGAAACATGAAACAAC
The DNA here is from genome assembly GCA_020439505.1 of Acidimicrobiales bacterium. Lineage (GTDB taxonomy): Bacteria > Actinomycetota > Acidimicrobiia > Acidimicrobiales > Iamiaceae > Aquihabitans. The sequence goes on from JAGQSO010000167.1 coordinate 26,651, forward strand.
CCCCGCCATCTCAGGGGGCTCCAGACCATCGAGCAGGCCGTCGCACAGGGCGAGAGCGACGAGAAGGTCGGCCTCGTGGAAAACGCCGCTGAGGACGCGACCGGTATCGGTCAGCGCCCATCCTTCGGCGACCGCCCACCGTTCGAGCAGTCCGTGAATTCGCTCGAAATGGCGCACCAGATTGCCCGAACGGTCACCGAGTCGCCTGTCGTCCTCGGCCACCTGACTGGCCAACCGCTCACGATCGGCGGCAGCCGACAGGTGCCGTTGTAGGTCCGGGCACGAAGCAACCGGATGGTCGGCCGAGGGGTCAGTGATCGTCGCCGGCACCGGGCCTGGCCCGTAATCGGGGCGATTCCCGTGTGAGACGTTCACCTTGCGCAGCTGGGCCGCTACCCGGTGTTGGATCTTGCGGTCCTGAGGATCGAAGGGCTCGGGAAGGCGCAGCTCGCCCACCACCTCGGGAGCAAGGTCGAACTCGTCCTCGTCGAGAACCTCCACGTGGGCGTCGACATCGACCACCCGAACCCGCACTCCTGCCTTCCGTTGGGACACCGACAGGACACCTAGGCGATGTCCTCGAAGCGACAAGACGTCGCCGGGTGCGAGCGCCACCAGTGCCGCGGTGAGTTCTGACCGTCCATCGCGTCGGGCCTGACGCTTGGCCTCGCGCTCGACGCGACGCAGGGACCGGTACTCCTCCACGTCACCCAGCTCGCAGGTCGCGGCAGTCTCGGCCTCGGCCAGCAGCGCCATCCGGCGGGCCCGACGGTGGTTCATCCGGGCGACGGATCGATCGGTCTGGAACTGGGCGAAGGACTGACCCAGCAACCGGTGGGCATGTTCACGATCGTGGCGGCGGATGAAGTTGACCACCATGTTGTAGGTGGGTCTGAAGGCCGACCGGAGAACGAACTCGCGGCTCGCGGCCAGGGCGGCGACCCGGTCGAAGTTCGACCACGGCGACCACAGGACCAGGGCGTGGCCGACCGGATCGAGCCCCCTCCGCCCCGCTCGCCCGGTCAGCTGGGTGTACTGCGACGGGGTCAGGTCCTCGTGGGTTTCACCGGTGAACTTGGAGAGCGCTTCGATCACCACCGAGCGGGCCGGCATGTTGATCCCCAACGCGAGGGTCTCGGTGGCGAACACCACCTTCACCAGACCGGCCGCGAAGCACTCCTCCACCGCTTCCTTGAACGCCGGGACAAGTCCGGCGTGGTGAGCCGCGACACCGGCCTCCAGCCCGGCCCGCCAGCGGCCGGCGCCCAGAGCGTCGAGGTCGCCGGGATCGAGGTGGGCGAGGCGGCGGTCGACGATCTCACGGATCCTGCGCTGCTCGGCACGGTCGGTCAGCTCGAACCCGGCGCCCCGAACTGCCTCGACCGCGTCGTCACAGGCCGAACGGCTGAAGATGAAGTAGATCGTCGGTAGCAACGCCCCGTCGTGCAGGTGCCTGATCACCTCGGGGCGACGTGGCGTCACCCAGCGGTTACGGGTCCGGTCGCGGTAGCGCAGGTGACGGGGCCCGCCGTTGGGTGCCGGATCGAAGCGATCGCCGTCGAGGTTCGGACGCCCTCCGACCAGGGTGGGGATCTGGATCAGGCGGTCCACCGACCGTTCGGCCACCAAATAGTGGTTGATCAGTTCGACCGGTCGTTGATGCTCCAGCACCGTGTCGGTCGGACCCCGCGCCGAGGCTATCCATCCGGCCAACTCCTCGGCGTTCGACACGGTCGCCGACAGGCAGACGAAACGCACCGAACTTGGGGTCTGGATGACCACCTCCTCCCAAACCGGGCCCCGGTAGGTGTCCTGTAGGTAGTGGACCTCATCGAGGATCACCCACCGCAAACCGTCGAGGCCGGGTGACCCGGCGTAGATCATGTTGCGCAGCACCTCGGTGGTCATGACCACCACTGGGGCGTCGGGGTTCACGGCGTTGTCGCCGGTCAGCAGACCGACCCGGGATGCGCCGTGTGTCGCCCTGAGATCGGCGAACTTCTGGTTGGACAGCGCCTTGATCGGTGTGGTGTAGAAGACCCGACCTCCTTCGGCCAGAGAGAGCGAGACGGCGTGTTCGGCGACCACGGTCTTGCCGGCGCCGGTCGGCGCGGCCACCAGCACGTTCTCACCGCGCTCCAAGGCCGCGATGGCGTCGAGTTGGAAGGGGTCGAGGGGGAAAGGCCTCGGTGACGCCCGTCGGGGGGAGGCACCCTCAGGCAGCGTTCCGCCTCCGGCGACGCCCGATGATGCGGCCGATCAAGATTGAGATCTCATAGAAGATGACCATGGGGATGGCCAGCGCCACCAAGCTGATCGGATCGGCGCTGGGGGTTATCACCGCCGCGGTCCCGAAGATGATGACCACCGCGAACCGGCGGAACTTCACAAGTTGTTGAGGTTCCACCAGACCGATGATCTGGAGGAACACCACCACGATCGGGAACTGGAAGCCCACCCCGAACGCCAACATCATGTAGAGGATCAACATGATGTAGCTCTCGGTCGTGTACTGGTAGAGGACGTCGTCCCCACCTACCGACTGAAGGAACCCAAGGGCTTGGGGCAGTGTGTAGTAGGCGATGGCTGCGCCCATGGCGAACAACACCGTCGCCGAACCGACGAACGCGCCGGCGTAACGCCTCTCGTTCTGGTATAGGCCTGGGGCGATGAACGCCCAGATCTGCCACAGCAGGAACGGCATGGCCAGCGCTATTCCCAGGTAGGTGGACATCTTGATCCGGAGCATGAACTGCTCCAGGGGATCGAAGGAGATGAACTTGTCCGAGACGTTGGGGTCGTCCGCCAGGTCTCGCAGTGGATCCATGAGGATCGACAGAACCGGCTTGTAGAGGATCCAGCCGGCAACCGCTCCCAGGGCGACCGCCAGCACGCATTTGATCAGACGGCTTCGGAGCTCGACCAGATGCTCCATGAGCGACATGCGCCCACCCAGGTCTGACTCGGTCACCGCGCCTGCCATCGACGAACGGTCTCTGCTCAGCCCGCGGCCCGGTCAGCCGACGACGCCGAGCTTGGAGCCGGGTTCGGTCCGGTGGCCGGCGCGGGAGGTGAGACGGGCGACGGCGTGGAGGCCGGGGACGATGCGGTGCTCGACGAGCCCGATCCGCCGGGCGTGGCCGATCCTCCGGGAGAGGTGACGTCGATCGAGTTCATGGCGCTGCGCATCTCGGCCTGGAAGCCGTTGGACAGCTTGCGTACCTGGGCCATCACGTTCCCGAAGGTCCGCATGGCTTTGGGCAATTGTTCGGGGCCGAGGACCACGAGGGCGACGAGGAGCACCACCATGATCTCGGGGCCGCCCACGTTGAACATGGGCTCGATCCTAACGGCGGGTGATCTGGTCCGAAGATCTCCGCACGTGCCGGGTCTCGACCCGAACCGGGATCAACGCGTTCTCAACCCGGTCCAAGCGGCGAAGCGAGGCGTCGAGCGCCTCGGACTCATCGGCGAGGCGCCGAGCAACGACCATCGCGACGACCGCGCCACACAACAACACGAAGATCGGAGCGAAGACTGCGACGGCCATCGGGTGATCCTAACTGGAGTTGTCCCGGAAATGGGCTCAGCTGACGCCCCGGGTCAGGCTCTCGAGCCGTGACATCCAGTCTTCGGTCTCCAGCAGGGCGTGGAAGTCCAAAATGTCGTCGTGGGTGATCGGGGCCCCGTGGTGAGACTCCGACAGCTCGGCGGGAAGCGACCAGGTGACCAGGCGCACGCCCGAGGTGACCAGCAACTCAACCACCCGCGGCTCGGCCTCCCTCACGCCTCGCTCATGGCAGAGCGGGCAGGCGAAGCAGTACGTACCCGACCCGTCGTTGCGGCACACCCGCACGGTCAGGTCACGCGAGGTCATCTCGATGTCTCCGCAGCGATCGCAGCTGGCTCGGATTGTCGCCATGGGTTCCTCCTGGAACAGGTCTGGAAGCGTCATCGGCGCGATTTGGCTACGGGTTGAGCGGGTATTTCGGCTCATTCCAGGAATCACCACGTAGCGTGATATTCGGGCATGATTAGGGCCTTGGGACCCAAAATTCCGTCACGCCGAGTGCCCCCCATCACCTTCGCCCATCGCGGAGCCCGCGCCCACGCGCCGGAGAACACCTTGGAGGCCTTCAACCTCGGTCTCCGACTCGGTGCCAGCGGACTGGAGAGCGACGTGTGGCTCACCGCCGACGGGATCCCGGTCCTAGACCATGACGGAGTGGTCGGACGGATCAGACGCAAGCCGATCTCGTCGGTCAACCGTTCGGACCTACCGAGCTACATCCCGTCCCTGGCCGACCTCTTCAGCGAGCTGGGAACCGGGTTCGACCTTTCGCTGGACATCAAGGATCCCGCCGCCGGTGGACCAACAGTTGAGGTTGCACTGGCCGCCGACCCCACCATGGCCGAGCGCCTCTGGCTGTGCCACGACGACCTCGATCTCCTGTGTTCGTGGCGGTCGGAGAACGCGGCACCCCGGCTGGTCGTATCGACCCGTCTGCGCCGCCTCAAGAGCGGTCCCGAGCGTCTCGCGGCACAGATGCGCGAGCGCGACATCGACGCCGTGAACTTCCACCACAGCGATTGGTCCGGAGGACTGACCACTCTGTTTCACCGCTTCGGGCGGTTGTCATTCGCCTGGGACGCCCAGTTCGACCGGGTGCTCGACGGGCTCTTGCGGATGGGCGTCGACGCCGTCTACAGCGACCACGTGGATCGCATGGCCGATTCTCTGGCCCGACACCTGGCCACCCTCACCGAGGACTGACTGTCAGACCTCCCAGGTGGGCCGGCTCCGGAGCAGGGCATCTAGGTCACCGTGGCCCGACCGCTCGATGGAAGCCGCCAACTGCGCATCGGCCATGGTGCCGTAGTCCTCACGTTGAACAGCCCGGAACACACCGATGGGAGTCGGTTCGTGGGGTCCCGAGGAGAGTCTCGACAACATGAAGGCCAGGCCCGGTTCGGGACGAGCCTCGTCGTGCACCAAGATGGCGTCTTCGCCCACGTCGGCCACCGTTGCGATCTGGGCCCGGCCCTGGCGGTCGATCACGACGCCCTTCTCCCGGTCAGCGCCGAAGCGAACCTGCTCGCCGTGCACCAGCGGGATGAGCATGTCATCTCGTGCCGATCGGGCGGTCAGGGCCTCGAATGCTCCGTTGTTGAAGACGTTGCAGTTCTGGAAGATCTCGACGAAGGCCGAACCGCGGTGCTCCCGGGCCCGCCTGAAGGTCTCCATCATGTGCGAACGATCCATGTCGTGGGTACGGGCCACGAACGTGGCTTCGGCACCCAGAGCCACGCTCACCGGGTTGAAGGGGTGGTCGAGCGAACCGAACGGCGTCGACTTGGTGACCTTGCCAACCTCACTGGTCGGTGAGTACTGACCCTTGGTCAGACCGTAGATCTGGTTGTTGAACATCAAGATCGTGAGGTTGATGTTACGGCGAAGGGCGTGGATCAGGTGGTTCCCGCCGATCGACAACATGTCACCGTCGCCGCCGACCACCCAGACGTCGAGATCCTCGCGAGCCATGGCCAGGCCGGTGGCGATGGCCGGGGCCCTCCCGTGGATGCTGTGCATCCCGTAGGTGTTCATGTAGTACGGGAAACGGGCAGCACACCCGATCCCCGATATGAACACCGTGTTCTCGGTGGAGCCACCGAGCTCGGGCATCAGCAACTGGACGGCCTTGAGGATGGAATAGTCCCCACAACCGGGACACCAGCGGACCTCCTGGTCGCTGGCCCAATCCTTCGCAGTGGTCACCGCGGTGCTCATGATTCCAACTCCTTGAGGAAGGCGATCTCGAGTTCGCCGGCGGTGAAGGGAACTCCCTGGACCTTTGTGATCGACCGGGCGTCGACGAGGAACTCAGCCCGCAGCACCCGCGACAGCTGACCGAGGTTGAGCTCCGGGACGACCACCCGCGGATAGCGCGACACGATCTCGGCCAGGTTCTGGGGGAACGGGTTCAGGTGGGTCAGGTGGGCGTGGACGATCCGGCGGCCTCGGGCCCGGACCCGGTTGGCGGCACCGTCGATGGCGCCCCACGTGGAGCCCCAGCCGACGACCAACAACTCGGCGTCCTCGACGTCTCCGATCAACTCGACCGGTGGGATGTCGTTGGCGATGCCGGCCACCTTCTCCGCCCGCAGGTGGATCATCCGTTCGTGGTTGGCCGGGTCATAGGAGATGTTGCCCGCACCGTCGGCCTTCTCGATGCCGCCGATGCGGTGTTCGAGCCCCGGAGTACCCGGAATCGCCCAAGGGCGGGCGAGGGTGTCGGGATCTCGCAGGTAGGGCCAGAACTCGGGGTTACCCTCGCTGTCCACGTGGTTGGGCTCGGTGGTGAACTCCACCGAGATGTCAGGCAACTCCGATGCCGACGGAATCCGCCACGGCTCGGACCCGTTGGCCAGATACCCGTCCGACAGGACAAGGACCGGCGTCCGGTACTTCAACGCGATCCGGGCCGCCTCGATGGCGACGTCGAAGCAGTTGGCCGGCGTGTGGGCCGAGATGACCGGTATGGGGGACTCCCCGTGGCGGCCGTACAGGGCTTGGAGCAGGTCGGCCTGCTCGGTCTTGGTGGGGAGCCCGGTGGAGGGTCCTCCACGCTGGATGTCGACGATCACGAGCGGCAGCTCCAGGCTTACAGCCAGGCCCATGGTCTCGGACTTGAGCGCAATGCCCGGCCCGCTGGTGGTAGTGACGGCCAGGTGGCCACCGAAAGCCGCTCCCAGCGCCGAGCCGATACCGGCGATCTCGTCTTCGGCCTGAAGGGTTCGGATACCGAAGTTCTTGTGGCGAGAGAGCTCGTGCAGGATGTCGGAGGCCGGGGTGATCGGATAGCTGCCCAGGAACACCGGCAACCCGGAGAGCTGACCGGCGGCGACCAGCCCCCACGCCATGGCCACGTTGCCGGTGATGTTGGTGTAGGTGCCAGCGGGTCTCTCGGCCGGACGGACCGCGTACGGGTGGTCGAAGAGCTCACACGTCTCACCGAAGGCGTGTCCGGCAGCGAAGGCCGCCCGGTTGGCGGCGGCGACCAGCGGTACCTTGCCGAACTTCTCGTCGATCCACGCCAGGGTCGGACCCTCGGGACGTGTGTACATCCAGCTGATGAGACCGAGGGCGAAGAAGTTCTTGGATCGCTCGGCATCACGGGGCTTGACCCCGAGGGCCGCTACCGCGTCCTTGGTGAGCGAGGTCATCGGGATCTCGTAGACCGACATGTGGTCGAGACTGCCGTCACCCAACGGATCGTGGTCGTAGCCCGCCTTGGCCAGGTTGCGTTCATCGAAGGCGTCGGTGTTGACCAGCAGCGTCCCGCCCTCGACGAGGCGGTGCAGCTCGGATCGCAGGGCGGCCGGGTTCATCGCCACCAGCACGTTCGGGGCGTCGCCCGGCGTCGTGATCTCATGGTCGGAGATGTGGACCTGGAAGGCCGAGACCCCGGCGAGGGTTCCGGCTGGAGCCCGGATCTCGGCGGGGAACTCCGGCAACGTCGAGAGGTCGTTGCCGAACAGCGCGCTGGCGGCGGTGAACCGCTCGCCGGTGAGCTGCATCCCGTCGCCGGAGTCCCCGGCGAAACGGATGATCACTCGATCGAGCTCTACAGGCGTGCGATCGGTGTCGGTGGTTGTTGGGTCGGCCACATTGCCTCCCGGTCGATGGTGTGGGTTGGTCTTGTGTCCCCGATGTGAACCATAACCACGTCGAGGTCGGCCCGGTGACCGACCATCGGACGCAACGGTCCGAGGTCGGTCACCGGAGAAACGTCAGGCGATCGACGCCTGGTAGATGCCCTCGACCGAGGTATCGAGCACCTTGTTGAACTCGTCGTCGGACTGCTGGGCGCTGAGACCCTCGGTGAGGGCCCGGGAGAAACTGGCGATGACCCCCGGGTTGCGGGCCAGGCGAGCGTTCGCGTCCTCACGGGTGTAGCCGCCCGACAGCGCCACCACTCGGGCGACGTTGGGATGGTCGACCAGCTCCTGGTAGAAGCCGTCCACCTCAGGGAGGGTGAGCTTGAGCATGACCGTCTCATCGGGTCCGAGCGAGTTGGCCTGCTCCAGGATCGCAGCCTTCAGGAGCTCCTCGGCCTCGGCCTTCTGGGGGCTGTGGATGTCGATCTCAGGCTCGATGATCGGTACGAGGCCGGCCGCCACGATCTGTCGACCGATGTCGAACTGCTGGTCGACGACGGCCTTCACCCCAGCCTCGTCAGCCAGCTTGATCACCGAGCGCATCTTGGTACCGAAGACGCCCTTGGCCTTTGCCCGCTCGAGCAGCTCGGCCAGACCATCGATGGGCTTCATGACCTGGGCTCCGGCGGCCTCGTCCTCTAGTCCCTTGTCGACCTTGAGGAACGGGACGACCTGCTTGTTGTCCCAGAGGTACTGAGCAGTGTCGACTCCGTCGATCTGACGGTCCATCGTCTGCTCGAAGAGGATCGCCCCCAGTACACGGTCGCCACCGAAACTGGGGCTGGTGATGATTCGACTCCGCATCTGGTGGATGAGGTCGAACATCGCGGTGTCGCCGTCGTAGGCGTCCGCCTCGATGCCGTAGAGCTTCAAGGCCTTGGGGGTGCTGCCGCCGCTTTGGTCGAGGGCGGCGATGAAGCCCTTGCCATTGCGGACCTTGTCGAGCTGTTCCTGGTTCATGCTTGGGGTACCCGTCCATACGGTCGACCGGTGTTGACGTCGCCCATATTGGCCCACTTCCACCACCCGCTCCCAAACACCGCGCCGGTGGGGGCCAGCCCAGCAGGTCCGCTCACGTGGCCACTGCAGAGCTCATGCCGACGGAGCGTCCAGTTCGGCTCATACCGCGAGAGCAATCGGGTGGGTCGCCGAGCCGTTCACCAAGCGGTGGACGTCAGGCCAACGAGCTGGCCCGCTCGGCGGCATTGGCAAAACCGGGCTCATGGTCGACGATCCAGCGGAACATCTCGCGCGCCCGAGCCACTTCACCGGCCTGCTCGTAGAGGTCGGCGAGCGCGTAGCCCTGCCGCAAATGATGTAGTTGCGCACGCTTGATCGACCTCTGGCTCTTCTCCAACAAGGCGATCGCCTTGGCCATCTCACCCCGGTCGGCCAGTGAGCCGGCCATGACGATCCGGCCCTCGGTCACCAGGTCGGGTGCGGGCGAATCCTCGCGCAGCTCATCCCACAACTCCTCGACCACGACGTACCGCTTGAGGGCGCGATTGCAGTCCGCCAGCACCGGGTTCTGTTCGGTACTTCCGGTCATCTCCCTGAACGCACCAAGCTCCCGAATGGCCTCGTTCCACTTGCCCAACCGGTAGTAGGTGAGCCCGAGGAGCTCGCGAACCGATGTCGCCTGCGGCGCTGCCTCAGCGATCGGACGCAGAAGGCCCCGTGCCTCCTCGTAGCGTTCGCGCTCGAAGGCGTGAGCCGCGTCCCGCAGCCGGGCGTTGGCCTTGTCGCCCTTGGTTGCCCCGAGGGCCTTCACCAGCTCGTCACGGGCATCGGCCCCGCCCGTACCGGCGCCCGGCGCTCGCCGCTCCCGCCCCCGCCGCTCCTTGGGCTCGAGCACGCCACTGCCGGCTTTCCGCTCCCCCCCACCGGACTTCGCTCGTCGCAGGTCCGATCCCGCCTTCGCCCTCGGCCGGCCGGGCTTACCTTCAGTCGAGGACCGTGGCGACCCCTTTCGGCTCCGCTCGACCGCACCCGTGGCCTCATCCCTGACCCCGTCGTCGACGCGCTCCCACACCACCGGCTTGTTCCCGGGGTCGGGTCGGTCATCGCGCCCTTGCGCCCCGGCGGCATTTCGGGCGTCCACCCCGTCTTCGCTCAGGCGTCCAGCCCCGCGCCGCCCGAGGCTTCCCCAACTCCGCGGACCAGCTTCATTTCGAGTCCGCTCGTCGCGAGCGCCGGTCCCCGTCGAGCGGGATCCGTTGCGGCCCGAGTTGGACCGACCATGACTCCCGCCAGTCGGGCCTCGCCCACCACTACCCCGGGAGTCCGATCCAGCCCGGGAGCTTCCACCACCGCGCCGGGGCCCATCCATCCCGAAACCACCACCGCCTGAGCGAGTCTGGCGGGGCCGATCCGAGGACTCACCTCTACCCTCCGCCGTCCTCCGGCCGGAAGAGGGCGCGTCACCCCGCCCACGGCCACCCACAGGGCCCCCTCGGCCCGGGCGACCATCACCACGAGGCGTGCCTCCACCCCCGGTCGGTCGACGCTGGCCACTCGCGCCGCCAGAGGACCTTTCCGACCGTCCCCCACTCGAGCGCCCGTCACGACCAGCCGCCGGGCCGGCACCACGCCGTCCCGAGCCGCCCCCCGAATTCGACGAACGGCCAGGCGAAGACGAGCGATCAGACATGGACCAAAGTGTAATCGCTCGCCCCGACTTGACAGCTTGCCGAAAAACGAGAAGGAGCCCCGCCGAAACGGCGGGGCTCCTTCAGAGAAATCCGGCGGCGACCTACTCTCCCAGGACGAATCCATCCAAGTACCATCGGCGCAGTTTGGCTTAACTTCCGTGTTCGGAATGGGAACGGGTGTGACCCAAACGCAATAGCCACCGAAATCTGTTGTCAACGGGGTGCGCCGGCAAGGCGCACAGCCCTTTGAAGACTCCATAGCGAGCACGAGTTTCTTTGTAAATCCAAGCCCTCGGCCGATTAGTACCGGTCAGCTGAACGTGTTACCACGCTTACACTTCCGGCCTATCAACGTGTTGGTCTATCACGGGCCTTACCTGGTTAACCCAGTGAGGAACCTAATCTAGAAATGGGCTTCGCACTTAGATGCTTTCAGCGCTTATCCCTTCCGCAGGTCGCTAACCAGCAGTGCCCTTGGCAGGACAACTGGCACACGAGAGCTGCGTCCATCCCGGTCCTCTCGTACTAGGGACAGATTTTCTCAAGTTTCCTCCGGCTGCAGAGGATAGGGACCGAACTGTCTCACGACGTTCTAAACCCAGCTCGCGTACCGCTTTAATGGGCGAACAGCCCAACCCTTGGGACCTGCTTCAGCCCCAGGATGCGATGAGCCGACATCGAGGTGCCAAACCTTCCCGTCGATATGGACTCTTGGGGAAGATGAGCCTGTTATCCCCGGGGTACCTTTTATCCGTTGAGCGACGGCGCTTCCACAAGCCACCGCCGGGTCACTAGTTCCGACTTTCGTCCCTGCTCGAGATGTCTCTCTCGCAGTCAAGCTCCCTTGTGCACTTACACTCGACACCTGATTGCCAACCAGGCTGAGGGAACCTTTGAGCGCCTCCGTTACCTTTTAGGAGGCAACCGCCCCAGTTAAACTACCCACCAGGCACTGTCCCTGATCCGGATCACGGACCGAGGTTAGACATCCAGAACGACCAGAGTGGTATTTCAACGTTGACTCCACCGACACTGGCGTGCCGGCTTCAAAGTCTCCCACCTATCCTACACAAGCCGTCCCGAACACCAATACCAAGCTATAGTGAAGGTCCCGGGGTCTTTCCGTCCTGCTGCGCGTAACGAGCATCTTTACTCGTAGTGCAATTTCGCCGAGTTCGCGGTTGAGACAGTGGAGAAGTCGTTACGCCATTCGTGCAGGTCGGAACTTACCCGACAAGGAATTTCGCTACCTTAGGATGGTTATAGTTACCACCGCCGTTTACTGGGGCTTAAATTCTGAGCTTCGACCCGAAGATCTAACCCGTCCTCTTAACCTTCCAGCACCGGGCAGGCGTCAGTCCGTATACATCGTCTTGCGACTTCGCACGGACCTGTGTTTTTAGTAAACAGTCGCTTCTCCCTGGTCTCTGCGGCCCTTTCCCCTAGTCAGCAAGTGACTTCAGAGTCTGGGCCCCCCTTCTCCCGAAGTTACGGGGGCATTTTGCCGAATTCCTTAACCACGATTCACTCGATCGCCTTGGTATTCTCTACCTAACCACCTGAGTCGGTTTGGGGTACGGGCGGCTCGAACCTCGCTAGAAGATTTTCTTGGCAGCATAGGATCACCCTGCTTCCCGCATTCGCGGTCACTATCAGGTCTCAGGATATGTGTGAGACGGATTTGCCTATCTCACTCCCTACACCCTTGGACGTGGACTACCATCGCCACGCGGAGGCTACCTTCCTGCGTCTCTCCATTGCTTGACTACTACTCAATAGGGTCGCGCGCTCCACTGAAAGATTCATCCGAAGACTTCACGATCAGCTTCAGGCGCTTAGCATCAAAAGGTTCGTCATGGGCGGTTCTTCGCCGGTTCCGGAATATCAACCGGATGTCCATCGACTACGCCTGTCGGCCTCGCCTTAGGTCCCGACTTACCCAGGGCAGATTAGCTTGACCCTGGAACCCTTGGTTATTCGGCGGACGGGTTTCTCACCCGTCATTCGCTACTCATGCCTGCATTCTCACTCGTGTGGCCTCCACGGCTGGATCACTCCGCCGCTTCCCTGGCCACACGACGCTCCCCTACCCATCAACACGCTTGGAACGTGAACCCGCAGGTGTCACATCCGGGCAAAGTGTCAATGCCACAGCTTCGGTGGTGTGCTTGAGCCCCGCTACATTGTCGGCGCGGAATCACTTGACCAGTGAGCTATTACGCACTCTTTAAAGGGTGGCTGCTTCTAAGCCAACCTCCTGGTTGTCAATGCAACTCCACATCCTTTCCCACTTAGCACACGCTTAGGGACCTTAGCTGGTGGTCTGGGCTGTTTCCCTCTCGACTACGGAGCTTATCCCCCGCAGTCTCACTGCCACGCTCTCACTTACCGGCATTCGGAGTTTGGCTAACGTCAGTAACCTGGTGGGGCCCATCGGCTATCCAGTAGCTCTACCTCCGGTAAGAAACACGTGACGCTGCACCTAAATGCATTTCGGGGAGAACCAGCTATCACGGAGTTTGATTGGCCTTTCACCCCTACCCACAGCTCATCCCCTCAGTTTTCAACCTAAGTGGGTTCGGCCCTCCACGACGTCTTACCGTCGCTTCAGCCTGGCCATGGGTAGATCACTCCGCTTCGGGTCTAGACCCAGCGACTATGGCGCCCTATTCGGACTCGCTTTCGCTACGGCTTCCCCACACGGGTTAACCTCGCCACTGAGCACTAACTCGCAGGCTCATTCTTCAAAAGGCACGCTGTCACCCCACAAGGAGGCTCCAACGGATTGTAGGCAAACGGTTTCAGGATCTATTTCACTCCCCTCCCGGGGTACTTTTCACCTTTCCCTCACGGTACTTGTCCGCTATCGGTCACCAGGGAATATTTAGGCTTAGCGGGTGGTCCCGCCAGATTCACACGGGATTTCTCGGGCCCCGTGCTACTTGGGATGACTCTCTGGAGTTCGCGTCATTTCGTCTACGGGAGTGGCACCCTCTGTGCTGGACCTTTCAATGTCCTTCGACTATGGCGCGAATTTTTGACTCCATGTCAGTCTGTCAGAACTGACCAAGAGGTCCCACGACCCCGAACATGCAACGCCTGACAGCTATCACACATGCTCGGTTTAGCCTCTTCCGCTTTCGCTCGCCACTACTCACGGAATCGCGGTTGCTTTCTCTTCCTGTGGGTACTGAGATGTTTCACTTCCCCACGTTCCCTCTACCCGCCCTATGTGTTCAGGCGGGAGTGACTGGACTTGCCTCCAGCCGGGTTTCCCCATTCGGAAATCCTCGGATCACAGTCTGGTTATCGACTCCCCGAGGCTTATCGCAGATTCCTACGTCCTTCTTCGGTTCCTGGTGCCAAGGCATCCACCGTTTGCCCTTAAAAACTTGATGCACAAAGATTTTAAGATGCTCGCGTCCACTGTGTAGTTCTCAACATACGGGCGGTCCCTTCACCTGTATCGGCGCCTACCGAAGACTCGGCGGTTCGTCCGTGGTGAAGGTCCTGGGCCGTTTCCGGCCTGAGGTCGAAGCTTGCGCTCCCGAGCCCTCAGGACCCAACAACGTGTCAGGCGCTGTTCCCTTGCCGGCTGCGTTCCACTGTCTTTCGACTTGTACTTGCAGCGCCGGCTCGAGTCCAGCGCCAAATAATCGATGTTCCACCCTTGAGCACCTGCTGACCGACATTCGCAGTCAGACCAGGCTCTGGATCGCTGTCGCGACCAGTGCTCCTTAGAAAGGAGGTGATCCAGCCGCACCTTCCGGTACGGCTACCTTGTTACGACTTAGTCCCAATCGCCAGTCCCACCTTCGACGGCTCCCCCCACAAGGGTTGGGCCACCGGCTTCGGGTGTTACCGACTTTCGTGACTTGACGGGCGGTGTGTACAAGGCCCGGGAACGTATTCACCGCAGCATTGCTGATCTGCGATTACTAGCGACTCCGACTTCATGGGGTCGAGTTGCAGACCCCAATCCGAACTGAGACCAGTTTTTTGGGATTCGCTCCATCTCGCGATTTCGCAGCCCTTTGTACCGGCCATTGTAGCATGTGTGAAGCCCTGGACATAAGGGGCATGATGACTTGACGTCATCCCCACCTTCCTCCGAGTTGACCCCGGCAGTCTCCTGCAAGTCCCCGGCATAACCCGCTGGCAATACAGGACAAGGGTTGCGCTCGTTGCGGGACTTAACCCAACATCTCACGACACGAGCTGACGACAGCCATGCACCACCTGTACACCA
>JAGQSO010000168.1 GCA_020439505.1 Acidimicrobiales bacterium
CCGGAGCACGTCAGAGCTTCCAAAACGGGTGGCTGTTCCTGCCTGGCGTCATCACCGACGTGGACGCCGCCGCCCAGCCCGCCGACCGCTACGAATGGCATCCGTGGAGCGAACTACCCACCGATCCTCCCGGCATTGACTACCGCGGTCAGATCGTCAAGCTCGGACCAACAACCTGGTACGTCGATCTCGACGGGGTCCGCCACTGGATCCCCACATCGAGCGCATGGATGTGCGCCAAGTGGGATCTGGGTGCCGTCCAGTACGAGGTAAAGCCCTGGGAGCTCGACGCCTACCCGCTCGGGTCGGATTTCGTCTGCGCCGACTACAAGAAGAAGTAGGCGAAGGGCAACGCAGGTCGTCGCTCGGTTTTCAGGCCACGCAGAGCCGGGCGTGATCCTCCACGGGCTGGGCTGACCGTTCGCTGGAGGCATCGAGGCCACGGGCGATGTTGGTGATCGCCACCACGTCGCCCCACCGGGGCAGCTCCGGCGCCCGGACCGGGCCCCCGGCCGCGCGATTGGCGCCAGCGTGGATGTGGCCGACCCGGGTCAGGTTCAGTCGCAGGCTGTAGGCCTGCCGCCGGGACAGCCCACAGGTGTTCTGGGCAAACCCGGCCTCGAAGGCGTTGCGGTATGCCTGGGCTCTCCCCGGGTCGGCGAGGTTGGCCATCACCCAGGAGATCATGGCGTCGGGATCGGTGTTGGCGCCCACGCCGAGAAGGCTCAGCTCGTGGGCCGTCGGTTCCGGATCCCGGCCGATCCGACGGTCGGTCACCATCCGGTCCAGGCGCTCCCCGCAGCAGGCCTCAGCGGCGTCGACCACCCGGTTCACGCCGGCGACCGCCAGGCGACGACCGAGGAGAGGGTTGTCGATGGCCGAACCCCACAGGAGAGCGACGATCCGGGTGCGAGTGCCCAGCGCCCGCCGCGCATCGGTGAGGGTGGCAACCACCGGGTAACGGTCCCACGACGTGGGGTTCGGACGGCAGGCTGCCATGACCAGGTCGAATCGCTTCGCTCCGGTCTCAGTGGCCAGCCGTCCGGCCTCCTCCCACCCCATCGCCGCGGGCCGATGTCCCGCCCGTTCCAACGCCGCGCACCGGCCCAGCCGGCCCACTTCACCATCATCGATTACCAGCACTTCGGCCATCACTACGCCCTCCAACTGCTCTACGCGTGCGTTTGGCCCCACCAAAGCGCGCGATGGCACGGCGAGCAACGATCAAAGGCGGGAAAAGGGTGGGAAGTTGGGAAGACAGGCCCGTGACCTGCGGTTTTCTCCACGACTGATATGACCCGGGACCTGGGGACAACCCACTTCACCGGTGATGGAATCGGCTTGAGATACTGCTCACACCGGTGAGGCCGGTGTGAGCTCGCCTCGGTGCGTTCGCTCAGCTCGGCAGGGCGCGGATCGAGTCGATCCACTCCTCGGCCGCCCGGGCCGCCAGATCCACATCTCGCCTGACCGTGGGTGCCTCCTGGGCGGCGGACGGGTAGGACCCGAGGAACTTCACCGTCCCGTGCTTGACCCGCAGCGCCTTCAGACAGTCGGCCACCACATCGTCGGAGATGTGGCCTTCCATGTCGAGCAGGAAGCAGTACTCCCCTAGGGCCTTCTTGGTGGGCCGGGATTCGAGCTTGGTCAGGTTTATCGAGCGGGCTGCGAACTCCTGGAGGATGGCCAGCAGGCTGCCGGGGCGGTCGGCCCGCTGAGCCACCACGATCGAGGTCTTGTCGTGGCCGGTCGGGGCCGGCACCACACCGGGACGGACCGCCACGAACCGGGTCTGGTTCTCGGGGTGGTCCTCTATGTCGCGGGCCAGGATCTCCCGGCCGTATATCGACGCCGCCCGTTCGTTGCCGATGGCAGCGACGGCGGGGTCACCCAGTTCGGCCACCAGCCTCGCTCCCTCCGAGGTGGAACTGACGGCCCGGGCGGTGACGGTGGGTAGCTCCCGTCGAAGGAACGTCCTGGCCTGGGCGGTGGCGTGGGGGATGGAGACCACCTCGACCACGTTGCCAACCGAAGCCCCCGGCAACCCCATCAGGTGTTGTTGGACCCCGATCACCACCTCGCGTTGGATGAGCACCTCGACGTCGAAGGCAAGGGTGTCGGAGGTGATGTTGACGCCGCCCTCGATCGAGTTCTCGATGGCGACGAAGCCCATATCGACGGTCCCCGACTCCGCCGCCACCAGAACATCAGCCATGGTGGGCAAGGGGATCAGCTCACCGGCAGCCAGATCAGGCTGGGTGCGCAGGGCCTGCTCGGTGAAGGTTCCCCACGGGCCGAGAAAGCCCACCCTCATCGGCGCGGGGCCGGAGGCGTCGGGGGCCGAATCGGTGGAGGAGGCCTCGGTCGTCACGACCGTGCAGGATAGGGCGGTGGACGAGGCCGCCCTGAGACAGCTGATCGACGACATTCGGGGCGGAACCCTCAGCCCCGATGACGCGGTGTCCGCCCTTCGTCTGCTGCCCTTCTCCGACCTGGGTTTCGCCCGCGTCGACCACCACCGCCACGTCCGTCAGGGAATGGCCGAGGCGGTTTACGGTCCAGGCAAGACGCCCGCCCAGGCCGCCCGAATCGTGGGTGAACTGCTGGCCCGGTCCGCCGCCGCTCCGGTGGTCCTGACCCGGGCCTCGGCCGCCATGGTCGACGAGGCCCTGGCCACCAACCCCGGAGGCAGCGCGACAGGATCATCGGACCACGCCACCGTGGCCTGGCGTCCGGCACCCCCGCGGCCCGAACGGGTCCTGGTGATGACCGCCGGAACCGCCGATCTGCCGGTCGCCGACGAATGCGACGCCACCCTCACCGCTCACGGCTTGGCGCCCACCCGCATCACCGACGTTGGCGTGGCCGGAATCCACCGGTTGCTCGACCAGCTACCAGCCCTCACCGACGCCGACGCCGTGGTGGTGATCGCCGGGATGGAGGGGGCGTTGGCATCGGTCGTCGGAGGGCTGACCGGCGCACCGGTGGTGGCCGTGCCGACCAGCGCCGGATACGGGACCGCGTTCGAGGGGGTCACCGCCCTGCTCGCCATGGTGACGTCGTGCGCGGCCGGGATCACGGTGGTGGGGATCGACAACGGGTTCGGAGCCGCCAGCGCCGTGGCTCGGATGTTCCTCAACCCGGCCCGCCTGGTGTCACCCTCCGAGCCCGATCATCTCGCCGACGTGGGGCCGGTGCCCCGGTGACCACGGCCTGGTTCCACTGCTTCTCCGGCGTCGCCGGCGACATGGCCCTGGGCGCGCTGATCGACGCTGGCGCGCCGATCGAGGAGGTGACATCCATCCTGGGGCGGCTGGGCCTGCCGGGGTGGGCGCTGGAGGTGGAGCCGGTGCTGCGGGGCGGAATCGGTGGAACCAAGGTCCACGTGAGGATCCAGGAGTCGACGGTGGTTCGCACCGCGTCCCACATCCAAGGCTTGGTGACCGACGCCGAGCTTCCGGCCCGAGTGGAGTCGCGGGCTCTGGCCGTGTTCGGGGCCCTCGCCACCGCCGAGGGTCGCCTCCATCGCCGACCTCCCGATCAGGTCCACTTCCACGAGGTGGGCGGGGTCGATGCCATCGTCGATGTGGTGGGAACCTGTGCCGCGCTCGAGGTGCTGGGTGTCGACGAGGTGACCTGTTCGCCGGTCGCGGTCGGCCTCGGAATGGTGCGGGCGGCCCACGGAATCATCCCCAATCCGGCGCCTGCGGTGGTCGAGTTGTTGCGCGGTGTTCCCACCCGGGGCGTCGACCTGTCGGTGGAGCTCACCACCCCGACCGGAGCGGCCCTCATGGCCGCGCTGTCGAGCGGTTTCGGGGCGTTGCCGCCCATGACCGTCGGCGCCACGGGGTTCGGGGCCGGTTCCCGGGAACTCGACGACCGTCCGAACTTGACCCAGGTCGTGCTGGGCGACCCGACCAGGGTCGCTCCCCCGTCGGGCCAGCCCCAGATGCTCGTCGAGGCCAACGTCGACGACGCCACGGGTGAAGTCCTGGCCCACACGATCGGCGAGTTGCTGCGCGCCGGAGCGGCCGACGCCTGGATCAGCGCGGTGACCGGCAAGAAAGGTCGGCCCGCCCACGTGATCAGCGCGCTGTGCGACGTCGCCCTGCTCGGCCCGGTTCGGGCCACCCTGGTCCGTGAGGCCGGGACCCTCGGCGTTCGGGGCGTGATGACCGACCGCTGGCCCGAACCTCGTTCGATCGGTGAGGTCGAGGTGGAGGACCGACCGGTCCGAGTCAAGATCGGTCCGGGTCGGGTGAAGGCCGAGTTCGACGATGCGGCCCGGGTCGCGGCGGCGACTGGGCGCCCGGTCCG
>JAGQSO010000169.1 GCA_020439505.1 Acidimicrobiales bacterium
ACCACCGCCGCCACCGGGGCTGCGTCTCCTCCGGCAGCGTTGAACGGAACCAGCGGCTCACGCGTGGTCCGGTCCCGGACCAACTCGACGGCCCAGAAAAAGCCCAGTCCGCGCACCTCGCCCAGCGATGGGTGACGGGATTCCAGATCTCTCAGCGCCGGACCGAGCACCTGTTCACCCACGGTTCGGACGCGTTCGATGATGCCTTCCTCCTCGAAGATCCCGATGCTGGCCACCGCGCTGGCGCAGGCCAGCACGTGACCCGAGTAGGTGAGGCCACCGGGGAAGGGTCGGTCGTCGAAGGTGGCGGCGATCTTCCGGGAGATGATCACGCCACCGAGGGGTAGGTAACCGCTGTTCACACCTTTGGCGAAACAGATCAGGTCGGGCACCACCCCCCAACGGTCGACCGAGAACCACTCGCCGCAACGGCCGAACCCCGCCATCACCTCGTCGGCGATGAACACGATTCCGTGCTCGTCGCACAGTTCGCGGACCCCGGCCAGATAGCCGGGAGGGGGGACCAGGATGCCGTTGGTTCCCACCACCGGTTCGAGGATGATGGCGGCCACGGTGTGGGGACCCTCCACCATCAAGGTGTCGGCGAGGTGGGCGAGGGCCCGTTGGGTCTCCTCGGTCTCGTTGCTCGAATGGAAGTGCGACCGGTAGGGGTAGGGACCCCAGAAGTGCACGACTCCGGGCATGGCTGGCTCGTTGGGCCACCGGCGGGGGTCGCCGGTGAGGGTGATCGCTCCGCCCGTGGCCCCGTGGTAGCTGCGATAGGTGGCGAGGATCTTGTGGCGTCCGGTGTGCAGGCGGGCCATACGGATGGCGTTCTCGTTGGCTTCGGCTCCACCATTGGTGAAGAACACGGCGTCGAGGTCACCGGGCGCCCGCTCGGCGATCAGGCGGGCGGCCTCGCTGCGGGCCGGGTTGGCATGGGTCGGGGCCAGCGTGGTGATCAGGTCGGTCTGCTCGTGGATGGCGGCCAGCAGCTTCGGGTGCTGGTGGCCGATGTTCACGTTCATGAGCTGGCTGGAGAAGTCGAGGAACCGGTGTCCGTGCTCGTCCCACACCCAGGCACCTTCGCCGCCGGTCAGCACCAGGGGATCGAGGTGGGCCTGGGCCGACCAGGAGTGGAACACGTGGTTGCGGTCATCCAGCCAGGCCTGGCTCCGTCCGGCAGTGGAATCGCTGGTCATGGCGCCGATCGTAGGAGTCGGCGTCGGTGCCGCGGCGTGCCGATCTCGTTGCCGGTATCGCGGAGCAGTGGGTCAGGCCCGTCGTTCCTCAGTTGGGTTTGGAGGTCGACGGCCGTCGGGTGGTGGTCGACGGGCTCGATGGGGTCGTCGTGGTGGTGGTCGACCGCCGAATCGCCTCGGAGACCTTGCGCTCGTCGAGCAGCGCCTCGACCACGGGAGCGACCATTCGGGTGGCCCCCGCGATGTTGGGATGGACGCCGTCACCCTCCCGGACCTTCACCTCTGTCCCGTCGCGGTCGCGGAGGTACTGG
>JAGQSO010000170.1 GCA_020439505.1 Acidimicrobiales bacterium
ACGAGACAGAACTCTTCGCCGCCATAGCGGGCCACGAAGTCGCTGGCCCTGACGCATGACCTGAGCGACAGCGCGAACTCACGGAGCAGAACGTCGCCGGCGGGATGGCCGTAGGTGTCGTTATAGGCCTTGAAGTCGTCGAGGTCGATGATGGCCAGGGCGAGCTCACCCTTGGACCCATGGGTCTCGGCCACATCGTCGAGGCGCTGTTCGAGTGCCCGACGGTTCGGCAATCCGGTGAGACTGTCGGTGTTGCCGAGCGACTCGAGATGAGCGATCTGGCGGGTCCTGTCGACCAGGGTCGACAGCTGATCTGCCATTCGGCTGAGCTGGAATCGGTAGGTGATGTCGTCGAGGTGGGCGCGCTCCGCGTTCACGATCGTGATGGCCAGTGTCGGTTCGCTCTCACCCGTGGTGCCGGCGACGATCACGCCGCACCGTCCGTCCACCGCGGCACCATCGGATGCCCAGGCTCGGCGGATCAGGCCGGGATCTGGTGCGGCGCAATGTGAGGTACCGGGGGGCCACGACGCCAGGGCAGATGGCGCGGACTGCGGTGCCTCGAAGGCGCAGACCTGTTCGGCTTCGGCCCACTGTCCGATCACCGGGACCAGACGCTCCACGCCGACTTCGATGCTCTCGCTCTGGGCCGAGATGGTGGCGGCGTCGATGAATCCCTGTGAGATGGCGGTGGCCCGTATGGCCCGGGCGGCGAGGAACCGCACCAGAACGATCACGAGTCCCCAGGTTGCGCCGTAGGAGAGCAGGAACGCCGGCAGATGGGCGGGGTCTACGCCTTGGGCCGCGGTGGACCAGGCGAGGGTGATGGCGGCGGTACCGGCGGTGACGATCAGCATCTTGCGGTTCCCGATGATCGCCACCAGCAGGGTGGGAACGAGGATGATCGGTCGATAGAAGCCGGCGGTGTCGCTGAGGGCCACGTTGAGCCAGCCGACCGCCGCCGTCATGACCACGGCCTGGACGAGGACCACCAGCGCGGGCGGCGGATTCCATCCGCCCGCCACGTACATCCGCCGGAAGTAGAAGGCGTTCAGGACCATCGTCGACGCCGCGACCGCTAGCACCACGGCCACCACCGGCCAGTCGGTCCTGCCATCGCGGGGAAGGACTATCCCCAGCAGAGGGATGACCGCGGCGGCGTAGCTGACCAATATGTAGCGCCACCCGAGTGAGTGCATCGTCGGGTCGACGGTTGTCGAGTAGTCGAACAGGGGTGCGCGTCGGCGGGGGATGTCAGCGTTCATGTCGCATTGGTTGGGTGACGATCCCGAGGCGCCGGGTCCAAGAAACACCCGAGCGATGACGCTATCCGCTTTCGACACGCTCCGTAGCGCGTCCGGCACGCTGTGAGTCCTATTGCCTCGTTCCAAAATTACATGGGCTGGTCGACATACATCGGTGATCCGATGTAAGTTCGTCGGCCGTGGGCCGCACGCAGGAGGAACGCCGAGCCGAGACGAGGGCACTGCTCATCGACGCCGCCGCCGACCTGTTCGCCCGGAAGGGGTACCACGCCACCTCGGCCGAGTCGGTTGCTGCGGCCGCCGGACGAACGACCGGGGCCCTCTACGACCACTTCGGAGGCAAGGACGGACTGCTGGTCGCCCTTCTCGAAAGGTGGGTCGACCAGGCCATCGTCGACGTCACCGCGTCGTTGGCCGACGCGTCCGATCTCGATGGTCGCCTTGGCGCCCTTTGGCAAGGCCTGGTTCGTCGCGACATCGAGACCGGCGACGCCTGGCTGCTGCTCGAGTTCGAGTTGTGGTTGCACGCCGCCCGTGAGCCCGAGATGGGCGTGGTGGGTGCCGGACGGTTCGATGCCATGCGCGAGGGCCTCGCCGGAGGTTTGACCGAATGGAGCGAGGAACTGGGCTTCGACCTTCCTTCACCGCCCCATGAGACCGCAGGGCTGGTCATCGCCCTGCTCTTGGGTGCCGCTTTCCAGTACCGCCTCGACCCCTCGGCCCTTCCCCAACCCGTGGTCGTGGCCGGGCTCCGCAACCTGTTGGGCCTCGGCCCGGCGTTCGACAAAGCCAGCGCGCTCAGCGCCTAAGAGACAAGGACCTCACTGAATGCAGACCGATCTGGCCCGCAAGCTCGGAATCGAGTTTCCGATCTTCGCCTTCACCCACTGTCGTGACGTCGTGGTCGCGGTGAGCAAGGCCGGTGGTCTTGGCGTCCTGGGAGCGGTGGGTTTCACCCCCGAACAACTCGAGACCGAGCTCGACTGGATCGACGAGCACATCGGCGACCGCCCCTACGGCGTGGACATCGTCATCCCGGGCAAGTACGAGGGGATGGGGGCCACCGACGCCGACAAGCTCCAGGAGGACCTCAAGGCCCTCATTCCCCAGGAGCACCGAGACTTCGTGCAGAAGCTGCTGGCCGAGCACGGCGTGCCGGAGATTCCCGAAGACGAGAAGATGCAGGAGCTGATCGGCTTCGGCACCGCCATCGCGGGCCCCCAAGCCGATATCGCCTTGTCCCACGACAAGTGTGTGCTGCTGGCCAACGCCCTCGGGACGCCGCCACCGGACGTGATCGAGAAGGTGCACGAGCGGGGCAAGGTCATCGCTGCTCTGTGCGGCTCGGCGGCCCAGGCAGCCCGACACAAGGCCGCCGGCGTCGACATCATCATCGCCCAGGGCACAGAGGGCGGCGGACACACCGGCGAGATCGGATCCATCGTGCTGTGGCCCGAGGTGCTCGACGTGCTGGGCGACACCCCGATGCTGGCCGCCGGCGGAATCGGATCGGGGCGTCAGATGGCGGCGGCCCTGGCGATGGGAGCCCAGGGCGTGTGGACCGGATCTCTCTGGCTGACCGTCGACGAGGCGGACGTACCGCCGGCTCAGATGGCGAGCCTGTTCGAGGCCACCAGCAAGGACACCCTCCGCTCGCGCTCATGGACCGGCAAGCCGTGCCGGATGCTGCGCAACGAGTGGACCGAGGCCTGGGATCAAGAGGGGAACCCGAAGCCGTTGGGGATGCCCATGCAGTTCATGGTCACCTCGAACGCCGTGCAAAGGGGGCACCGCTACCCCGAGCAGGCCAAGGATGTGCAGTTCAACCCGGTGGGACAGATCGTGGGGCGCATGAACAAGGCGCGTCCAGCGAAGGACGTGGTCTTCGACCTCGTCGAAGAGTGCATCGAATCAACCGAGCGTCTCCAGACGCTCATGGACGTCGACGTGGAGGATTGACGCCATGACTGACACCGTTTCCAACCCGACTGATGTGCCCCGTTGCCCGGTGGCCCACGGTACCGATTTCACCGATCCCGACCTGATTCAGGGTGGGGTGCCGATGCCAGAGTTCGCCTGGTTGCGTCAGAATCGGCCGCTGTACTGGAACCCTCAGACCAAGGAGGACTCCAGCTTCGAGGACGGGGGCATCTGGCTGGCCACCCGCTGGGAGGACGTCAAGGAGATCTCGTCGGCTCGGGAGGGATGGTCGAGCGAGGAGAACACGGCCATCGTCAAGTTCGAGGGGCACCTCGGCAAGGACGAGCGCGACATCCAGCGCAACATGTTGATCAACATGGATGACCCCCACCACTCCAAGGTCCGCGGCATCGTCGCTCGCGGCGTTTTCACCCCTCGGGGGGTGGCCAAGATCGAGGACTCCCTGCGCGAGCGGGCCATCCGCATCGTCACCGAGGCCAAGGCCAAGGGCCAGGGCAACTTCGTCGACGACGTGGCCTGCGAGCTCCCGTTGCAGGCTCTGGCCGACCTGATGGGCTTCCCCCAGGAGGACCGTCGCAAGATCTTCGACTGGTCCAACCAGATGATGGCCTACGACGACCCGGACTTCGACGTCGATCCTGCGGTGGCCGCGGCCGAGATCCTCGGCTACGCCGCCACCATCGGTGAGGAGCGGAGGGCGAACCCGGCCGACGACATCATCACCAAGCTGGTTGCGGCCAGCTCCGATGAGACCCTCTCGTCCGAGGAGTTCGCCTGGTTCATCCTGGTGTTGGCGGTCGCCGGCAACGAGACCACCCGGAACGCCATCAGCCACGGCATGCACGCCTTCATGCAGAACCCCGACCAGTGGGAGCTGTACAAGGCCGAGCGACCCGCCACCACCGCCGACGAGATCGTGCGCTGGGCCACCCCGGTGGTGATGTTCCAGCGGACCGCGCTGGCCGATGCCGTCGTGGGCGGTCAGGAGATCAAGGCCGGCCAGAGGGTCGGGCTCGTCTACTCCTCGGCGAACTTCGATGAGACGGTGTTCGAGGATCCCCACCGTTTCGACATCACTCGTGACCCCAACCCCCACGTCGGATTCGGCGGCGGCGGTGCCCATTACTGCGTGGGTGCCAACCTGGCCAAGGTCGAGATCAACCTGATGTTCAACGCCATAGCGGATCATCTCCCCGACATCACCCAACTGGCCGAACCGTCCCGCCTGCGTTCGGGCTGGCTCAACGCCCTCAAGGGCTACGAGGTCAGCTACGGCTGATCATCCGTCGTGGTCCCGGGCCGGGTCCGTGGCCCGGGACCGTCGGTTGGCCGATCGGCGATGAAGCGCGCCCGTAGCTCGCGCTTGTTCAACTTGCCGAGGGCGTTGCGGTCCAACGAACCGACGATCATCAGCTGCCGGGGACACTTGTAGGCCGACAGTCGCTCCCGGCACCACGTCAACAACTCGCCGGTCGGGGGAGGCGGGGTGGATGGGTCCAGCACGACCAGCGCCACCATGATCTCGCCCAGATCGTCATCGGGGATGCCCACCCCGGCGACGTCGGTGACGGCGGGGTGGGCCATCATCACCGCCTCCGCCTCGGCCGGGTACACGTTGACGCCGCCGGTCACCACCATGTCCGATGCTCTGTCGGTCACGTAGACCCAGCCGTCACCGTCCACCCGCCCGATCTCGCCCAGGGTGAACAGGCCAGGGGACAGGTGGGCGGCGGCAGAGCGCTCGGGATCGTCGTGGTAAACGATGCCCCGGCCCGTGGTGTCACGGAAGTAGAGGCGACCCTCCTCGCCCGCTGGTACTTCGGTGCCGTCGTCGTCGACCACCACCGCCTCATAGGGATTCACGGCCCGGCCCACCGATCCGGGGTGGCCGAGCCAGTCCTGGCTGGAGATGGAGCAGGTGACACCCACCTCGGTGCCGCCGTAGGCCTCGAGAAACACGGGGCCCCACCAGTCGATCATGGCCCGCTTCACCTCGACCGGGCAGGCGGAGCCAGTCTGGAACACCAGCCGGAGGCTCGGGAGGTCCGCCGACGAACGGGTGTCAGGAGGAAGGGCGAGGAGTCTCGACATGTGGGTGGGCACCAGCGTCGTCGATCCGATCTGCCAAGCCTCCAACGCCGCCAGCGTGCGTCCCGGGTCGAACCGGTCCAACACCCCTACCGGCGTTCCTACCGCCAGGGCCCGGACCGCGTTGAGCGGACCGGTGTGGTGAATGGGGGCGACGACCAGGTGTCGGCCCAGCCCTACGAACCGGTTCGACCCGGTGGCGGTGAGGAATTCGGACCACGACCCGCAGCGAGGGAAGACGTTAGGGGGAAGTTCGGTCGCCTTGGGGCGTCCCGTGGTTCCCGAGGTGAACAACAAGTTGGGCAGGATCGGTCGGTCGTCGGCGGGGGGACCGATGGGCGCCGAGGCGATCCACGCCTCCCATCGGGCGGACTTCCAGGCAAACACCTCGCAGCTACGGCCGGTCCGGCCGCGGGTGAGTTCGGCGGCCTCCTCGGCGCGCTCTCGGGTACGGGGGCCGGCGAGCACCAG
>JAGQSO010000023.1 GCA_020439505.1 Acidimicrobiales bacterium
GGACTGGGCACCGGTACGGTCCAGTTCAAGCTGCGGGACTGGTTGTTCAGCCGCCAGCGCTACTGGGGCGAGCCGTTCCCGATCGTGTTCGGTCCCGACGGTGAACCCCGCGCCCTGCCGGAGTCCGCGCTGCCGGTGGTCCTTCCCCCGATGGAGGACTTCACCCCCCGCACCTCCGACGACGAGGACTCCGAGCCCGAGCCGCCGCTGGGCCGGGTGGAGGATTGGACGACGGTGACCGTCGATCTCGGCGACGGGAACGGACCTCAGGCCTACCGGCGCGAGGTCAACACGATGCCGAACTGGGCGGGATCGTGCTGGTACGAGCTTCGTTACTGCGACCCCGCCAACGCCGATACCTTCGTGGACCCCGTCAACGAGCGCTACTGGATGGGCCCGACGTCGGGGGACGACTGCGGCGGCACCGACCTCTACGTGGGCGGGGTGGAGCACGCGGTGCTGCACCTGCTCTACGCCCGGTTCTGGCACAAGGTGCTGTTCGACTTGGGGCACGTGTCGTCGCGCGAGCCGTTCCGGCGCCTGTTCAACCAAGGCATGATCCAGGCTTACGCCTACCTCGACGAGCGGGGCTTCTACGTCGAGGCCTCCGAGGTGACCGAGCGTGACGGCCGCTGGTTCTTGGGCGACACCGAGGTGCGCCGGGAGCTGGGCAAGATGGGCAAGTCGCTCAAGAACGCGGTGGCCCCCGACGACATGTGTGAGCGCTACGGCGCTGACACCTTGCGCCTCTATGAGATGTTCAGCGGACCGCTCGATGTGAGTCGGCCGTGGGACACCACTGCGGTGGTGGGGATGTACCGGCTGCTGCAACGGGTGTGGCGGCTGTTCGTCGACGAGGAGACCGGGGCGTTGCGCGTCGCCGAGGCCGACCCTGACGACGAGACCACCCGCGCCCTGCACCGCACGACCGACGCCGTTCGTGACGGCATGGAGACGCTGCGGTTCAACACCTCGATCGCCCGGATCACCGAGCTCACCAACCACCTAACCGCGGCCTTCCCCGACGGCGGGGTTCCCCGCTCGGTGGCCGAGCCCCTGGCCCTGTTGTTGGCCCCGGTGGCGTCCCACATCGCCGAGGAGTTGTGGTCCCGCCTGGGCCACGATTCGTCGCTGGCCTACGAGCCGTTCCCGGTGGCCGACCCGGCGTGGCTGACCGACGACACCGTCGAGGTACCGGTGTCGGTGAACGGCAAGGTCCGTGGCCGCATCTCGGTACCGACCGACGCTGATGCCGCCGCCCTGGA
This sequence comes from Acidimicrobiales bacterium, assembly GCA_020439505.1. Lineage (GTDB taxonomy): Bacteria > Actinomycetota > Acidimicrobiia > Acidimicrobiales > Iamiaceae > Aquihabitans. Next base: position 1,266 of record JAGQSO010000023.1, read on the forward strand.
GGCCGCGGCCCGCGCCGACGAGAAGGTCGCTGCCCTGTTGGAGGGGGCCACGGTCCGCAAGGTGATCGCGGTCCCCGCCAAGATGGTCAACTTCGTGGTGGCCTGATCACCCTCGCCGTGACGACGCCCGCCAGGTGATCCGCACCCGGTAGCGGGCGGCGCCCTCGATCCACATGGGGAAGTTGGTTCCCCAGCAGTTGTCGGCCAGCAATACGTGCCAGCCTCGGTCCAGGTCGGGCAGGGGTGGGTCGGCGTCGAGCAGGTTGGGCGAGCCGGGGGCGACCAGAGGGGCGTCGAGGGTCTGGATCCGCAGCGAACC
>JAGQSO010000171.1 GCA_020439505.1 Acidimicrobiales bacterium
CCGAGGCGGTGAGGCCCCACCTGATTCCCGGCGAGGAACTGATCGGGGTGGTACATGCGACGCATCGCAAAGCCTTCTCGGCGGTCAGCTACGCCATCGGGGTCACTCCGGGCCGCCTGGTCATGGTGCCGACGAACCGAAGGGCCGAGGCGTCCGGTCCGCCGGTGTCGATCAGCCCGACCGACGTGGTCAGGTCGTCGGTGGACGGATTCGGCGGCGGCTTCGGTGAGTTCTTGAAGGCAGAGACGGGCGACATCCGGATCACCACTGCCGACACCACCTACAAGCTCATGGCCCTGGGCGGCGGTCTCGACAACATGATCACCGGGCCGACTCAGGCCCACGGCAAGCAGGCCTTGGTCGAGTGGCTCTGGAACGTCCGCCATTCCACTGGGTGACCCCACCGGCGCCGAGAGAACACGCCGTCGGCTGATCGCGACGGCTGACCTACCGGCCAGGCACCTGACGGCTGACCCCGGACGTTAGGGCTATTTCTCGCCCGGGGCCTTGGGTTCGCGTGGGAGGCCGAGGAACTTCTCGCCGACGATGTTGCGCTGGATCTCGGCGGTGCCGCCCCAGATGGTCTCAGAGCGGGAGAAGAAGAACGACGACATCATCGGGCTCGGCTTGTAGGTGTCGCGGCCCTTGGCCCGCATCACCGCCGGCCAGTTGCCACCGGCGGGGCCGGTGGACACCAGCATCGAGGCGGCACCGAAGATGTTCAGGCCCAGCTCCATGGCGTCGCGGTGCATCTCGGACCAGAACATCTTGTTGGTGAGCCCGAGGGCGATCACTCCCATGTCCTTGGTCTTGTTGAGGGTCTGGGTCAGTGAGCGCAGGCCGTTGAAGCGCAGGATCTGGATCTTGGTGTAGTAGCGGGCCAGTCCCTGGCGGATCATCGGGTCGTCGATGGCTCCGTTGCGCTGAGCCTCGGCCACCATCAACTCGTACTCCTGCTGGAAGCGTCGGTAGCCGGTGGTGGCCGACATGCCGCGCTCGTGACTGAGGGTGGAGTTGGCCACCGTCCAACCGCCGTTGACGCCGCCGACAACGTTCTCCTTGGGGCAGCGGGCGTTGGTGAAGAACACCTCGTTGAACTCCGCGGTCCCGTCGGGCTGCACGATACCGCGCACCTCGATGCCGTCCTGTTTCATCGGCACCAGCAGGTAGGAGATACCGGCCTGCTTCTTGACGTCGGGATCGGTGCGGGCCAGCACGAAGCAGTAGTCGGCGAACTGGGCCTGGGTGGTCCACACCTTCTGCCCGTTGATCACCCACTCCTCGCCGTCGAGGACCGCGGTGGTCTTGAGCGAGGCCAGGTCAGAGCCGGAGTCGGGTTCGGAGAAGCCCTGGCACCAGGCCATCTCGCCCTTCATGATCTTGGGCAGGAAGTACTTCTTCTGCTCTTCGGTGCCGTGCTGGAGGATGGTGGGCCCGACCAGGGTGTCACCGAAGAAGTCAGCCCGCATCGGTGCCTTGGCCCGGGCGAACTCCTCGGCCAGCACCACGTTCTGCATGGTCGACAGGCCCTTGCCGCCATATTCCTTCGGCCACGACGCGCATATCCAACCGCCGGCAAACAGCTTGGACGGCCACTCCTCGTTGAACGCCTTCTTCTCCTCGGGCGTCATCTCGAAGCCGTCGTCGAACCAGCCGGCCGGCAGGTTCGACTCGAGCCAGGCGCGGATCTCGACGCGGAACTCTTCGGCTTCAGCGGGGTAGCTCAGGTCCATCCTCGTATCTTGACCCGCCGGTCAAGATCGCGCCAGCCGCTCCCGGTCCCAATGCAGCCGACCAACAGACCGTCAGGTTCGAGGAAGGGCTCTAGTCATAGTCGAGCAACCCAGGTACTGTCCGGGCGGGGGCAAACGCGGAGAGACGAAATGGCGAAGCATCGTCTGTTCATCCTGCCCCTCGCCGCCTCGGCACTGCTGGGCACCCTCACGGCGTGTGATCCACCGCCCCCTCGCCTACAGATCCGCGTCACCTCCGACGGCGTAGGACGGGACGCGGCCCCGGGCGACCGTAGGTGCGCAACCGAGGCAGACGGCCAGCTGTGCACCCTCGCCGCCGCAATCGACGAGGCCAACGCCTCTCCCACAGGGGCCGACATCGCTCTCCCCAACCTCGACGAGGAACTACCGCCTGGCGAGGGAACCGGCCCAGAGCCCAGCCGCTACTACAGCAGCGTCGAAGCCGTGATCACCGGTGACGTGCGCATCACGGGCGATCATGGGACCCGCGTCAGTGGCCTACACCTGACCGTGGCGGGCGGTGCCAAGCTCGTCATGACCCAGATCCGTCCGATGGAAGGCATCGAACAGCCGATCTGGCTACAGGTCGATGGAACCCTCCTCGTGGAGCAGTCCATCATCGAGGCCAACGCGTGGCCACTCGGTGCGCTACCTGCGCTGAACGTCACGGCGTCCGGCTCTGCGATCGTGATCGACTCAATCCTCACCTCTGACAATCCGGCCGGAGCAGTTCTAAATGCCGGAACACTGGTTGCAATCCGCGCCAGCATCGCTCCGAGCCAACTCTGCTTCAGCGGCCAACCGACCTGCTTCGGGTCATCGACAGCCATCAATACCACGGGCTCGGGTCAGACCCACCTGGCTGGAAGCGCAGCGCTCATCGTTGGTGTCGACCCGGCTGATCAGGCCCGATGCGCGGGGAACGTTCCCGTGTCCCATGGCTTTGTCCATCTTGAGACGCCTTGTGGGGGGCCCACCAGCCCCAGCGACAGCTCCGGGCCGGCCGAAGCCACCTACGACCGGCTCAGCCATGCGCTGACCGCATCGTCCACGTCACCGCTACGCGACGCGATCCCACTCGACGAGACTCTGTGCGCTGACGCATCCATCGACGTTCGAGGGGTTACCCGCGGCCTCGACAGCAACGGTGATGGACGAGGAGGCTGCGACATCGGTGCCGTCGAGAATTGAGAATGCCGGTCACGACCTGACCTGAGCGAGGGTCACTGGTCCACCGCCCTGGAGCCAACCCGCAAGAAAATTGGGGACCCCGGAACAGCCGTAGGCTGGCCGCGCCGCGTCGAGCGTTCTAGGAGGCCGCTGGCTTCTTTTCTTGGGCGAGGGCTCCCGTGTCTTGACCCGCCGGTCAAGATCGCGCCAGCCGCTCCCTCGGCTACTCCGTCGGGGCGGTGTGGGCAACCATCACCTGGACGGTGCCGTCACCCATATCGGTGGCCGAGAGGACCACCTCGCGGCCGTCGAGCGTCCAGTTGGCGTTGGCCATCTTGGTTCCGGCCTGGTCGATGACCGACTCCTGGGTCATCTCCCAGCCCGACAGCTCCTTCTTGAGGTCGGCCATGACCTTGTCCGGAGCGGTGGTTACGGTGCCGTTCACGGTCAACATGAGCCCCTGGGGGGTGTCGGCCGAAGAGCCCATCTGGATCTTCAGGCCGGCCGGCACCGGCACGTCCTCGGGCCACCCTTCGGGGAGTTCGGCCGACGACGAGTAGGAACCGTCCTCGGTCTCGATGTTTACGTTGCCTTCGCCATCGGCGCTGTAGGAGCCGTCCTCGGTCTCGATCTTCATTCCGCCGTCGGGGTTCAGATCAACGTTGGCATCACCGCCGACCTCGTTCTCGATCGCCTCCTCGGTGGCCTTCTCCGCCACCTTCTCAGCGGCCTTGCCGCAACCAGCGACAAACACCATCGACAGCGCCACCGGAACCGCGGCGATCTTGCGGGGGGACTTGGGCGAAGTGGTCATGAAAACAGTCTGCACCCACACATCTCCCGATGGAAGCCCTACGGAGTCACAGGTTCACACCGGCGGGGCTTTGGCTTTCTTGGGGGGCGGGGGCGGCATCCGTTTGGGGAACCCGATGGCGGTCTCGGGCCAGCGGTTACGGCTATTACGGCTGAGACGGGCCATCAACTTGATGGCGTCGGGGTCGTCCTCCTCGGCCGGACGGGTGACTATCCGGCCCGCCGCGATCATGCGGTCGATGATCGCCTTGCCCAACTCGGTGCGCACCACGGTGAGGGTCCAGTCCGAGAACTTCCCGATCCCGCCGGTGGAGATGTCTGCGTGTTCGGCGGCGAAGTCCG
>JAGQSO010000172.1 GCA_020439505.1 Acidimicrobiales bacterium
CCGGCAGCAGGTCGACGGTGAGGGCGCGGGCCGCCGCCATCTGGATGGCGGTCGGGAACACGTCGTTGGAGGACTGGGAGGCGTTGACGTGGTCGTTGGGATGAACGGCCCCCGGGGTACCCAGCGTCTCGGAAGCCAGCCGGGCGATCACCTCGTTGGTGTTCATGTTCGACGAGGTCCCCGACCCGGTCTGGAACACATCGACAGGGAAATGCTGGTCCAACTCCCCCGCCGCCACCCGCTCCGCCGCCGCCACCACCGCGGTTGCCACCTTCTCGTCAACCGTCGGGACCATCAGGGACTCGGCATTGACCTCGGCCGCCGCTGCTTTGATCGTGGCCAGAGCCCAGATGAGCCGATGCGAGATCCTCTGACCCGAGATGGGGAAGTTGTCGACCGCCCGCTGGGTCTGAGCTCCCCACAGGGCCCAGGCCGGCACCGTCACCTCCCCCATGGTGTCGTGTTCGATCCGGGTGGCCGCCGCGCTACTACCTACGTCGGCGGGCACGGAGGGCGGGGAGGTCTTCATGGTTCCGGTCTATCGCCTCAGCGGAGCGTCGGGGCCGGATGGCCCCTCACCCACGCTCGGACCTACCCTCGACGTCGATGAGCGACTTCGACTTCACCGAACTCCTGCCCCTCGGCCCCGACGCCACCACCTACCGTCGCCTCGACATCGACGGGGTGTCGACGGTGGAGGCGGCCGGCCACTCCTTCTTGACGGTGGAGCCCCGGGTTCTGACCGCCCTGGCCTCTCAGGCCATGCACGACATCGCCCACTACCTGCGACCCGGCCACCTGGCCCAGTTGGCCCGCATCCTCGACGATCCCGAGGCGTCGGCCAACGACCGCTTCGTGGCCCTCGACCTGTTGAAGAACGCCAACATCTCCTCGGGTGGTGTCCTGCCGATGTGCCAGGACACCGGCACCGCGATCGTCAAGGGCAAGAAGGGCCAGTTCGTACTGACCGGCGGGGGCGACGAGGCGGCCTTGGCTCGCGGGGTGTTCGACACCTACCAGGACGACAACCTTCGCTACTCCCAGATGGCGCCTCTCACGCTGTGGGACGAGAAGAACACCGGCAACAACCTGCCGGCCGAGATAAAGATCAGCGCCGTCGACGGCGACGCCTACAAGTTCCTGTTCATGGCCAAGGGCGGCGGTTCGGCCAACAAGAGCTACCTGTTCCAAGAGACCAAGGCGGTCCTCAACCACAAGGCGCTGCTCAAGTTCCTCGACGAGAAGCTGCGGCTGCTGGGCACCTCGGCCTGCCCGCCCTACCACCTGGCGGTGGTGATCGGCGGCACGTCGGCCGAGTTCGCCCTGGAGACGGCCAAGCTGGCCTCGGCCCGCTACCTCGACACCATCCCCACCGAGGGTTCGCCGTCTGGTCACGGGTTCCGGGACCTGGACATGGAGGCCGAGGTCCTGGCCCTTACCCAGGCCTTCGGCATCGGAGCCCAGTTCGGTGGCAAGTACTTCTGCCACGACGTCCGGGTGATCCGCCTCCCCCGTCACGGCGCCTCGTGCCCGGTGGCCATCGCGGTGTCGTGTTCGGCCGACCGCCAGGCCCTGGCCAAGATCACCGCCGACGGGGTGTTCCTGGAGGAGTTGGAGCGCCACCCGGCCCAGTACCTGCCCGAGGTCACCCACGACGACCTGGGCGGTGACGTGGTCCAGGTCGACCTGAACCGGCCCATGGACGAGATCCGGGCCCAGCTCACTCGCTACCCGGTCAAGACCCGGCTGTCGTTGACCGGCACCGTGGTCGTGGCCCGCGACATCGCCCACGCCAAGATCGCCGAGTTGTTGAACGACGGGGGCGAGATGCCCCAGTACCTGCGGGACCACCCCGTGTACTACGCCGGTCCGGCCAAAACCCCCGAGGGCTACGCCTCGGGCAGCTTCGGACCCACCACCGCGGGGCGCATGGACTCCTACGTCGAGCAGTTCCAAGCCGCCGGTGGATCCCTGGTGATGCTGGCCAAGGGCAACCGGTCCCAGCAGGTGACCGACGCCTGCGCCGCCCACGGCGGTTTCTACCTCGGTTCGATCGGTGGCCCCGCCGCCCGCCTGGCCCAGGACTGCATCCGCAAGGTGGAGGTGCTCGAGTACCCCGAGTTGGGCATGGAAGCGGTGTGGCGGATCGAGGTCGAGGACTTCCCGGCCTTCATCGTGGTGGACGACAAGGGCCACGACTTCTTCGCCCAGGTGACCACGCCGGTCAACCTCGGCGCCAAGGGCTGACCGCCGGTGACCCCCAACACCCGGTCCCCGGGTGTGATCGCCCTGGTGATGGCCATCGTCGGCTTGGGGGCTGCCATGTGGGCAGTGGGTTTTGCCATGCCCAGCGGTCTGGGCTGGGCGGTGGGGGCGGTCCTGGTGTTGCTCGGTGGGTGCGTGGCCACCAGCCTGGCCAGCCCCAACCTGGCGGCGGTGGGTGTCACCCCCGACGACCGGCTGTTGGTTCGCCCGGTCGGGTTCATGAGGTTCTGGGCTCTCAGCCGGGGGATCGACGTTCCCGTATCGTCGGTGAGCGCGGTGGGGGTGGCCGAGCGCAACGCGGTCAGGATCGGTTTCCGGATGCCCGGCACCTACCTGCCCGGGGTGATGACGGCCGGCACCTACCGCTCCCACGGGGAGAAGGATCTGTGGCTGGTCGGGCGGGCCCCGAGGGTGGTGGTGATCTCGCTCCACGACGAGGCCTTCACCAACGTGGTGGTCCAGGTCGAGGACCCCGAGGCCGCGGTGGAAGCCCTGCGGGCCGCCATGCACCGCGAACGCTGACCGGCACCGCCCATCATCCTGACGGATCGTAGGCATCTATAGGCGGAGAGTGAATTCGGCCACGTTTGCGTACTATTGCAAGCGCCATGGGGCATGATTGCTAGCAAGAAGTATCCCCCGTGGAGGTTCTCCATGTCCGACGTGTACGACCTGAAGGCGCTGGACCTTTTCTCCGAGTGCGACGATCCGGAGCTGGACCTGATCGCCCGCCTGCTGACCCCGATCGATGCCTCACCTGGGCGTGTCCTGATGGTGCAGGACGGCCTGCCCCGCCAGTTCGTGATCGTGGAAGCAGGCGAGGTGGAGGTGGTCCACCACCAGCCCGACGGAACCGACCACATCGTCACCCTCGGACCCGATGACTGGGTGGGCGAGGTCGGTCTGCTCAACCACGTCCCGTGCTCGGCCACCGTCCGCACCCGCGACGGCGCCCGGGTTCACGTGGCGGGAGCCAACGAGTTCCGCCGACTGGTCGAGATTCCCTCGGTGGCCCGTCGCCTCCGGGCTTCCTCGGCCACCCGCCAAGCCGAGAACCAGTTGGTCGACGCCGGGTAGTTCCGACCTCCACCCCGTCGGCGGGCGCTACGTTCAGGCGGTGCGCGCACGTTCACCCCGACCGCAGATGGCAGCGGGCCTCCTCCTCACCGTCTTGGTGCTCCTGACCGGGGCCTGCTCCAAGGACTCAGACCCGCCATCCACATCGGCCTCCGAGTCCCCCGCCGACTCCGAGGGCCGAGCCCTGTACGAGCAGCACTGCGCGTCCTGCCATGGAACCGACCTGCGGGGCACCGACCAGGGTCCGTCACACCTGTCCCAGGTCTATGAGGCCGGGCACCATCCCGACGACTCCTTCCGGGCCGCCGTCACCCAGGGCGCCCGCGCCCACCACTGGGACTTCGGCGACATGGCACCGGTCCCCGGACTGAGCGCCGAGCAGATCGACGCCGTCATCGCCTTCATCCGCCACCAACAGGAGACCGAGGGCCTCGAGCCCTACCCACCGACATGACCACGACCGACCAGCCCGTCCCCGTTCCCGTCCGAGCCGACCGAGCAGCCGGTGTGGTGCTGGCCTCGGCCTGCGGCGACGCCCTCGGCGCCGGCTACGAGTTCGGACCGCCCCTGGGCGCCGACACCCCGGTACTGATGAAGGGGGGCGGTAGCTTCGGTTGGAAGCCGGGCGAATGGACCGACGACACCCAGATGGCCTTGGCCATCCTCACCCCGCTGGCCGAAGGCGGCCCGCGGTTGGAGAGCATCGAGGCCGGGTTCCGAGCGTGGTACGCCAGCGATCCCGCCGACGTCGGCAACCAGACCCGGGCGGTACTGGGGCAATCCGGTCCCCTGGCCGAGGTCGCCGCCGCTCACCTGACTTCCAAGCCCGGATCAGCGGGCAACGGCAGCCTGATGCGCACCGGCCCGGTGGCGCTGGCCCACCCCGGCGACCCCGAAGCCATCGCCGAGTTGGCCCGGGCGATATCGGCCCTCACCCACCCCGGTGACGACTGCGAGGACGCCTGCGTGCTGTGGTCGGTGGCGATCGACCACACCATCCACCACGCCCCGGACTCCCGCCACCACTGGGACTGGGCCGACGCGGTTCGGGCCGGCCTGGTCCACCTCCCTGACGACCGGCGGTCCCGGTGGGAGGCCCTCATCGACGAGGCCGCCACCGCGGAGCCGGTCGACTTCCACCGGAACAACGGATGGGTGGTCAACGCCTTCCAGGCCGCGTTGGCCGCGGCCTGCGCGACCCCGGTACCCCACGGAGACCGACCGGGAGACCACCTTCGCCTGGCACTGGAACGAGCCGTGCGAGGCGGGTCCGACACCGACACCGTGGCGGCCATCGCCGGGGCGCTGCTGGGCGCCCGGTGGGGAGCGACCGCGGTGCCCTTCTCATGGCGTCGCCTGCTGCGGGGCCACCGGGTGTACGGGGAACCCACCCTCGACGCCGCCGACCTGGAGCGCATGGCCCGCCGGGCATTCAACGGAGGCCGACCGGGAGCCCAGGATTGGCCCGGCGTGGCCAAGTTGGTCGACTACTACCAGACGCACTTCGCCGACCGGCCCCGGCGCACCACCATCGGCGGGGTCGATTTCGGCAACGTGCACGCCCTGGCCGAAGCGTTCGACGACGGCGTCGACACGGTGATCTCGCTGTGCCGCATGGGCACCGACGACGTGCCCACCGGGGTCGAGCACCACGTGATCGGGCTGTTGGACACCACCGAGGCCGAGAACCCCAACCTGGTCCTGCTGCTGGCCGAAGTGGTCGACGGCATCGCCGCGCTCAAGGCCGAGGGACGCCACGTCTTCGTCCACTGCGTCCAGGCCCAGAACCGCACCCCCACCGTGGCGGCCGCCTGGCTGGTCCACGAGGGCGCAACCCCCGACGACGCCGTTTCCGAGGCCGCCCGCCTCCTCAACCGCCCCAAGCCCTTCCTGATCTCGGCCGTCCACAAGAGCGTTAGCGGATAGGTCCAGTCGCAGTCGCGGCCAGGGTGGGTCAGACCAAATGTCGACCAGTGGCATGACGGTTATGGCTGTCACGGCTGGTTGATACCGGTAGTTGGAACACCCCAACGCGACCGGAGGGCCGCCATGTCGTCTCCACAGTCCACCTCGACCGATCTGCTCGTGGCCGGCGGTCGCCACCTGAAGTTGTCACCGGCCCGACTGGCCGAGATCGACCGCCAGATCGGGTGCACCGTGGCCGCGGCCGAGCGCGCCCGGTCGCCCATCACCTGTCTGGGACCGACCATCGTGTCGCCCCGGCCCCGTCTCTACGCCGGGCCACGGACCGACTGGGTGCTGACCCCACTCGAGCATGATCCCCTTCACCGCAATGGTCGCTTCCCGATCCCTCGGGAGGCTCGCCGTCACCTGACCCGCCTGAACCGGGCGCCGATCCACTTCGACGACGTGCTGGTCGCCCACGAGATTCCCAAGGATCTCGCCCCCTCGCATCTGCCGGTACCGGTCGCCGAGGCGCCGGTTGCCCTGGCCCCCACCGATCTCGAGGACCTGATCCTGCATCCCGGCGCCGCCCACACCACCCGTGCCGCGTCCGAGCGAGCCGGAGCGCTGGCCGGTTCACTGGCCGGTTCACTAGGACGTTTCGCCGCCGGCACGGCCCGCGCCGCGGTCATGTCAGCTGGTGGGGTGGCCGCCGTCCTGTTGGACCCCGTGATCTTCGGGATCCAACGGCTGCCCGACCAGGCCGACGCCGGCATCGTCTACGAGCTCGTCCGCTGGGACTGGTGAGGAACCAGACCCGGTGAGCCTCGGCGCGCTACTCGACAACTCCGTCACCCACGAGAGGGTCGCCGTCGACGTCGACCGACGACTCACCCGCGGTGCCTGGGTTGGGGTCGGGGTCCTGGTGGCCCAGCTGGTGATGCTCCACATCGGCCGTGTGGTCACCACTGGCTATCCGACGTGGAGCATCACCAGCTGGGCCTTCACCGGCTTTGGTCACCCCGATGCGGCCCACCGGATCGTTGTCGGGGCCCTCGCCTTGGCGGTGATCGGGGCCGTCCTCACCCGCGGTTTCACCTGGGCGACCACCCGCGGGATCTACGGCCAGACGGGCCTGATGGCCATGGGCGTGGCGCTGGCCGTGCCCGTCGCGTGGGTGGTGGCCCTGACGGTGGCCCTGGTGCTCGCCATCGGGTTCGCGGTGTTCGTGGGCCTGGTCCTGGCCGTCGTGGCGCTGGTCGTCTTCGTGGTGCTGGCCCCGCTCTTGTGGCGTTTGACGGTGGCCGCGGCCCCCGTCCTCTTCAAGATCGGGGTGACCTTCTTCAAGATCGGGGTGGCCTTCATCATGACGACGGTGGCCGTCGTGGCGTTCCTCGCCCCCATCGTGGGGGCGGTGACGGTCGGCGTGTTCCGGTTGGTCGGGTTCTTGCTCAGGCCCCTGGCCCGCTGACCGGCTCGCCCCTCGGACCAGGCATGGCCGATCAGCGGTGATCGCCCCGCTTGCGGCGCCGGTCGGCCTCGGCCGGCTTGGCCCCCTCGAACATGTCGTGGGAATCGATCGGGGCGGCGCAACGCAGCTTCTGGCGGTGCCCGGAGACGGCCATCTCCAGAGAGGAGAAGGCCAGCAGGGCACCTTCGGCATCGGGGGCCCAGGCCTGAACCGACCCGGCGGCGTAGCCGAACGACGTTGCCTCGTCGTAGGCGTCGAGCCCGGCCGACAGGTAAACGAAGGTCCAGCCGGCGGCCTCGCGCTCGCCCACCATCTCGCGGATGTCGGAGCGGGTGAACTCGCGGCTGGCGTTCTCGAGCCCGTCGGTGATGGTCACCACCACCACCTGGCCTTCGGCGGTGTCCTCGCCGACCGCGGCCCGGGCCCGGGCGATCAGGTGGGCGGTGGCGTCCATCAGGGGGGTGCCGCCCCGGGGCTGGAACCGGGCCCGGGTGAGGGGCTTGACCTTGCGGATCGGCAGATCATCGATCACCGTCTCGGCCAGGTCCTCGGTGTCGAACTGGACCAGGGTGAGTCGGGCGTCGGCGCCGTTGATCTGCTGGCCGGCCACGAAGGCGTTGAAGCCGCCGATCACCTCGGCTCGAATGGCCTCCATCGACCCCGACCGGTCCAACAGCACGTAGAGGTGCAGCGGACCAACTGGGGTTTCGGGGGTATCGGCCGAGACGGTGTCGGAGTCGGGCAGGGGACGGGGGTTGGTTTTGGATTTGTTTGTCATGGCCCATCGACGGCGGCCGGGCCCGGTTGTCAGGGGTCCATTCATCAGATTCCTGAAAATTGTTTCGTGACGGGCGCACACCCGATCCGGGGTGTCGATTCGACCGGCAACTGTCACCGCGGCGTCGTACCGTGCTGGTGATGCCCGACGTCACCTCCGACCCCCTCCGGCGATCCGGCCGGTCCCGCCGAGAACGGTCCGAGATGCACCGGGGGAACAGTGACCCTGACCAGGACCGGGCGGTGGCTGTCGACGCTCTCCAGGGATTCTGCCTGGGGCCCGACGGGAGGGCCGCCGCGGCATCCGAGCTACGAGGTCTGGGCCTACCGGCTGGGCCCGACCAGGTCGACGACCTCTGCCAGCAGGTCCTGGTCAAGGTGTGGTCCCAGATCCAGGGTCGATCCCCCGATGACGAGCGAGGACCTGTCGACAACGTGGTCGGCTACGCCCGTCGTTGCCTGCGCACATCGGCCGTCGACCTGCTCCGCTCGGGCCGCCGGGAGCGCCTCGACAGCCTGGTGAGCGGAGGCGTGGACGGGGAGGACGCCACCGACCACTTCGACCCCTCGAACGACCTGGACGACCGCACCCCGGTTCCTTGGATCGACTCCACCGGTGATGACGCCATCGCACCGCTCGTCCGCTGGGTGCTCCAGCTCCACCTTGTCGACCGGCCGACCCGCGATGCGTGGGTCACCTCGGCCGGGCTGGTGCTGTCCCACCTGTCCGACCACCCCGAACTGGCTCTGGCCCCCGAAATCCCGGTTCCCGCCCCCCGCTCTCGGGCCGCCCACCACGGCCCAAGGTGGGCGGCGCTGGCCTACGCCGGGAGGCTCGACTGCTTCGAGGACCCCGAGACCGGCGCGGTTCGACAACGCCGTTCGGTGGCGCTGCGACGGATCGAGCGAACCTTTGCCGACGCCGTGCACCAGGCTGCCCACGCCACCGACCAGGACATGGTCAAGGCCCGGGAGGTGGAGCGGTGATCGACCCCGCCGAAGCGGTAGCCAACCTCAGCGACCAACTGCTGGTGGTGACCGGCGAGCGACCCGACGGCCCCGCCGGTCTGGTGGTGGTGGAGCTGCTCGACGGATCGGCCGAGCTGGCGGTGGACACCGCCGAGCCCGACACGGTCCTGTCCCTCACCTTGGCCCGCCCCCTCGACGATCCCGCTCATCGATTGGCTCGGCTGATCCTCGGACCGGTGATCGCCGATGCCCTCCTCCCCTGGCTGGACCGCGCCGGCGGACCCGGTTCCGGCAGCGGCCCTCGAGGTCCGTCGCCGGTGGGGCAGACGTCGGTACGACTCGGCGACCGTGACACCGATCGCCACTCCGACTCCGAGCCCTCCGCGCAGCGGGTACGGCCCGGCGCCTTCGGTCCCGGCCCACTCCTCGGCCGTCTGGCCCTGGGCCTGGCCGAGTTGACCCGCCCCGACCTCACCGACCTCGAGGTGGCCGCCTCCCTGGTCGAGATGGGGACGCTGGCGGGTGACCTCGGTCCCGGCCTGGACCCGAGCCCCTCGGGCCTCGCCCTGGCCACCGCGGGGATCGAGCGGTGGGAATTGCTCGGACCCGACGACTGGGACACGAACCCTGTGGTCTTGGAGGTCGTCGGAATCCGACAGGCCCGCTGGGCCAAGTCCCTCCACCAGCTCGACCCCACGCTGGCCGACCGGCTGAGACGCCTGCGGACCGCCAGGTTCAACCGGATGGATGCGGCAGCCAGATCGGGACGGGCCCGAGGCGCGGTGTCGGGTCCACTTCCACCCGCTGCTGCCGCCGCCGGCCCGCTGGACCTGGTCACGTATCGGAATGAGATGGTGGCGGCGGCCGAACAGGCCGCTCCGCCGACGTTGGAGGTGCTTTTCGATCCCGATGTCGACGGCTGGCTCATCTCGGCCGACCATGACGGTCATCACCTGGTGGTACACCTCGGGGGCCTGGGTGACCGCCCCTGTTGGTTGAGGGTCCACCGACGCGGCACCCCACTCCGGCTCCTGGCCTTGGCCCCGGTCGAGCCCGGCAACCGACGGTGGCGCCAGGCGGTGGCGCTCATCGGACCCGAGGTGGGATCCGATGACCTGATCGTGGACGTCACCGCCGATCCGACTCAGCCGTGGCAGTCCGACAGCACCCGACGGGTTCGCCGGGCCTCCCGCCTGGGGGTCGAGGCCGCCCGCCTCAGCCGCCAGCAGGTCGCCGCTGGTGCGGCGAGGCCCCGACGCCAGAACCCGGTCGCGGCCGCGTGGATGGAATGCTCCCAGGCCTGGGATGAGGCGGGCGACCAGCAACGGGCGGCCAGGGCCAGCCAGCATTCCCTCGACCCGCCGGTACCGTCGTGGGCCCGACGGGACCCACTGTTGACCGACCTGACCTGACGCCCGGAGCCACTTCTCAGGCCAGGGTGACCAGTTCCAGGAAGTCGTCGTGCCAGTGGTCGATGGTTCCGTCGGGCATCAGCAGGGCCCGGTCGGGTTGGAGGGCCTCCACGAACTCGGCGTCGTGGCTGACCACGATCAGGGTTCCACCCCAACTCGACAACGAATCGGCCACCGCGGTCCGCGACCCGGGATCGAGGTTGTTGGTGGGTTCGTCCAGCAACAACACGTTGTGCTTGCCACCCACCAACTGGGCCAGGGCCAGCTTGGTCTTCTCGCCCCCCGACAGCGTCGACGCGTCCTGGAACACCTTGTCGCCGACCAGCCCGAACATACCCAGCAGGCCGCGCAGCTCACCGTCACCTAGGTCCGGGGCGGCCTCGCGCATGTGGTCGACCAGAGACGCTCCGGCCCGGATGCCTTCGTGCTCCTGGGCGTAGTAGCCCACCGAGACACCCATGCCCCACCGGTGCGATCCGATCACCGGCTCGGTGATCCCGGCCAGGACCCGCAGCAGGCTGGTCTTGCCCGCCCCGTTCAGACCCATGATCAACATCCGGTCCCCCCGGCCGACGTCGAAGGTGACGTCCTCGAACACGTCGAGACCGGGGTAGCTGACCGCCAGATCGGTCGCCTCCAGCACCGTGCGGGCACAATGGGGCGGCTCGGGCAAACGCAGCTTGAGGGTCTTGCGAGCCACCGTCGATTCCGGGCCGCTGGCCTTGAGCCGCTCGATGCGCTTCTCGAGGCTGTGGGCCATCGACGCCTTGGTGGCCTTGGCCCCGAAGCGGTCGATGATGTTCTGCATCCGGTCGATCTCTTTGGCCTGCATGGCGATCTGTTTGGCCAGGCGGACCTCGTCGGCCTCGCGGGCCGTCACGTACTGGGTGTAGGTGCCCTTGTACTCGTGCATGGTGCCCGTCGCGGTGTCGCCGCCCCGGTCCAGGTGGATGACCCGGGTTATCGCCTCGTCGAGCAGGTCCAGGTCGTGGCTGATCACGATCAGAGCCCCCCGGTAGGAGGCCAGGAAGTCGAGCATCCACAGCTTGGCGTCGGCATCAAGGTGGTTCGTCGGTTCGTCGAGGAGGAGCACATCGGATCCGGCGAAGAGGATCCGCACCACCTCCACCCGGCGGCGCTGCCCACCCGACAAGGCCCCCAAGGGCAGGTCGAGCTTGTCGTCGGCCAAGCCGATTCCCGCCGCCAGTCGACGCACCTCGGACTCCGCCGCGTAGCCGCCGTCCATCCGGAACCGCTCGATGGCCTTGGTGTAACGGTCGATGGCCCGAGGGGTCGGGTCGTTCTCCATGGCCTGTTGGAGCTTGGCCATCCGCTCCAACGCCTCGGCGAACCCTCGACCCGACAACACATGGTTCAGCCCCGTCACCTCGGGCGGGACCATGTCGAGGCGGGGATCCTGGGGGAGATAGCCCAGGCCCCCCTGGAAGGACACCGATCCTCCCGCCGCCTCGTTGGCGCCGCCGATCACCTTGAGCATCGAGGTCTTTCCGGCACCGTTGCGGCCCACCAGGCCGACCTTCTCTCCGGCGCGCACGGTGAACGACACGCCGTCGATGAGGGTGACCCCACCCACCTCGACCTTGAGACCATTCACCTGCAACACGGCGATCAAGGGTGCCAGACCGCCGCCGGCTTCCCACCATCAGCCCGGTCGAGGACCTCAGTACGGGGGCAGGTCGCTCTGGAGGAAGTTGTGGAGGATCGCCCGGGCCAGTTCGGAGTCGGTCGATTCCCACTCGACGCCGTACACGGCCCTCACCCCGTCGGGGTGCGGTTCGACCCGCATCACCCTGACCGAACCCTGAACCCAACCGAAGGCCACCGCCACCTTGGAGCCTCGTTGGATCTGGTCGCTGATCGGAGCCACGACCCCGGCCCCGGTGACCGAGACGTCCTGGAGTAGGCCGACCTCAGGCTGTTGCTTCTTGAAACGGGACAGCGCGGTTTGCTTGGGCACGTTCCACTGAAGCTCACTGGACTGAACGGGCCGTCGTTCGCCGAGGCGACGATTGGGACGGGGCATGGGTCAATGATCGGCCGCGTCGGGGGCGATATCAAGGATTTGCCCTACCCCTGACCTGCACGATCCCTTGGGGCACCCTTCGGTTCGGGCGCCCTCGGGTCGGGCGGCGCGTTAGTTTCGGCGCCCGTGGCTCCCTCCAGCGGCTCGATCCGGGTGGTGTTCTGGAACACCTGGCTGCTGCGACCCCGTCTGTGGCCCGACGGACCTTCCCTGCCCCTCTCCGATCAGATCTTCGCCCCCGATGTCTCCCGACGCGCTCCACTGGTGGGACAGGCCCTGGCCGGCCGTTTCGACGTCTGTGCCTTGGCCGAGGTGTTCGACCGTCGCGAACAGGAGGCGGTGACCGAACAGTGGGACGACCTGGAGGTCGCGCTCGGGCCCGACGACTCGGGCATGTTGCGGCGAGTGGGTAGCGGCCTGATGACGTTGGTCGACCCCCTGGCCCTCGAACTGGTGGACACGGCGACGCTGGCGTTCTCGGCCGGCGGCGACTTCCGAGACTCCGACAGCTACGCCACCAAGGGTGTGCTCTTCGTGCGGGTCCGGCTCCCCGGGGGGATCGAGGTCGACCTGGCCTCCACCCACCTGCTGGCGGGAGGGGAGTTCCTGCCCATCCCCGGCTCGGGTGACCACCAGCGCCACCACCGGGCCCGGATGGCTCAGGTCGACGAGTTGGTGGAGTTCGTGGGTCGGCACCGCAACCAGGAGAACCCGTTGTTGGTAGTCGGTGACTTCAACGTCGCCCGCCACGACCGTCGGCTGCGGGGAGACACCGAGGCCTACCACCGGGACCTTCTCGACCACCTGTCGCCCCTCGACGTGTCCGACGTGTGGTCCACCCACGGGATCGGCACCGGACCGACGGCCAGCTTCCGTGACGCGGTCGAACTACCCCGGGACCCGGTGCTCGCCGACTGCGTCGTCGACGACCCCGATGAGAGCACCGACCGGCCCGGCCCCGGTGACCGGATCGACTACCTCTGGTACAGCCCGCCGTGGCGTCGGGCCCGCACTCGAGCCGAACTGGACCGGCCGCGGCGGTGGGCCTTCCCGGGGCGGGCCGCCCGCGGCGGCCCCGGCGGAAGCCTCTCGGACCACCTGGCCCTGTCGGTGACCCTTCACCTCAACCGCCGATGAACGACGACATGACAACCGACCTCCCGCCCCTCCGCCCGCTACCCGACCAGCCCGCCGGGGTGCCGTGGCCGACCCACGCCTGGGCGAGCGCCGCACCCGAAACCCTCGGGGCCGATTCCGGCGGCCTCGCCCGACTGCTCGACGAACTGGTCGGCGACGAGCCGCACCCGGTGCTGGGCCAGACCTTCGCCGCCGCCGTGGTCCACCGGGGTCGTCTTGTGGCCGAGCGCTACGGCCTCCGACCGGTGAGAGACCTCCGGGCGCTGGAGCCGAACCCGCCGCTGGAACGGCTCGATGCCACCAGTGAGCTGCTGAGCTGGTCCATGGCCAAGAGCCTCACCCACCTGGCCGTCGGGGTGGCCGTGGGCGACGGGCGGTTCACGCTGAGCGACCCGGTGCCCGAGCCGGCCTGGTCGGACCCCGACGACCCCCGCAGAGCCATCACCTGGGACGACCTGTTGACGATGCGGCCCGGGCTGAGGTGGCGGGAGGAGTACGTGATCGACACCGACCAGCTCCCCGATGTGGTCGAGATGCTGTTCGGGCGGGGGGCGGGCGACACCGCCGGGTTCGCGGCCGAGGCGCCATGGTCCGAAGCGGCGGGTCAACCCGACGCCTACCGGTACTCCTCGGGTTCCACGAACATCGTGGCCGCCAACCTCCAACGAACCCTCGGGCTGGACGGCGATGCCGAGGGCTTCGATCGCTGGGTCCACGATCGGATCCTCGATCCGATCGGGATGTCCGACACCCGCCTGGAGTTCGACGCCGCCGGCACCTTCGTCGGATCGTCCTACGTTCACACCACGTTGCAGAACTGGTGCCGGTTCGGCCTCCTGGCCCTGCGCGACGGCAGATGGGACGGGATGCGAATCGTCCCCGAGGGCTGGATGGAACACGGACGCCGGCCACGCTCGGCCGACAAGGGCATCTTCCACGGGGCCCACTGGTGGGCGTGGGACCAGGACCAGGGCCCGTTCGGGGCCCACGGGTTCGAGGGCCAGAGGGTCATCTGCTTCCCCACCCGCGACGTGGTGGTGGTGCGCCTCGGCAAGGCACCCGACAGCGACGACGCCAGCGAGCGGCTCAACGCCCACATCACCTCGATCGCCGACTGCTTCCCGGAACTGTGATGTCCCGGACCGACTCACCCCTCGGCCGGTCGTCTCAGCGGATGGTCCACCCGCCGTCGACAACCAGAGTCTGGCCGATCACGTAGGTCGAGGCGTCCGAGGCCAGGAACAACAGGGCACCGTCCAGCTCATGGGTTGCTCCGGCCCGACCCACCGCGGTGTTGGTCGCCACGAAGCGCTCTGAGCTCTCGTCCCCCCACATGACCTCGGTCATCTCGCTGGGAAACCACCCCGGAGCGATGGAGTTGACCCTCACGCCCCGCCGCGCCCACTGGGCGCCGAGCTCACGGGTCAGGTTCACGACACCGGCCTTGGCCGCGCAGTAGCCGGCCTGCTTGACCGGCGTGCCCGCCACCAGACCGAGGATCGACGAGACGTTGACGATGCTGCCTCCGCCGCCGGCGACCATCGGCCCGTAGGCGAGCTGGCAGAGCCGAAAGACGGCGTTGAGGTTCACGTCGACCACCCGGGTGAAATCCTCATACGTCTCGGTCTCGGCGGGACCGATCACCGAGATGCCGGCGTTGTTGACCAGCACGTCGAGATGTCCATCACCGGCCCGGGCCGCGGTCTCGACCAGCGCCTCGCAGTCGTCGCCCGAGGTGACGTCGCAGGCCACCGGAATGCACCGGTCACCCAGCTCGTCGGCCAGCACCTCGAGCCGGTCCATGCGTCGCGCTCCCACCACCACCGTCGCCCCGGCGGCGTGGAGGACCCGGGCCATCCGGTTGCCCAGACCTACCGACGCGCCGGTCACCACCGCCACCCGGCCGGCAAGATCGAACAACCCGGTTGGATCGGGAGTCGGACTGTCGGGTGTGGGGTCGTCCATGAGGTCCTCGGTCGGGGGCGGGAACTGGGCCGAACGCGGAACCGCCCGATCGCGGCGCCCTCCCCCTTCGGGGGCTGCCTGCTGATCGGGCGGTTCCATCTGACCAGCAAGAAGCGGGTCGTGACGACCGTCACGGTAGTGGTTGACGGACGACGCGGTCCAGTGTCGAGTACCGATTTTTGCGCGGTGCGGTTGCGACTCGACCAGCGGCCCTTCTCCCCCGCCGGAGCGGGGGTACCAGGCCATCGCAGGTCGGACCGTTACCCTGGGTTTCCGGTGACGGCAGCCAGCGACTCCCCCGCTACCCCTCCGCCGCCTTCCGGGCCCCTCCCCACCGAAGGACCGCAAGGCGCGCGCCTGGCCGTTTCGGCGCGCCCCGCCGCGATGGCCGCAGCGACCCGGACCCCACCGCCCGAGGTGGAGATCAAGCTGGTCATGGCGGCCCGCCGAGGCGATCCGGCTGCCTTCGCCCGGATGATCGAGCACTGGGACGCCCACCTCCGCCCCTTCGTGCACCATGTGCTCGGCGGAGAGGGATCCACCGACCGCGCCTTGTCGGCGGCCTACGTCCGGGCCTACCGGGCCCTCCCCCGCTATGACGCTTCCCAGCGGCCGGGTCTGTGGCTCCACCGGATCGCCTACCTGGCCGCCACCGACGAGCTCCGCCGGGTGGCGCGCGACCCGGCCCGCCGCCGTGCCCTGGCCGACGCTGGGCCGTCTCGGACCCACGCCGACGACATCTTCACCCCGACATCGGACATCGACCCGACGGCCGACGATGAGGTCGAGAGCGCGATCATCGAGGCGCGGGCCCTCATGGGGCACGCCGAGGAAACGGGGACCACGGGTCTACCAGCGGGTTGGAAAGCCCTGGCTCCAGATCAGCGGGCGCTGGCCGTCCTCGTGGACCTGGAGGGGCACACCATCAAGGACGCCGCCCGGACCCTCGACGCCACCACCGAGCGAGCGGCGGACCGGCTGGAGGCCACCCGGCGGCTGCTGGCCCGGGTGGGTGGTGTGAGCCGCGACGGAGCGGACTCCACCGAGGACGTCGTCGAGGCGTCGGAGGTAGGCGATCTGATCGGGCGTCTTCCGGTTCCACCGGCGCCGGCTGGCTTCTGGCCGATGCTGGGCCGCCGTCTACTGGCTGAACGGGCTGCGCCCGCGGCGGCCGCCATCGACCCCCGTGAGCTCCTGGCCCGGACCCACCCGTCCGAACCCGGGTTCCACCCCGACCCCGACGCGCCGACAAACGGCGTTGGAACATCGGTGCGGGACCTGGCTGTTCACGCCGGTCGGGTTCGGCCCCGTCGGGATCTGCGCCGGGCCGGGGTGATCGTCATCGTGTTGGTGGTGGTTGCCGCCCTCGTTGCGGTGGCCGTCAAGGTGGGTACAAGCTCCCGGGTACCCGACGGCACGGTGGCCGCGGCCGAATTGGCACCCAAGGTCTCCAACGCCATGGCCGACGGTTCGTTCCGTCGGGTTCGCACCGCCGTCACCGAGACCGACGCCACCGGACGACGGACCGAACGGCGCTACCAACTCGTCCTCGCCGACGACGGCTCTTGGGCGGTCTCCACCGAGGGGACCATCGACCAGACCACCTACGACGTCACCGACGGCCTGCTTCGACGGGTGGCGGTGATCGGCCAGGGAGAAAACGCCGAGGTGTTCGCCACCGACGCCACGGGACTGGCGGCGGGATCGCCCGACCCCGGTCCCACCGAGCCGGTACCCCTCGACGACCTGGGCGCGCTTCCCTCACTCCTCCGCTCCGCCGGCCAGACCCGGATGAACCGGGCCACCCTGGGAGAATCAGCCGTGTACACCCTCGAGGCCGATCGCCCCACCGGCCCCCGTGACGACGTCGAGCACTGGACGGTGAGCGTGGCGGCGTCGACGTCGCTACCGGTGGAGATCGTGCGCCGGGAGGGAGACCGTGAGGTCCGACGCATCCGGGTGTTGTCGTGGACGACTACGCCGGAGGTTCCCGCCGCCAGCTTCCGCCAGCCGATCCCCGACGGCGCCCGTTCCACGTCGGCGACGAGCGGTTTCACCGCGACCGACCTGACCGCGGTGCCCCTGCTCGGCAGGGGCGACGCCGTGAACCCCGGCTGGTTGCCCGGTGGTTTTGAGATGACGGTGGTGGCCGTCAGGGCCGAAGCACCCAGCGGGATCCCCTCCACGGGGGCAGGACGGAACCCAGCCGACGTGGCGGTGCTGTCGCTCGGATATCAGCGGGGACCCGAACGCATCGTGGTGACCACCCGCGCCGCTGGCACCGACCCCACGGCATGGGTCTCTCCGTTCACCCCCGGGCCGGGAACGCCCAAGGCCCGCAGCCTCGGGGACGGCATGTTCAACGGTGCCCGGGTGGAGGTTTCCACCGACGCCCGGGGCCGCTCCCACCTGTGGGGGGTCAGCGGCGACACCGTGTTCACGGTGGCCGGCGACGTGACCCCCGATCAGGCAGTTCGGATCGCCGCGTCGCTCCGCTAGGTGCCGTTCCGGCATCCTGTTGCGGGGTTCGGAGTTCAACTGCGCTCTACGCGGTTCGGTTCTCTTGGCCCGCCTTCGCGGAGGGGTGAGGTCACTGCTGGTACTGCCAGGGTGTGGAAGAAGCGGGTCAGGTCTGAGTGGGTCGCCGCCAACGACGGTACGACCAGGACCAGTAGCGCCTGGGCGAGCAGCCAGGCCACCGCCTCGTCGGTGGTGAGGTCAGCCCGCAGCCGTCCGTCTTCGGCCAGGGCGGTCACGTGGGGACGGAAGAAGTCATGTACCGCACCCACCACGCGCTGATCGGGATCTAGGTCCGCCCAGGGACCGGCAACGTCGCCTCCGGTGAACAACCTGGCCAGCGACGGCGTAGCGCGGATGATCTCGACCGTGTCGATCAGCCCCTCGCCCAGTCGTTGGACCGGGTCTCCGGGGCGACTCAAGGTGGCGTCGATCTGCGCGGCCAGGCGGGCCGATGCCCTCAGCACCACCTGGGTGACCATCTGTTCGCGCCCACCGGTGTGACGGTGGACGGTCATCCGGGTGACCCCGGCGACCTCCGCCACCTGTTCGAGGGTCATGTCGAGTCCGTGCGTCTCGAAGCAGCGGTCACCGGCCTCGAGGATCCGGACCCTCGTGGCCCGGCCTCGCTCGTTGCCCGGTCGGGGCACCCGTTCAGGGGGCACCGGTGTTGGTGACCTCCTCGTAGGGCCGGCAGGCCTGACCCCGAAGCGAAGGACAGGTCCACGTCGCCTCGGGTACCGACATCCGGGGAAGGACCCCGACCACCAGACGGGAGGCCCGGGCTCCGCCCCAGGCCACGTCACGGGGGACGCCGTCCTTTCCGGTGTCGGTGAAGGTCCAGGCCCCGAAGTTCCGGCCCGGGCTGGAGATCGACACCATCAGGCGGTCACCCCGGCGGAAGGCCTGGGCGAAGGAGGGGATGGCCACCTTCACGGACTCGAACTTGCCGTCGGGCATCGGCTTGGAGGACTCGGCGCTGAAGGTGCGGTCGACCCTCAGGCCCTTGGAGCTCTCGGCCACCGCCCGGTCGCTCAGGCGCAACAGCCCGGAGGTGACCAGCCACTCGGTCCCGTCGGGGCGGACCATGGTCAAGGTGACCTGGACGTCGGCGTCGCCGTCGGGGACCCTCATGAACAGTTCGGCGTAGGCCGGTCCCCCCAGCACGGTGGCGGCGTCGAACGGCTCGGTGATGTAGGCGAGCGAGTCGCCCTTGGCGAACCGGGTCCAGTCCAGATCCCAGGTCGGGGCGAGCAGTTCGTAGCCCGCCTCACCGAAGAAGTCCTCGGAGGCGGAATCGGGGTCGTTGGCGAAGCGGTCCACTCCTTCGGATCCCGACTCCTCCCCCGACAGGACACCGTCGCCCGAAAGGTAGAAGGAGCGTTCATCGAGTCCGGGTGGGGGCCACGAGGCATAGGTGGTGCGGAACACCGACTCGGGGGCCCCGGGCACCTCTCCGCCACCTCCGGACTCGAACAGGACCTCGACGTCGGGTTCGGCCTGGAATGCCGCCAGCGCTTCATCGAAGCCGCCCTCTCCGTATTGTTCGAACCGGTTGGGCCCGAACTCCAGGCCCGGGGTACCGAAGGCATCTTCGAAGTAGGGCGGCGCCGCGGCGCGGATGCCGTCGTCGATGTGGGGCACCTTCCCGGCCACGTAGAACTGGAGGAACTCCAGCCAACGGGTCAACACCTGGGGCGCGTACCCGTCGGGGTGTCGGCCGTTGTAGAGGGTGAAGTGGGTGTCGGGGCTGGAGGTGAAGCTGCCCAGCATGTCGGTGAACTGGGGCCCGGTCTGCTCGTCCTGCCATGCCCCGGCCAGGAACACCGGCACCTCGATGCGCGAGACCAGCTTGGACAGGTCGCGGGCGTTGGCGTGAGAGGGCCGATGGGTCAGTGACTTGCCGAAGTACTCGAAGTCGATGTTCTGCTCGCGCAGCTGCTGGTGGGCCTTGCAGGCGGTGTCGCCCTCTTGGATCAGCTTCTCGGTCCAGGACATGCCCCCCGAGGAGGACTGACGGTCCCGTTCGGACAGCCACTGGCGGGTGAAGCCGCCGTTGTAGACGCCTCCGGGCCACTGTTGGAGCCAGGGGTCCTTGATCACCGACAGCGGGGTGACGGCGGCCAGGCTGGGCGGCTGGGTAGCCGCGGTGTAGAGCTGGCTGATCCCCGAGTAGGACAGGCCGACCATCCCCACCTTGTTCCCCTGCACCCAGGGCTGCCGGGACACCGCCTCGATCACGTCGTAACCGTCGACCTGCTGGGCCCGGTTGAACACATCGAAGACCCCGCCCGAACAACCCGTTCCCCGCATGTTCACGCCCACGGTGGCGAAGCCCAGCAGGCCCGCGATCATCGAGCCCGGTTCGGTTTCCTCCGGGTTGGAGATGGCGTAACCGGAGTACTCGACCACGGTCGGATAGGGGCCGTCCTCCACCGGACCGGGCAGGCGGATGTTCACGCTGAGCTGAACGCCGTCACGCATGGTGATGTAACCGAACCACTCCTTGTCGTCTCCCGAAGGTCCGATCTTGCCCACCTGGTCGTCGTACCAGTCGGGATCGGGATGGTCCTCGTAGCCGAGCACCTCGAAGGGTTCTGTCACCTGGACCGGGTCGGTGTCCTCGAGGCGGATCGTGTAGCCCTTGCCCGCCGGGAGGACGTAGCCCTGGTTGGTGGGCAGCTTGGCCTTCAGACCGGTCTGGAACTCGGCCAGTTCGTTGGGCAGGTAGGAGAAGTGGGCCTGCCCGAACTTGTCGGCCTTCAGCACCACCAGCCGCTTGCCGTCCTCGTCCACCAACGAGAGGCGCTGGCGGGGCTTCACTCCGGTGACCGTCACCTCCTCGGTGCCGGGGGAGGTTTCGAAGCTGGCCTTCGCCGTCTCCTGGTCCGGGTCGACCTGCAGCGGGAGGTCGGTCCCGGTCAGGCCCCCTGGCTTGTCGGCCGACGCCGCGTTGTCGTCCTTGCTGCAACCCGAGAACGCCCCCGCCATGAGGGCTGCGGCGGCAACCAGGGCGGCCACGTGGCGGCCTGCCCGGCGAGAGTCGGTGGAAACCCAGCCCATTGATCATCCCCTGATCGTGTCTGTGGCCCCCCACATTTGTGACACCGAACCTTCTCACGTCACATAACAGTGGTCAAGTAACCCATTTCGATCAGGAGGCCGATACCGTCGACGCCCATGCGCTTCGGAATCGCCTTCGCCAACACCGGACCCCTCAGCGACGGGCCTACCGCCGCCGGAGTGGCCCGAGCAGCCGAGGCCGCCGGGTTCGAGTCGATGTGGACGGTCGAACACGTGCTGGTACCGGTCGACTACCGCTCCACCTACCCCTACGCAAAGGGTGGTCGGATGCCGGGAGGCGAGAGCGTCGACATACCCGACCCCCTGGTGTGGCTGGCATATGTGGCCGCCTCCACCACCACCTTGCGCCTCGGGACCGGAATCCTGATCCTCCCCCAGCGCAACCCCGCCATCGTGGCCAAGGAGATCGCCTCCCTCGACCGGCTCAGCGGGGGCCGGGTCGAACTCGGCGTCGGCGTCGGATGGCTGGAAGAGGAGTTCGACGCCCTCGGGGTCCCCTTCGCCGGCCGAGGGGCGCGAACCGACGCCTACATCGAAGCCATGAGGGCGCTGTGGACGGGCGAGGAGGTGAGCATCGACGACGGCTACCACCGCTGGGAGCGCGCCGTCAGCCTGCCCCGGCCCTCCGCCGAACGCATCCCCGTGGTCATCGGTGGTCACAGCGAAGCCGCGGCGCGCCGGGCCGGTCGGCTCGGCGACGGGTTCTTCCCCGGCAAGGGCTCCCCCGCCGAGCTGGCCCACCTGTTCGGAGTGGCCCGTCGTGCCGCCGAGGACGCCGGGCGTGATCCCGACCTTCTCGAGCTCACCGCCGGCCACCCCGGGGTATTGGGCGACGACCCGCTCGGGGCGGTGGAGGAACTGGCCTCCCTCGGCGTGACCCGCGCCATCGTCCCCCCGATGGCCTGGGACCCCCACGGCGCCGAAGAGGCCTACTCCGCCTTCGCCGAACGGGTGATCAACAAGGTCTGATCCAAGAGGAGCTCAGCCCTCGGGCGGAAGCCAGTCCGAGAGCGACGCCTCGTCCCAGTCGTCGGGTCCGTAGACCGTGCCCGGCATCGGGGTCATCAGATGGGTGTCCCCGCCGGTGACCCACTCCGCCGACATCCGTTCCCACGCCACGAGCCGATCATCGGCGGCGGCCCGCTCAGCCCCGTTGCCCGCCAGGCCCCGGGCCGCGTCGCGGGCCGACCGCAGGCGCGTGTGGGCGGCGATCGAGGTCGCCCAGACCACCACCACCTCGTGCTGGTTGGTCAACACCTCATAGATGCCGGTCGGCTCGTGCCCGTACTCCCGCCACAGCGGTGCCTGGGTCTCCACCACCGCCGCCAGGTAGTCGAGCGGAGCTCCCGGCGCAACGGTCAGCAACTGGTGCACGAACAATGTTCCCCGCACCCCCAGCGCCGCGATCTCGGGAGTGGAGGGGCTGCCGGGCACCCCGCCGCAGAGCCGGTCGAACCCACCCGTGCGCCACTGGGCCGCCTCGTCCCACCATTCTCCGTAGAACGCCTTGCGACGCTTCAGGTTGAGACGATCGACGTTGGCCGCCCACCCATCCCAGCCTCCGGGCCCCACGTCCCAGATGTTGACCACCTGGGGCCAGCGACCACCCCCGACCGCGCAGACGAAGAAGGTTCCCTGGAGGGTCAACATGTCGGGCATGGCGTTGGTGGGCTCGCGGGTGACGCAGCCCATGTAGTCGTACTGACCCTGCCCCACGATGTCGACGGTCTCGTGGAGGTACAGGTCTCGTTGATCACCCATCCGCCGAACCGTAGCCACCGGACCCTCCCGGCCGTCGTCCCCGTGAGGCGGCGTGGCCTACCGTGACCTCGTGTCCGTCCCGTCCTCCCGCCCCCTGTCGCCCGAGATCGAGGTCCTGGTCGGCGGGGTCGTGCGCGGTGACCGTCGGGCGCTGGCCCGGGCCATCACCCTGGTCGAGTCCACCCGCGCCGACCACCGGGCGCAGGCCGCCGAACTGCTCGACGCCGTCCTCGACCGAACCGGCAGCGCGGTCAGGATCGGGATCAGCGGCCCCCCCGGCGTCGGCAAGTCGACCTTCATCGAGGCGCTGGGAACCCACCTCACCACCGGGGGACGGCGCGTGGCGGTGCTGGCCGTCGACCCCACCAGCTCACGTACCGGGGGGTCGATCCTGGGCGACAAGACCCGGATGGAGGCCCTGGCCCGCCACCCCGACGCCTTCATCCGACCCTCGCCTTCGGGAGGCGAACTGGGAGGCGTGGCCCGACGCACCCGGGAGGCCGGACTGCTGTGCGAGGCCGCCGGCTACGACGTCGTCATCGTCGAGACCGTGGGGGTCGGTCAGTCCGAACTGGCGGTGGCCGACCTCGTCGACCTGTTCGTGCTCCTGGCGTCACCGGGAGGCGGGGACGATCTCCAGGGCATCAAGCGAGGGATCATGGAGCTTGCCGATCTGGTGGTGGTGACCAAAGCCGACGGTGACCTGCTGACCGCCGCCAACCACGCCGCCGCCGACCTGCGCCGGGCCCTCCAACTCATGAGGCCCAAGCACGAGGGCCTCACCCCCGCCACCCTCCTGGTGTCTTCACCCACCGGTCAAGGGATCGCCGAGGTCTGGGACGTTATTGAGGCTGCCCACACCCACCTCCGAGACACCGGACAGATCGAGCGGCTGCGCGCCCATCAGGCCACGGCGTGGATGTGGGACGAGGTCCGCTCGGAGCTGAACCGCAGGTTCAACCGGTCTCCCGCCGTTCAGGCCGTCCTGGTCGACCTGGAACGGGCGGTGGAAGCTGGTGAGACCGCGCCCACCGCCGCCGCCCAGATCCTCCTCGAGCGCTTCACCAACAAGTGAGCGACGTTCCGGTCACGACATCAGATGTCGGTACCGGGCGATCAGCCGGTTCGGGCCGCCGCCACCCTCTCCAAGAACAGCTCCGGTCCTCCGTCCAGCGGAACGCCGGCCACCTTGGGCAGCAACTGGAAGGCGAGCGTCTGGGCCAGGTTGGCCCGATGACCAGGATCGAGGTCCGACCGCCGGACCAGGAAGGTACGGATCGCCGCCACCTCCTCGGCCGTGACCGCCGACAGGTCCCAGCCCGCCACCTCGGGCGACAGCACCGGTACCATCGTCGAGCCGGGGACCCCCACGCCGCCAAGGGCGACCGCCCGGCCGGCCAGGGCGCCGTGGGCGCCGTGGCGGGGCTTCTGTACCACCAGGGTCCCGGCGGCAACGTCGCCGATCCGTTGGTTGCGCGGGGTGGCGAAGATGGCGATCGAACCCACCAGGTAGGTGCCGGGTAGGGCGTCGACCACCCGGAGCAGGTTCCGAACCACCGAGGACAGGAACGTGACCGGAGCACCATCCAGTCTCACCACCCTGATCCCCAGCATCTTCTTGCCCAGGGTCTGCCCCCCGGCGAACGCCTCGGCCAGGATCGGGTAGCCCAGCATCGCCATGAACCCTCCGACGGCCACCACGACCACCCCGGCGTCGCCGAACAACGCCCCCACGAAGGCCGATGCGGTGACGGCCAGAACCTGAACCACCAGGTCGGCCAGGCCGGCCGCGACCCGAGACCCCAATCCGGCCAGGACCACCTCCACATCGAGGCCCTCGGCCCCGGCGACGGTCAGGCGGTCCTCGAGTTCCACCCCCCGAACGCTACCGGCCCCCAGCGGCCCGACGCCCCCGCCAGATCACGGCGGCCCAGAACAGCGCCGCCAGGCCCACGCCGACCGCCACCGCCGGACCGAGGGTTAGGCCTCGAGGGGTCACGAAACCCTCCACCACTCCGGTCGGCACCAGGAGCAGCGCGGCGCCGAGCGCCATCTCGACCCCGGCCCGACCCTCCACCGCCAGAGCCTCGGTACGGGTTCGGTGCCCGGGGTTGACCAACGCCCACCCCGTCCTCAACCCGGCGGCACCGGCCACCACGATCAGGGACAACTCGAGCACCCCGTGAGGCACGACCAGGCGCCAGAAGCTGTCACCGCCACCGCTGTGGACCGCCAGGCCGCCGATCAGACCGACCAGCAAACCGTTGAACATCAAGCTCACCACCGTGATGGCCCCGGCGGTCAGGCCACCGGCGTAGGCCACCAGCGCCACCCGAACGTTGTTGGTGAAGATGGCGGCCGAGAACCCGGCGTTGGTACCTGTCGCGGTGACCTTGTCGGAATCCGCGTCGCGCCAGCCACCCTCGGCGGTACCGGCCGACAGGTCGCTCACCCCGGCCACCGCCCGAGCCTGGGTCGGGTGACCGTGGGCCCACAGCCCCATCGCACCCATCGGCACGAACATCAACAAGGCCGACACCACCAGGAACACCGGGCGTTCAGCGACCCGACGCCAAAAGCCGGTGGTCACGAATCCCACGAGTGAATCCCGCTCGACCACGCTGCCGTAGACCAGCGGGCGCATGTCGCGCACCAACGTCTCCAGCCAGGCCGTCACCGGGTCGGCCCGGTAGCTCCGCCGGGCGTAGGCCAGGTCGGCCACCACCTCGCGGTACCCGGCACCGAGCTCGCGCACCTCCGCGGCGGTGAGTCGCGACACCCGACCTCGGGCCCGGCCCACCAACGCCTCCATACGGTCCCACCGGGGCCGACGGGCGGCCACGAACTCCGACAGCGGTTCGGTCACGGCCCTCAGAGCCTCGCCGTCGACTTCAACTGGAGATAGGCCGACACGCACCGGCTGGCGAGGTGCTCCACCGGTGCGTCCACCACCACCGCTCCGGCGCCTGACAACCGAACCCGAGCCTGTTCCCGTTCGTCGAGCAGGTCCGAGGCCACCCCAGCTTCCAACAGATCTCGGCGCGAGACCGGCGGCCGGGAGACGGCGGCCACCAGCTCGGGGTCCTCCACCCCCGCCACCAACACCGCGTGACGGCGGACGAGCACCGGCACCGCGGCGATCAGAGGTCGGGCGGCGGTGGCGTCGAGCAGATCGGTGAACACGACCACCAGCGAACGTTTGGCCGACCCCACCCGGGAGAACGCCGAGTGGTAGTCGCTGTCGACCATCTGAGGTTGCAGGTCGTCCAGTGCCCGGGTGAGGGCGGCCGCGTTGGCCCGCCGAGGCTGGATCACCCGACGAACCGACCCGTCGAACACCACCGCACCGACCCTGTCGCCCACGGCGTCGGCCACCGCGGCGACGGCGGCCAAGGCGTCGAGCGCGGCGTCCAGTCGGGTGCGGTCCCCGACCGGGGACGCCAGGAGGCGTCCGCAGTCGACGAGACACCACAGGTCCCGTTCGGTGTCCTCCCGGTACTGGTTCACCATCGGTCGCCCGGTTCGTTCACTGGCCCGCCAGTTGAGGTGGCGGATGTCGTCGTCGGGCGTGTAGTCCCGCACCGACTCGAAGTCGGTGCCCAGGCCCAACGGCCCCCGCCGGAGACCAGGATCCCGGAAGGTCCCCTGGCGAACGGCGGCGGCCAGGCGCCGCGCTCCGGGAAGGTCGGCGTGGCTGGTGGTCGTCACCGGCCCGACCACCCGGTGCAACCAACGGCCGAGCCCGAGCGGTCCGGTGCTGCGAACCACCGCGCCCTCGACCTCGTGCACCCCCCGCGCCGTCACCACCATCTCCCCCGCCAGGCCGTCGGGGCCTTCGGAGGGGGTGAACCGCACGTGGCCGGTCTGGGGTTGGCGGACCATCACCGACACCGCGGGTCGGGCGGTGACCGTCACCTCGAAGGGAACCGGAACACCCCGGACCACCTCGGTGGGAACCTTGCGCTGCACCTCCGGTGCCTGCCTCACCCACCAGGCGTCCACGCCGACGGCGACCAGGACCATCCCGACCGCCCCGGCCGCCGCCCACACGGGAACCACCAGCGCACTCAGCGCGGCGAGGGCCACCAGAGCCACGCTCCGACCGGTGGGGCTCACGGGGACCGTCCGACCTCAGCGGGGGACCGCGACGGCGGCGACGGCGTTGGCCACCGCGGCGTCGGCCGTCAACCGGTCCAACTCGGCTTCGGGCCGCAGCACGAGACGATGGCGCAACACCACCGGGGCCACCCGGATCACATCGTCGGGAATCACGAAGTGCCTACCCCACAGCCGGGCGGATGCCTTGGCCGCGACCAACAGGTGCACGGCCGCACGGGGACTCGCCCCCACCGCCACCGAGGGCAACGACCGGGTCTGTCGGATCAGCGACGTCACATAAGCCGCCACCTCGTCGGTCACCGCGGTCGAGTCGACCTCGGCCCGCGCTGCCATCACATCGGTGCCGTCCACCACCCGCTGCACCTCCGCGGTGGCAGTGGGGGTCAGGCCCCGCCGACCCAGGCCCAAGATGGCGCGCTCTTGGGCCTCGTCGGGATAGCCGACCAGCACCTTTACCAGGAACCGGTCGAGCTGGGCTTCGGGCAGGGGGTAGGTGCCCTCGTACTCCAGGGGGTTCTGGGTGGCGATCACCAGGAACGGCTGGGGCAGGGGATGGGCGGTCCCGTCGATCGACACCTGCCCCTCCTGCATCGCCTCCAACAGTGCGGCCTGGGTCTTGGGCGGGGTCCGGTTGATCTCATCGGCGAGCAGCACGTTCGTGAACACCGGACCGGGCCTGAACACCAACTCACGGTCGCGAAGGGTCAGGTTGCCGGTGAGATCGGAAGGCAGCAGGTCAGGGGTGAACTGGGCGCGACGGAACTCGAGGCCCAGCGCCCGCGAGAACGTGGACGCCAGCAGCGTCTTGGCCGTTCCCGGCACGCCCTCCAACAGCACATGCCCACCGACCGCCAGGGCCACCAGCAAGGAGTCGAGGGCCTCCTCCTGGCCGACCACCACCTTGCCCACCTCGTCGTGGAGCCGACCCCGCAGGGTGCGCAGCACACCCTCGGAGGGGGCCGGGGCGGACGGAGGTGTGGGATCAGACAACGGGGCTCCTTGGATCGAGGTCCGGTGACGGTATCGGGGTCGGTGTCCCCATGGTGACCTGACGCTGCCGGGCCGCCACCTCACCCACCGCCAGGGCGGCGGCGAGGTCGGCGGGAGGATCGACCATGAGGTCGACGACCTCGGGGGCAACGCCGACGTGTCGGGCCGCCGAGGCGATGACCACCGGCGAGGAGTCCGGCGCGAGGTTCAACGTCTCGGTCAGTCGGCGTCGGCCGGCGCGCTGGAGCGGCTCGACCACCTCGGTCAGGTCGGCACCGGCCCGTTCGACGCCCGCGGCGACGGCCCGGACGTGGTCCATGCGGGCCGGGCGTTGCGTCACCCCCTCGGGTTCGGGCGGCCCGAAACGGCTTCCTGTCCACCACAGTCCCAGCAGGAAGGCCAGGGCGAGGCCGGCCGCCGTCCAACGCCACGCCGCCGGCACCGCCGCCATGCCCTTGCCGTCGAAGCCGTGCACCGACTCGACGAAGACCACGGTTCGCCCCTCCCCTCCGGCCAGCGCCAGGGCCAACGCCGCGTTGTCGGCCCGGGCCAAGTTCTGGTTCTGGAGCACCGCGGACTCGGCCAGGGCGACCACCTCGCCCGAGCCCAGCGGCGCCGACACCAGGACCGCCCGGTCATCTCCGTCGACGGCGTGGACGCGGACCGGCGCCCCTCCCCCGCCTGCGCCCTGGGCCGCCTCACTCGCCGGGTGCCACCGCCAGCCGGTGTCGCCGGCCAGCTCCCGAGCCGATCCGGCCACCATCGCTACCCCATCGGCGTCGGGAGAGACCGACAGGAGTTCTTGGGGCTCTCGCCGGCTCGGCTCGAGACCGGCGCCCGAGGCCGCTTCCAGGAGCGGAGCGGTACCGGGGCCGGCGAGAACCAACCTCCCTCCCCTCGATGTGGTCTCGATGATCGCCATGGCCTCGGCCTCGGACATCTGCTCGGGGTCAGCCACCACCACCGTCGCTCCGGCGGGAAGGTCCTCGGGATCGACGGTCTCGGTGAGCGATCGGACCGGGTGACCGAAGGACTCCACCAGATCGGCGAAGGCCTCCATCCCGTCGGCTCCGGTGCTCAGCGACGACGAGACCGGCCCCCCAGGGTCACCCCCACCGACGGCGTACTCGACACCCATCATGGAGACGTTGAGGGCCACCACGGCGGCGACGACGACGGCCACCAGCCTCTGGCCACGCCCCAGACCCGACCACCACCGTCGAAAGGGTGACTCGGGGGGTGAGGCGGGTGACGCGGGTCCCGGCGCCACCGGTGATGGAGTGGTCATGACCGTCGCCCTGATGCGAGGACCTCGCGCCAACCCGAACGGGCCCGCTCCAGATCGTCGGCTCGAGCCGGTCGACCACCGTAGGTGACCTCCTCGAAATCGATGGTCAGACGGTCCATAGTCGGGTCCGCCACCTGTCGGGCCGCCGCCTCGGCGGTGGTGTCGATCCTGAGGTCCAGTCGGTCCGACCGAACCAGGCGGATCAGGCCGGCCTCGAACCTGAGGCGCACCGCGGTCGCCATGTCTCCGTCGCGCTCCGCGAGGTCGGCCCGTCTCTCCAGCTCGGCCGGGTCCGCCGACGCGTCGACGAGGTGGTGCCCGGTCCCGGACGCCACCGCCGAGCGGCTGCGCCTCGAGGCCAGCCACCAGATCAAACCCGACGATGCGGCGAGAACCAGGAACAACAAGATGAAGCGGCCACCAGGCAGGTCCAGGATCGGCCCGAAGACCCGGCTCAACCAGCGTCCAACCGCATCGGTGACCGGCCGGACCAGATCGGCGAGCCACTCCAGCAGGCCCTTGAACGGACGGGGCAGTCGCTGCTCTTGAAACTTGTCGCCGCCGAGGATCTCCTCGGCCCGCTGCCGGGCCGCTCCCGGGTCGGCCACCGCCATCGACGGTTCACGACCGAGAGCGGAAGGCGGCCGGTTCACGGTCCCCCGTCGAGGTCGGGAGGCGCCCAGCGGGTGGGGTCGTCGGGCCCTCCCCCCGAACTCCCGGGCGGCGCCCACGACGTCGTCGCCGCGGGGCCGGACCCAGGAGGGGGCGGAGGCGGTGGAGGTGGCGGAGGCGCGGGTGGCATCGGCGGAGCGGCCGGGTACGGCCCATACCCCGGATAGGGCTGGCCGGGATAGGGCTGACCGGGATAGGGCTGGCCCGGATATTGCGGTGGCGGAGGGGCGAAGCCACCCGGCACCCCGGGCGGGGCGGCGGCCCAACCGACGGGTAGCTGGCGGGCACCGGGCTGTGCGGGGAAGGCGCCCGAGGTATCGGTGCCGAGCCGCTGAGCCCACAGGTACAGGTCGAAGCCCTCCTTGCGGACCCTCAGGTCGACGTAGAGCGCCATCGTCAACGCCGCGGTGAACGGGGTGACCAGGACGATGCTGATCGCTGATGTGACACCGTTGAGAATGGCTACCACCACCACCCCACCTCCGGCGAAGGTCACCAAGATCATCGGTGCAGCCACCATGCCCTGGAACACGCTGGCCAGGATCGTGCCCAACAGGACCACCCCGAGCGTTCGCCACCCATAGCCCCGGACCAGGTCGCGAGACCGCCCCATCGCCCGCCCGGCCGAGGTTCCCTCCAACAACAGCACCGGCATCGCCACCGCGAACACCGCCATCGGCCACAAGGCTCCCACCAGGCACACGACCAGACCGACCAGGGTGGCAAGGGTCGTCAAGATGGTTACCCCGAGAACCGACCAGAACCGGCTGAAGCCGTAACGGATGCTCTCCTTCCAATCCGGGTCGTCCCCCACGTAGGCGCCGCTTATCGACCGGAAGCAGGCGGCGGTGGCAATGGTCGAGGCCACGATGATGGCCAGCGATCCGACGAGCGATCCGAGGATGTAGACGAGCAGGTCGCCCCCGTCGCTCGACAACTCCCCGGTGACGGGATCCACGCTGGGCGGCTGTCCCGCCGATGCCGAGACCAGGGTGCTGAACAACACCACCGGCAGAACCGGTACCGCCACTGCGGCCAGAAGGGTACGGGCCCGGCCCCGGTAGATCTTTATGGAAGCGTCGAGCAGCTCGCCGACCGCCAACGGGCGAAGGTCGTACACACCCGGACCCTACCCAAGGAGGATCGATCCCTCCGGTCAGGAGCGGTCCTCCGCGACCTACCGACCGGACGGCTCGTCCCCCGGTACCGGTCCGCCCTCGCGATGGTCGATCGACCCCGGCATGGGACCGACCCGCACGCCACCGCGCCTACGGGTCGCCACCGGGAGCCCGACAAAGGCCCCCAGGCAATCCACCCCGACGAAGATCAGCCGGGCCACGATCGCGGTGGCCACCGCGACCCCGCCCCCCAGTCCCGAGGTCGCCAACAGCACCGCCTCGCGGATCCCCGCCCCGGCGGGGACCGGAACGGCCAAGAACCCCGCCACCCAGCTCAACACCGCGGCGAACACCACCCGCACGAAGGGGGCCTCGGGGGTCAGGGCCCGGGCCACCGCCCACGTCGAGACGCCGATGAAGGCCCAGGTGGGCAGGTAGGCGGCGACCAGGGTCAACGACTGACGCCAGCGGGGGACATCGAGGTGGACCACCCGACCGGTGAGACGCCTGACCACCGACACGATCCGTTCCAGCACATCGTGGTGAAGCACCACCACCCCGATTGGCAGGGCCAGCAGGAACAGCATCCAGGGGGAGTACCCACCCTCGGACAGGGCGAAGGGAATCAGAGCCGCAACCGTGAACAACGCGGCCAGATAGAGCATGCCCAGCGACAGGGCCACGCTGGTGTAGGCCCGGCTTCGGGGTACCCCGCCCCGACGGGCCAGCTCGCCCCGGCCCACCACCGGCCACACCCCGCCGGGCAGGTATTTGCCCAGCTCACCCACGAAGTACCAAGCGACCACCCGGGCTGCCCCGACCGCCACGCCCAGCTGGTCGAGGACCCGTCCCCACACCAGCCCGATCGATGACATGCCGGCCGCGGCCAGGATGACCGCCAGCAACAACCATCCGGGACGGGCGTTGCGGAGGTGATGCTCGGCCTGCTCCCACTCCCGCCCCAGGGTTCGCAACACGAGGACCAGCGCCGCGCCGCCCAGCACCAGACCGATCAACGATCCCAGCCGCGCCCCTCGCCCGGTGGTTGGGGGACCCGCTCCGGGATCGTCGCCGACGTCGGACGGAACGTCACGCCCAGCCCCGGGCTCCATCCGATCGGGCTCGGCGGTCACGGGCAAGCAGCGTAGGACAGGTACCCTCGCGGCCATGTCCTCACCCCGGCCCGAGCCCGCGGACCCGAGTGCCGTCGAGGGTGCCGACGACATCGACGTCAGCATCGTGCTACCCGTCTACAACGAGAAGGGCCACCTCCGAGCCGAGATCGACCGGATCCGCGCCGCCATGGACGCGTCGGAGTTCTCCTACGAACTGGTGGTGATCGACGACGGCTCCAACGACGGCTCGGGTGAAGCCCTGCGAGAAATCGAAGGCATCCGGCTGATCCAGTTCCTCACCAACCGCGGGTCGGGGTCGGCCCGCAAGTTCGGGACCCGGGCGGCCCGAGGCCGGGTGGTGGTGTGGACCGA
Source organism: Acidimicrobiales bacterium (assembly GCA_020439505.1). Taxonomy (GTDB): domain Bacteria; phylum Actinomycetota; class Acidimicrobiia; order Acidimicrobiales; family Iamiaceae; genus Aquihabitans. The sequence continues at coordinate 32,059 of JAGQSO010000172.1, forward strand.
CGTCGACATGTCCTACCCCAACGACTTGATCCCCGAGTTGATCCGGGAGATGGAGGGCTACGACCAGGTGGTCGGCGCCCGCACGTCGGAGGAGGGAACCCACAAGGTCTTCCGGGTGCCGGCCAAATGGTTCATCCGCAAACTGGCCTCGCACCTCGTCCAGACCCCGATCCCCGACCTCAACTCGGGGATGCGGGCCTTCCGGCGCGACGTCGCTCTCCAGTACGTCAGCCAACTCCCCGCCGGCTTCAGCTGTGTCACCACCATCACCCTGACGTTCCTCGCCCACGGCTACACGGTGAAGTACTGGCCCATCACCTACTCCGAACGTGCCGGCCGCTCGAAGTTCCACTGGTGGAACGACACCCGCCGGTACCTGCTGCAGGTGATCCGCATGACGCTCAGCTACGACCCGTTCAGGGTGTTCCTTCCGATCGGATTCCTGCTCAGCGCGATCGGCCTGATCAAGCTGGGCTATGACACCACCGCCCACGATTTCAAGGTGGCGATCAACACCTTGTTGATTCTCCTGGCCGCCTTCCAAGTCTTCGTGGTGGGAATGTTGGCCGACCTGGTGGGTCGGGCCACCCGGGCGGTGTCGGAGGTGCAGCCCGCCGCCGGCTACACCCGCGACGCGCCACCCACGTTCCCGCCCCGGCGACGGGCCCGGGACGAAACACCGTGAGCCACCCCGCCGCCGAGGCCGTTCCCACCGGCAACACCTACGACAAGTACGCGTCGTCCAACCCGGTGGAACGCCGTCTCATGGCCGGGTTCTTCTCCGCCCTGGACCGTGCCCTTCCCGACACCCACCCCCGTCGGATCCTCGAGGTCGGCGTCGGCGAGGGCGAGGTCACGGCCCGCATCGCGCAACGGTGGCCCACCGCCACCCTGGTCGGCTTGGACCTGCCCGACGACGAGTTGGCCTCCCATTGGGAAGGTAGGTCGTTCGCTCCTCTCTTCGGCGATATCGGCCGCCTACCCTTCCGCGACCGGGAGTTCGACCTAGTGCTGGCCATCGAGGTCCTCGAGCACGTCCCCTTCCCGGAACTGGCCCTGGCCGAACTGGCCCGGGTGACCACCGGCGACGTGGTCGTCTCGGTGCCACGCGAACCCATCTGGCGGGCGGCGAACCTGGCTCGAGGCAAGTACCTGACCGACCTGGGCAACACCCCGGGCCACATCAACCACTGGGGCAGCCGGGCCTTCACCACGCTGGTGGGACGGCGCCTGGAGATCCGCTCGGTGCAACGACCGTTTCCCTGGACGGTGATCGCGGCCCGGGTCCCGATGACGTGACCCTGTCCTCGGCCGACCTCGGCGACGTCGACGAAGGACGGCGCGACCGCTGGGCAGGATGGATGCCGACCCGGTCTCCCCGGACGACCATCACAGTGGTGGCGGCGGCAGTGGTGGTGGCGGCCGCCGCCGGAGCGCCCCTGCTGTACGACGGAGCGTTTTTCTTCTACCAGGCGGTCAACCGCCAGCAGATCGTCATCCCTCAGGCCCGGATCACCTTCGGCCTGCTGCTGTGGCCGGTGGTGGTGGCCAGCCACCTCACCGACAACGTCGCCCTGCTCCGCCTGGCCTTCGGTCTACCGCTGGCCGTCACACCGGTGATCTCCCTGGCCGCCTCGTGGTGGATCGTGCGACGGGACCGCCCCGAGCTGTTCGTCTGGGCCGCCTTCGGGGTCCTGCTGGTCAACCTTCCGGGGCAGACCCACTGGGTGGCGACGTCGCTACGAACCAACCAGCTCCTCTGGCCCGTACTGTTGGCGGTGCTCATCGGCCTGCCCGACCGGGTCCTGCCGGTGGTGGCGGTGCTGGCGTTGGCCGCGGTGAACCTCCACCCCCAGGCCACCGTCTACTTCTTCTTCATCGCCGGCACCTGCGTCATCCTCGCCAGTCGCCAGCCCGATGGCCGCGACCGCTACCTGGCGGCGGCCGGGGTGTTCGCGGTGGCGGGCATGTACCGGGCGGGGGTGGTGGCTCCGGGCTACGAGGTGGACGAGGCTTCGGCCAGCAATCAGGCGGCGCAGTGGAAGGAGTCGGTCCTGGGGTGGCCGCTCGCCATGTTGGTGGGGGTTTTCGCCACCTCTGCCCTGTTGGTGGTGGCCCGCCTCCGTCCCACCCGACGCCGCCCGTTGATCCTCCTGGCCGCCGCGCTGAGCGTCGCGGGGGGACTGGCCATGCTCGGTTGGTCGGCTGACCCCTCACTGTGGCGCAGCGCGATCCAGTATCGGGGCCCGTCGATGTTTCATGGCCTGGCCATGATGACGGTGGCCGTGGTCGACCGCCTGGCCGGTGACCGCTACCGAAGCGGGCCACCAGCGGACGTACTCGGCGCCCGGATGGGATTTGCCACCGGCGCCGCGGTGGTGTTCGCGGCGGTGATCGTGACCCAGGCCGCGGGGGTGCGCTCCGAACGCCAGGCGATCCTGGCCGAGATGAGATCCGCTCCGACGGGATGCGTCCCCTACTCCGCCGTGTCGTCATTGGCCGGGAGCCCACTGGACTTCTGGAGCACCCCGGCGATGTCGCTGCTCATCGACGGCACCAGACCGTCACGAATCCTGCTGCCCGATTCCGCCTGTACCGAGGCCGTCGCCTCGGGACGGATCCCGGTGACGACGCTCGACAACGACGACATCGTCAAGGACCGCCACATCGACCACGGCGCGCTGCGCTCCGGCATGGACGAGCAACACCCCTGCCGGGTGCGGTTCTCATCGGGGTGGAGCGGAGTAGAGGAACTACCCAGCGGAACGCTTCGCCGAATGACCGCATCCCGGTCCCGACTGGAGGTCGATCTGACCGAACCCGAGACCATCGCCCTCCGGGGGACCGCCTGGCGACCAACCGGGGTCGAAGACCTCGAGATCGTCGTCGACGGTCAGATGGCCGACCGCGTGGACTTCGCCAGCGGCCCCTTCACCGCCCTCACCGGCCGGGCCCTAGCCCTCGAAGCCGGCCACCACGTGATCGAGCTACGCGACGCCGCCCACCGCACCGGCCCTGACGGCGCGACCCTGTTGGACTTGGGCCTGTCGATCGATGACGGTCAGACCGCCTGCCGAGTCATCAGCTGACCGACTCGTGCGACTGAGGAGGCAAGCCTCAGGGCGAGCCGTCAGGTGGGGGGCGCCTGGAGGGGTAGCGGGGCGCACATCCCGTCCAGCTCGGCCACCACGATGCGGTCGCGGTTGGCCCAGGTGATCTCGTTGCTGGGATCGACGCGCACCTTGAACTCCCTGAACGTTTGCTCGAGGGAGTCATAGGCCATCAGGCGGCCGACCAGCGGGTCGCCCAGCCCCAGGATCAACTTGATGGTCTCGATGGCCTGGATGGAACCGACGATTCCGGGCAGAACGCCCAGCACCCCGGCCTCGGCGCAGCTCGGCGCCAGCTCGGCCGGAGGGGGTTCGGGCACCATGTCGCGGTAGGTGGGGCCCGACTTCGGGTCGAAGACGGTGACCATCCCCTCGAACCGGAAGATCGAGCCGTGCACGACGGGGATGCCGAGCTTCACCGAAGCGTCGTTGACGAGGAACCGGGTCGGGAAGTTGTCGGTGCCGTCGACCACGATGTCGTAGCCCGACAGGATGTCCATCACGTTGTCGGCACCGAGGCGGACATCGTGGGTCACGACGTTCACGTCGGGGTTGAGAAGGGTCAGGGTCTTCTTGGCCGAGTCGACCTTGCGGTCACCGATCCGATCCATGTTGTGCAGGATCTGACGCTGGAGGTTGGAGGCGTCGACCACATCCATGTCGATGATGCCCAAGGTCCCCACGCCCGCCGCCGCCAGGTAGAGGGCGGCGGGGGAACCGAGGCCGCCGGCACCGAGCAGCAGGACCTTGGCCTGGAGCAGCTCCTGCTGGCCGGTCTCACCCACCTCGGGCAGCAGGAGGTGGCGCTTGTAGCGGTTGCGCTGTTCGGCGTTGAGGGTGGCCGGGGTGACCCACTCGCGGTCCTCGTCCTTCCAGCGGTTGAACCCACCGATCACCGACACCACATCGGAGTAGCCGAGCTCGTGGAGGGTCTTGGCGGCAAAGGCCGAGCGGGTCCCTCCGGCGCAGTAGACGACCAGGGGCGTGGTCTTGTCCGGTACCTTCATCTCTATCGAGGTCTCGAGCGTGCCCCGGGCGATGTGGACGGCGCGGGGCAGGGCTCCCTGCTCGTACTCGTCGGGTTCGCGGACGTCGAGGGTGACGGCGCCGGGGGCGCGGCGCAGCTCGTCGGCCTCGGCCGTCGTGACCTCGCGAATCTGAGACTTGGTCGACTCGAGCAGTTCTCGAAGGCTGGCCATGGTGGAGTCCTCGTTGGGGTGGTTCGAAGAGGGGGAGCGGTTCGCGCTGGCAGGGCAAAAGGCTACCGGGGAGGTCAACAATCGTTCCAGACCGCTCATTCCCCTGTTTACGTGATGGACGGAAAGGGAATGAAAGAGCATGAAACCTTCCTCACCCCCCATCCCTGCCGGTTCGTACCGGCCACCGTTCGGAGACCCCCGTGTCACTTCCCCCAGCCATCTGCGCCCTGCCCACCGACCACATCCGGATCACCTCGTGGGACGATCCCCTCCTCGACCAGCACGGTCACGACGCCCGCTCAACCTACGTGGAGCAGTTCTGGCTCCCGATCCTCGGTCCCACCACCACGCTCTTCCTCCGCCACGTCGCCCACCGCCTCGAACAGTCACCCGACGGCTTCGATCTGCCGGTGGCGAACACGGCCGGTGCCCTCGGCCTGGGGGTGGCGGGCGGTCGAAACACCCCGTTCCTGCGAGCCATCTCGCGGGCCGCCAAGTTCAAGCTGGTTCGCCACCTCGGCCACGACGCCCTCGCCGCCCACCCCCGGCTCCCTCCCCTGACGAGGGTGCAGCTGGAACGACTCCCCGATCACCTGAGGACCCAGCACCACCGTTGGCTCCAAGAGTCACGGCCGCACCCCGATGTCGAACAACTCCGGCGGCGGGCGCGTCGCCTGGCGTTGAGCCTGCTGGAGATCGGCGAGAGCGACCAGCAGGTGGAGGCCCAACTCCACCGCTGGCAGTTCCATCCCGCCCTAGCCCACGAAGCTCTCCGCTGGGCTCACGAGCGCCAGACCCGACCCCAGACCCCCGCCCCGTTGACCAACTCCCACCCGTAGGGACCGTCAGGAGGCGAGCGATGGGGGAAGCTTGGTCCAACCGGCCAGCACCGCGGCCAGGGTCCTCACGCCGAAGCCTGTCCCCCCGCGGGTGACGTCGTCGTATGAGGTGGTGCTCGAGGACGGTCCGGCGATGTCGAGGTGCACCCAAGGGATGTCACCCACGAACTCCCGCAGGAACAAGGCGGCGACCAGGGCCCCTCCGTAGGGGCCGGTTCCGATGTTGCGGAGGTCGGCCACCTCGGAGTCGAGGGTCGGCCGTAGGTGATCGGGCATCGGCAGTCTCCAGACCGCCTCCCCCACCCCCGACGCTGCGTCGGCAACCCGTCGGGCGAACTCGTCGTGGTTCGACATGAGGCCGGCGGTCCTGTCACCCAGCGCCACCATGCAGGCGC
>JAGQSO010000024.1 GCA_020439505.1 Acidimicrobiales bacterium
CGTCATCGTTGACCTCGACCAGGGGGATACCGGCACGGATGGCGCATCGGACCCCGTCCTCGTGGGGAGTGGGCACCTCCTCGTCCCCGGCGCGGACCAGCACCGCGGCATCGATGTGGTGGTCGATCGGACAGTGTCGGTCCGGGCCCAGGCCCACGCACGCGAACCCGGTGTCGCCGGGCTCGTGGCACCGGTGAACCTGGTGGCCGTCCTGAACCAGCTGATCGGCGGTGGTGTCACCAGCCCCGGGGTGACTCTCGAGCAGAAGGACCTTCAGCGTCTTCATCCTCTGATCATCGACCTGCGTCACACCTCGGATCAGGGTCCAAAGTCCCATCGGGCCCCGAGGTCGACGGTCCGGTCGGACGCTCGGGGCAACTACGGGTGCCGAGGGTCGAGGCGGGTGAGACGATCGGCCAGGCCTGAGGCGCGGGCTACTGGACGGTCGACGGCGGCCCGCAGGGCGGCCTCGCCGGCCACAACCGTCAGGCGGTCCTTGGCGCGGGTGACGCCGGTGTAGAGCAGCTCGCGGGTGAGGATTCGCGTCGGTGGAGGCGGAAGGATCACGACGGCGTGAGGGAACTCGGACCCCTGGCTCTTGTGGATCGACATCGCCCACTGGGTGGTAACCCGGTCGAGACGGATCGCCGGGACCTCCAGGGTGGAGTCACTGCGGGCGAACACGACCCGGTAGGCGGCGGCGTCGGGTCCGTCGACGACGTCGGTGGTGGCGGGAAGGGCGACGCCGACGTCGCCGTTGAACACCCGGTTCAGGTAGTCGTTCTCGGTGACCATGGTCGGTCGCCCGGCGTACCAGTCGCCTCGGCGGATCGTGTTGGTGTGGCGCAGGTGGTCCTCGATCGCGCGGTTCCAGTGGTCCACCCCGTCAGGCCCGCGGCGCAGGGCACACAGGAGCTTCACCGATCCGATGGCGGCTAGGGCCGCATCGACGTCACCGGTGGTCGCGGCATGGACTGCGTTGGTGGCGGTTGCTCTCACCGCCTCGACCAGATTCTCCAGGTGCTGGCGATGGTGGGCGGGGGCCGGACCCGCGGTGCCGGCAGCTGAGTCGGTGTCGATCCAGCGCAGCTCCACTCCGTCGGCTGCATTCAGCAACGCGATCACGTCGTCGGCTCGGCCGGCGCGGATCGCGGCCGCCAGTTCGAGGATCGCGGAGCCGTCCTTTTGGCGGTGGACGGTCGACAGCGATCTGACACTGGAGGTCAGTACCGCTGGGGGTGCGGCCTCGCCGTCGGGGCTACCCCGCATGCCGACCACGTCGCCGAGCACGGTGCCGGCCTCCACGCTGGCCAACTGGTAGGGGTCGCCCACCAGGACCACCTTGGCCTGGGTGGGGATGGCGGCCAGGAGGTGCGCCATTAGCGACAGCGACACCATCGAGACCTCGTCCACGATCACGAGGTCGTGGGGCAATGGATTGTCCGGTCCGTGCATGAACCCGGCGCCGCGGCGGCCCAGCAGGCGGTGGACCGTCACCGCCTCCAGCGACTGGAGTTGGGCCACCACCGGTACCGGCAGGTGGTCGGCCAGCGTCCCGACGGCGTGGCGGATGGCTTCGGTCATGCGAGCCGCCGCCTTCCCGGTGGGGGCGACCAGAGCGATCCGCTCACCCGGTGATCTCAGGGAATCGTCGGGGGTGGCATCGTCTGGCCCGTTCGAGTTCACTGCCGCGCCATCACGCGCCCACATCAGGCCGGCAAGCAGATGGGCGACGGTGGTGGTCTTGCCGGTCCCCGGCCCCCCGGCGATCACCACCAGGCCGCTGTCGGCCACCGCTGCTGCCGCCGCCACCTGGTCGGGGTCGGGTCGGGAGCCGGTGGGGACTGAGTCCAGCTCGAAAAGCTTGGCGATGGAAGCTCTAGTTACATCAGCGGTGGAGTCGGAGGCCGACTCTCTGAGGCCGGCGCGGGCGCGGCCCGCCAGGTCGGCAGCGACGTAGCGCTCGAGGTGCCAGTGGCGGGCCAGGTAGAGCCGGCTCCCGTCGAGCACCAAGGGCTGGAGCTCGGGCGTGGCCTCACCGCCCACGACGTGAACCAGCGACGACGCGGCGAGCTTGTCCGCCCAGCTCTGTGGTTCGGGCCAGTCCAGATCTTCGACGGCGATCGCGGTCGAGGTGCCGTCGATCGGCAGGTAGTCGGGATCGTCGTCCAGCCGCTGGTCGCCCGATCCGTCGTGGTACCCGGCGGAGCCGTGAACGGCCGGATAACCCTGGTCGGAGTCATCGGTTCCCTGGTCGTAGGGCTCGGTCAGGGTGGACACCACGGTGTGGCGGACCGTCTCGATCTCGACGCACGCCGATCCGTGCTGGGGAGCGCGGGCGACCAGGGCAGCACCCAACAGGACCTCGCGGGCTGCGCCCGGGTCGGCGGTGGCCAGGGTTGCGGCCAGGTGGATCTCGGTGGGACCGAACACACCGGCGGCCACGAACGGCTCCATCCATGGGATCGAGGTGGGCACCAGATGGGTCATGTTCATACGCGGTCCCCCAAGGTGGATGGGCCGGCGAACAGTTCGCTGAGCTCGGCGACCACCGCGGGCGGGACCTGCCAGGTGAAGACGCCGGCCCGCGTCGCTCGGCCGTCCTCGATGAGCGACGGGGTGGGATCGCCGACCATTCCCCGCACGAAGAGGTAGCCGACGGGCCCTAGGTGGAGTGCGGGGTCGTAGTTGGGTAGACGCCAGCGCAGGTATCGGTGCAGGGCGACCGAATAGATCAGAGCCTGAAGGGCGTATTGGTTGTCCGCCATCGCCCGAGTGAGGCGGGCCGGGCGGTAGCTGTGAAGCGTCGGGTCGGCGTGGTCGGAAGCCAGGTTGTTGGTCTTGTAGTCGATCACGCTGAAGCGGGGGTTGCCGTCCACGGTTTGGCGCAGGGTGAGGTCGATGCTGCCGTTGAGGAACCCCTGGAGTTGGGTACCGGCCAGGCCCCGCTCCAGACCCTGAGCCCAACGGTGCAGGGGATCATCGGGGTCGAGATGGTCGGCGACCACCGCGCCGATGCGCCCGGCCGAAACCGCCTGGACGGGAGCCAGCCCGAAGTGGAAGGTGAGCTCGTTGAGCCGGTCTCGGGGGGCGAGGTCAGCCAGGCGCAGGTCGGCGAACGGGGTCCCCAGCGGGGTACGGATCACCTCGGCCAGGACTCCGGGAAGTCGGGCGTGTTGTTCGGTGGACACCCGGTAGCCGAGGGGTCGCCGGAGGATCTCGGCCACCGCGCCGTCCAGGTCGGGGTCGGTGAAGTCGACGAACTCGAAGACGTGGTGGATCAGGTTGCCGAAGTCCTTGCCGCCGCCCAGCCCGGCAAAGGGATCCGGTTGGGTCCAATCCCCCCGGCTGTCGGGCGTGGGGAAGGAGGTGGCGCCGGAACCGGTGTCGGCTGAGGTCTGCCCGGGAGGTTCATCCTGGGCCTTGATGTCGTCGCCGGCTTCGAGCGTCGGGTCGCCGCCCAAGTGGTCGGGCAGCGCGGTGTGGAGATCACGGGAGATGGAGGAGAACGACCAGACCCTGCGCAGCCGGTCGAGCTTGCGGCCGAGCTCCGCGGTACGAAGGCCCTCCGGATCGGTACAAACCAGAGCGGGCGACGGAGGGTCCTCGAGGGTTGTCGGGTCGACCGGGGTGTCGGGGTCGAGGTCGGTCACCGAGACCGACGCCGTCGCCCCGGACTCGGCCACCCGGTCGGCGATGGCGTCGCGGTACCCGGCGGTGGGCACCTTCACGTCGGTCGACGCCGGGATGTCCGGTGAGCCGAGCAACATGCGCGTCACCCCGCTCTTCTTGACCGACCCGTGGTTCGACCACCACAGAACTGTTTGGTGCATCGACCGGGTGAGGGCGACGTAGGTGAGGCGGTGCTGGTCCCCGCAGGCTTGAAGCTGGGCCTCGGTGCGGGCCTTGGTTTCGGCGTCGGGGAGCTTCTTGTCCCGCTTCTCGCCGGTCTCAGGATCCGTTGGGGCCGAGATGTCGATGACGCGGTGCTCGCGGTCGTGGTCGTAGAACACAAAGGGCCGACTGGAGCTGACCCGTGCCCCGCCGTCGTACAGATAGGGCAGGAGAACGAACGGAAACTCGAGTCCCTTGGCTGCATGGATGGTCATGACCACCACCGAGTCGGAGTCCGAATCGATGCGGCGCTGGGCGGCGTCGGCCGCCACCTGGTCATCGGGGGTTCCGCCCAAGGAGTCGAGTATCTCGATCGCAGTTCCGGCTGTGAGGTCTCGACCCCCCGATCGTGCCTCGGCGTGGATCAGCTCAGCGAGGTGCTCGAGGTCGGTCAGGTTCCGTTCGCCTGTTTCGGTGGCCAACAGTCGTGCCGTGAGGTTCTGGTGATGCCGGGCCCGGCCGTAAACGGAGGCGATGCCTTCAGCGGTCAGAACGTCGGCCCATTCCGCCAGGGTCTGTTGAAGCTGCACCAGTCGGCGCCGGGCCGCGTCGTGTTCATCGGTGGCCTCGACCGCGGCCACCACCTCCTCTGGTTCCCACCCGAAGAACCAGGTGATGGCGGCCGCTGCCGCCCTGGAAGTCGAGGCGGGACGGTCGAGGGCGTGGAGCAAGGTGCGCCAGTGGTGGCGGGCGTCGGAGTCAGCGACGTCGTCTCGGAGTCGCAACACCACGGGGACGCCGGCCGCCCGTAAGGCGTCGGTCACCGGGCGGGCATGGGCCGTGGATGCGACCAGTACCGCGATGTCGCTGGGACGAACCGGCCCGGGGGTGGAAGGGCCCTCGGCCTCGTTCGCGACCTCGACGTGGTTCAACAGGTCGATCACCACCGATGCCAGATCGGCGGCGATGGCTCGGCGTGACGACCCAGCCGTCTTCTCGATCCCAGATTTGGGCGACAACTCCAGGGTCCGGATCACCAGACCGGGGAGCGGCCGGGCGGTTCGGACGTCGACGGCCCGGCGGTGGTCATGGCGAGGAGAAGGAAACACCTGCTGATAGGCGATGTCAGCGTCGCCGTAGCGATGATCGGCGGCCAGACGGTTCATGGCGTCGAGCACCGGGGCGTCCGAACGCTGGTTGGTGACTAGCGCCCTGACGTCGGCGGTCTTCTTGGCCTCCAGGTAGGTGTAGATGTCACCGCCCCGGAACGAGTAGATGGCCTGCTTGGGGTCGCCAACCAAGAACAGGGCCCGAGGCAGCGTCCCGGCCTCGGTGAGACCGGCTGCGAACACGGTCTCGAAGATCTCCCATTGCACCGGGTCGGTGTCTTGGAACTCGTCGATCAAGGCCACCGGGAACTGGTCGCGCAACGCGGAAACCAGCCGGGTGTCGTTGCGCAGGGCGTCGCGCACGCCAACCAGCAGCGAGTCGAAAGACTGACCACCTTGACGCCTGAGCCTCAACTCGACCTCGTCGACGGCCCGGTTGACCAGGTCGACGGTGGCGAGATCCGATGGCAGGCCCGAACCCGCCTGGATCTCGACGCCGGTGAGGGTTCGGGCCTTCTGGACCAGATCGACGATGTTGTCGAGGGATCGGTTTCCGAACGGGTTGAAGTCGTGCTGTGACAGAGCCGAGAAGAACAGGTCGGCGCAGACCTGGGTGATCAGATCGGTCTCGGACTGGGTCGGAACCGAATCGGTGGATTGCTCGGCCAGTACGCCGATCGATGCCCGTACCTGGGAGCAGAACCCGTGGATGGTGCTGATGGTGGCGGCGTCGAAATCACTGACCGCTCGGCTCAGGCGGGCTCGACGTTGGTCGATCTCCTCGGGGGAGCAGGGGCTGGCGTCCGAACTTCTGGTCAACGCGGTCAGGACCGGGTCGTCGGATTCGGCTGGATCGACCGACTCCGACAGGTGGCGGTGGGCCTCGACGAGTCGACTGCGAACCCTCTCGCGCAGTTCGGCGGTGGCCGCACGGGTGAAGGTGACCAGCAGGATCCGCTCTATTGGTATGCCCTGTTCAGCGACGAGGCGAACGCAGATGGCGGTGAGGGCATAGGTCTTGCCGGTCCCGGCACTCGCTTCGATGAGCGTGGTCCGTCCGAGTGCGATCGGGCCGTCTACCTCGTAGGGGGCCACCGTCGTGGGGTTGGTGGTGTCGCCTGCTGGACCGGCGGTCATGACCGCTCACCTTTGCTGGTGGTGGTGTCGGCGGTCGCGAGGACGTCGTCATCGAGTTGGGTATCGAGCTCGGCGTCGAGTTCGACCAGCGCGCCATCCAGAGTCCCCCACAACCGGTCGGCCTCACCCGAGAGGGTGTGACCACCCAGTTCGATCGTCTCGAGGTCATCGAACTCGAGCGGGCCGAAGGCCAGCAGGTGGTAGTCGTCTTGGGCTTCCCTGCTCCAGGAGTACCGGTCCTTGCCGTGATCGCCCCACTTGGCACGCGCCGCCGACCGGGCTGACGTCCTGGGTCCGGCGCCGTGGATCAGGGCGTAGGAGGTGGCGTCGAACAGGGGGAGGGGGTAGCAGGCGCCGTCGCGGTACTGGGACACCAGGATCGCCAACGCGTCGAGCGCGGACCGGCGTCGTTCGTCGGCGGTCCCGCCGACGACGGCCCTGCCCCAGGTCTGGGGCGGCTTCTTCGAGTCGCCGCGGGTGATCAGAACACCGCGCCACTCCACCTCTGGTCTCGATGCCGTCAGCACCAGTAGGTCGATGGCCGCCGACACCAGGTACTTGGGCTTGAAGCGGTTGTACATGAGGCGCACCGGGCCGGGACGGGGACCGTCGCTGCATCGGTTGACCCGACCGCGGATCGTTGTGCCGTCGGCGAGGGTCACCTCGACGTCGTGGCTCTGATCGGCGGAGCGAAGTGCGTCGTAGGCGGACGCCAGGGTCAGGATCTCAGCGACCTCGTCGGACATGGCGGCAAGATCGGTGTTGGCCACCGACGGTGGGGGCAGGACACCGGTCGCTCGGTGGTAATCGAGTAGGACCCGTACCTCCTCGGGTAGGTCGCCGTAGGGGTCATCGGGATCGATGAGTACCTGATCGGGGTCTCCGAGAGCCATGCCGACCTCGAGAAGGTCGGTGCCGATTCCTGATGCCTTCAGCCTGTTCAGGGAGGTGGGGAGCTGGTCATCGCCCGGCTCGACCACTCGGGGGAGCCTCAGTTGGAACCGCCTGCGGAAGAAGTGCCTCACCGGATGGTCGTAGAACCCCTTGAGGTCGCCGAGGTCGATCACCTTGGAATGGTCAGTCGGTTCGGGCAGCGGGGAGGTGAGCAACAGGTTGGCGCCCGTCGGCCGTGGTTTCGAGGTCAGGCGCCTCACCAGCGCCTCGGCTCCGTCGCGGGCGGTGGGGTCGAAGCCGAACGGTTCACCCGACGTGGCGGACGGAACGAAGTTCGTCGGATCGAAGGCCTGGCGGGGATGGGAGCAGACCAGGTCATCCGCGTCCGTGGGGTGGGCGGTCGTGGCGGTGATCAGGTCGATGAGTTCGTCGAGACCCACGGCATGGGGAACCTCGGCGTTGGTGCGTACGTCGCGGGACGAACACGTGATGACCAAGTGGTCCTGTGCTGCCAGCAGGCCGGCCAGTATCTCGGCGCGTGCTTCAGAGCGGGGATCACGATCGCCGACGTAGGACAACGCGGCGAGCAGATCGTCACCACCGGCCTGGCCTGCCGGTATCGCGTCATCATCGAGCCCGAGGATGCACACCACCCGGAAGGGGACCCCAGCCAACAGGGCCGGTCGAGCAATGACCATCGAACCGAAGCCGAGGTCGGCCCTTGCCCTCTGTCCTTCCAACGCCGGAGCCAACAAACGCTTGACGTCTCCGAAGGTCAACTCGGTCGAAGAAGGCTCACCTTCGGAGTCCGCTGATGCCGCCACCAGATTGGCGAGGGCGTCGTCGAGCGCGGCGCGCTGCCAATCCTCGAACCGATCCGGCGCCAACAGGTGGTCAGCCGCCTGGGTCAGCAGGTCCCTCCACCGTGACACCGGTCGGTACACCGAGTCGGCACCCGGACCTCTCGATGGTCCCCGGTCCTCGATCAACAGGGCGTGGACGGCAGCCAATGAACGGATCGCGGCGGCGATCCGCCCGGCCGAGGCGATGGCGCCCTCGGCGATCTCGGCCGGCACGATGCCCCCCACCGCCAATGCGTGGGCGGCCGAGTGGGCTTCGGCCTCGTCAACCGGGGTGGCCGTCGCTCCGGGAGCCGAGGTACGCCGCAACGGGTCTCCGAGGGCAACGCCCACCATGATCTGGTCGACGGCGGTGGCCCACGAGTTGGCGCGGTGGGCGCCGTCGATCCCCCACGGCTGACGCTGGGCCCCGTCGAGACCCCATCGCACCTCGGCGTCCTCGGTCCACTCGGAGAACAGCGCGAGGTCGTCGTCGGTCAAGGCGAAGCGGTTCCGCACCGCCGGGGAGTGCATCAGGTCCCGGACGCTGCTGGTGTCGAAACGGCCCGGCATCACGTCGAGGACCGTCTGCATGGCGGCCAGTACCGGATTGAAGGACCGGGCGTCACGGTCGATCAGGGTGTAGCGCAACGCCGGGACCCCACCGTCGGGTTGGTCGCCCCGTCGGGCCGGGGGGCCGAGGACGGCGGTGATGACGGGAGCGAACTCTTCCAGTTGGGGGCACAGCACCGCGATCTGGTCCTCTCCCAGGGAGGGGTCGTCGCGCAAGAGACCCAGGACGACATCTCGAAGCACCTCGACCTGTCGGGTGCGACCGGGTGCGGCGTGTATCTGGAGGGAGCTGTCGATGGGGGTCGGGGGTCGGTCCGTCGGTGTGGTTCCGGTCCGGATGTCGGATTGGATGCGACCCAGCAGGGTGTCGCGACCCTGTTTCACCGGGGTCGAGCTCGCCGGTCCGATGATGTTCGGCACGACACCCCCTGCGCCGAGCAGAAGCGCTGACTCCAACGGTCGCCGACCCCACCCCTGGAGCAGGGGATGGTTGGCCGACTCCGAGGTCTCGGGGTGTTCGTTGCGTCTAGAGGCCCACGACGACGGCCCGGATGCGGTGACCGTCGAGCCGACCACGTGCCGGGCAAGTTCGACCGAGCGCCGAGCCGACGGCGACAGCAGCATGACGCAGACCTCGGCGTGTTCGGCCACCGCGGCGAGTACCGGGCCGAGCTCGGCGGTCAGAATCGACTGGCCCACCACGGCCAAGCGCGGGGGGAGCCCCGGTTCGGTGGGGCTCAGAGGGGCCGAGAGATCGAGGTCTCCATTGCGAATCTGCTCCAACGCCGCGACCAGGCGCTCGGCCGGTGGCGACACGTCGTGATCGACGAGCAGGCGGTCCCGCACCGCCCGGTACAGGCGAGGCTGCCAACGTCGGTCGTCGGGGAGGGCGTGCCCGTCGGCATCGACGTCGTGACCTCCGGCCCAGGCGTTGACCATCTGGGGGCGGTGGACTCCGTAACGGTCGAACAGGTCGGCGATCGGCCCGGCCCGGCTGGCCAGTGTGACCCCGGCGGGCAGCTTGGCACGACGTAGCCGGTCATCGATGTGGGTCTCGGGATCGGACATGACCTCGAGGACCGTCCACACCAGACGGTCCACCTCCCACGGATCGGAGGTCCCGAGCCGACCTTGCCCAGCGCTGTAGGCCCGAAGGATCCGCCAGCGCAGCGATCCCGGGAACGGCATCTCGATGTTGGCGGCCACCCCGTCACCGCCCAAAGCCCTGTCGCTGGTCGTGGGGTCGGCTGACCCATCAGCTCCGGTGCTCTGCCCCAATCGCTGGGAAAGTTCGAAGCGCAGCCAGCTGCGGAAACCCAGCGACGGGACCGAAACCCACTCGCTCTGGAACGGGTCGGCCAGGGGGTCCGCCAACATCTCGACCAGCGAATCGACGAGGTCGGCAGCCCGGTCGGCCACCCCAACATTGAGCATGGGGGAAACCTACAGAGGGAGAGTGACAACGAACCCGTGCGACCTGCAACGAGTGCCGGAGGCCCGCCCAACCCTCATCGTCGGATCAGGCCGAGGGGTGCGCGTCGCGGAAGGCAGCGATGACCTCGGGGCGGAGTCGGCCCTTGGCTGCGACCGGGATCCCTTGCTGGATCGCCCACGCCCGGACCTCGGAAGTTGCCGGCGGGGCGGGTTCGAGGACGGGGGCGACGGGGAGTGCCACGGTGAGAGCACCGGCCGCGTTATGGCTGAGGTGGTGCTGTAGAGCTGCGCCGAGGAATCGATACGTCCATTCCTGGGCGAGGGGCCGGGTCTCGCAGAAAACGATCGGCACCTCGGGGAACCGGACCTGGGCCTCAGCGATCCCCTCGGCGATGACGGCTGGCCTGACCCGGTCGAGCTTGAAGATCGCCGAGTAACGGTCTTCGACGACCAGGGCGGACCGGGGAACGTCGGCGAGGGCGGCGAGTAGGTACCGAAGCTTGCCTCCGGTCATCGTGCCCACGAGGTCGGCGAGGCTCTTGCGCTCGACCGAAGCGATGAGTCGGCCCTCGACCTCGATGCCGTAGTCCCCGGCGGTCAATGCCTGACGCCTGGTGACCGCCTGTTGGTTGCTGAACCGCCACGGGTGCTGCTCGTGGCTGTCAACCAGGATGTCCAAGACGTGCCCGGAGGCGCGCTGGGTCGGGAGGCTGACGTTCGGCCGGGCCTGGCGGGAGGTGCGGGCCGACTGCCAGAAGATCATGTCCCGACCACGAGCCTTGGTGAACACGATCTGCGACCGGTTCTCTCGCCCGCGGTCGAGGATTAGATCGATGGCGGCACCGCGCCTGGTGCACGAGCGGACCGCCACTCGTTCGATGACCTCGGGCACCGCGGGCCACTCGACGGCGGGATGGCAGTACACCTTTGCCGTGCGGGGCCAAGTGTCGCGGACCTTCAAGACGATCCCGTTCGGGCCGAGCGGAAGCCGGATGAGGAAGGGAAGGCTCGAGTCCTCCTCCGGATTCCGGGCGATGATGAAGTCGTC
>JAGQSO010000173.1 GCA_020439505.1 Acidimicrobiales bacterium
GCCTTTGGCGGACGATTTCTGGTTCCGTCAAGCCCGGTCCTCACTTCGTTGCGGCGGCTTGACGGGTACCGGTGCCGTAAACGGCACCGGTACCGCGACTGGCGTCGGTGCCGTTGCCGGCATCCTTTGCATGGCATTGGGTGTCATCCGACGGTGTGTGCGGGCCGGTTCTCGGGGCCCGCCTTTGGCGGACGATTTCTGGTTCCGTCAAGCCCGGTCCTCACTTCGTTGCGGCGGCTTGACGGGTACCGGTGCCGTAAACGGCACCGGTACCGCGACCGGCGTCAGTGGCGTGTCCGGCAACTCTGCATGGCGTGGTTGTCATCGGTACCGAACATGGTTGGCTTTCGTGGTCGCGAAGCTCGCAACAGCGCAACGTTCCCGGATCGGGCATCAGTGCCGTGTCTGGCGTCAGTGCCGTGAACGGCAACTGCTGCATGACCTGGGGGTCACCGGTGGTGGACGGTGGTGGGGTCTCGAGGATTGCCTTTGGTGGAGCTATGGGGTGGTTTGTTGGTAGAGGGAGATGTGGGTGGGGGCGTTGGGGGTGATGGGGGTTCGATGCCAGTCGGACCAGCGGTCGACTAGGGCTAGGCCGGCTGAGCTGGCGGTGTGGTCCAGTTCTTCGGGCGATGACCAGCGGAGTTGCCAGGGTCTCAGCTTCACTCCGGCCTCGGTGATGTCGACGTACTGGCCCACCACGAGGTGAGCATCGGCGTCGGTCCGGCTCACGCTGAGGACCACCCGCTCCGCCGTCACCTGTCGGGTGGTGACGGTGTCCCCCGATGCGATGTCGTTGTCGGGGACGAACGCCTCGACCACCACCAGCCCGCCCGGGGTCAGCGCGTCGCCCGATCGGTCCAGACACCGTTGCTGGGCACCCTCCTCGACCAGGTTGAACAACGTGTTGTAGGCCACCAACACCACGTCGAACCGCTGGTCGGCCTGGGCGAGATCGGCCATGTCGCCGAGGACCGCCCGCACCCTCTCACCCCCGGGCTTGGCCGCCATCGCCGCCAACATGGCAGGCGAGGCGTCGAGCCCGGTGACATGCACCCCCCGCTCCGCCAGGGGTATGGCCAGGCGTCCGGTACCCACCCCCAACTCGAGCACCCTTGGTTCGGTGCCACGGCGGGTCGCCACGTCGCGGGCCAGTGCCTCAACCGTTGCGACACAGGCTTCCGTGTCGGTGACGTCGGGGTACCAGTCGTCGTAGACGTCGACGAACCGGTCGCCGTAGGTGTCGGCGGCGAACCCGTCCAGGGGACGGCCTCGGGGATCGGACGGTGGCGCCATGGCCGCCATGATCGCGCCACTCCCTAGCCTGGCGGGCGGTGCCTCCGTCCCCCGACCCGACCTCCTCGTCCATCGCCTACCTGGACCACGCCGCCTCCTCGCCGGTTCGGCCCGAGGTGGTCGCCGCCATGGTGGAGGTCCTGGAACACCTGCCCGCCAACCCGTCGGGCTCCCATCGGGCGGCTCGCCAGGCCAGGCGACGTCTCGACGACGCCCGCGATGTGGTGGCCGACGTGGTTGGTGCCCGCCCCGGGGAGGTGGTCTTCACCAGCGGAGGTACCGAGTCCGACAACCTGGCGGTTCGGGGCGTCGTTGCCGCGGTGGGCGGTGTGGCGGCGTGCAGCGCGGTCGAACACCACGCCGTTCTCGACACCGTGCTGTCGACCGGTGGCTTCGTTCTGGGGGTGGACGGTGATGGCCGGCTCGACCTCGACGGGTTGGCCGATCGTTCCCTGGGTGACGTCGCCCAACCGTCTCTGGTTTCGGTGATGCTGACCAACAACGAGACCGGGGTGGCCAACGACTTGGACCGGGTGGCGGAGGGGGTGGCCCGACGGTGGCCGGGGGCTGTCCTGCACACCGATGCGGTGGCCGCCGCGGCCTGGAGCGACCTGAGCGAGTCCGCCCGGGCGGCCGACCTGGTGACGATCAGCGCCCACAAGCTCGGGGGCCCCAAAGGGACCGGGGCGCTGGTGGTGCGGGAGGGGACGTCGTTGCATCCCGTGACCACCGGCGGGGGCCAGGAGCGGGAACGCCGCAGTGGTACGCCCGACGTCGCCGGAGCGGTCGGGTTTTCCGTCGCCCTGGCGGCCGCCGCGGCCGAGAGGGACTCGACGGTGCTCCGACTGAGGGGATTGCGGCGACGGCTGGTAGACGGTCTGGTGGCCCGGATCCCCGATCTGGTGGTGACGGCGGGAGCGGTTGCCGACGCCGACCGTTCGCCCGCCACCGTCCACCTCTGCTTCCCCGGGGTCGACCGTCAGTCGCTCCTGTTCCTGCTGGACGAGGCCGGGGTGGCGGCATCGTGGGGTTCGAGCTGTGCCAGCGGTGCCCCCGAGGTCTCCCACGTTCTGGCGGCGATGGGGGTCGACCCCGACCTCGCCCGTGGATCGCTACGCCTTTCGTTGGGTTGGAACTCGACCGACTCCGAGGTGGACCGGGCCGTCGAGGTGATCCCCGCCGCGTTCGACCGACTCAGCGGGTCCGTGAGATGAGGGTCCTGGTGATGATGTCGGGCGGGGTTGATTCCTCGGTTGCCGCTGCCGTGTTGCGCGACCAGGGCCACGACGTGGTGGGCGTGACCCTCAAGTTGTGGGGTGGAGAGAGCGACTCCGGGTGCTGTTCGATCAGCGATGTCGACGACGCCAGACGGGTGGCCGACCACCTCAGCATCGATCACCACACCTTCGGGCTGTCCGACGAGTTCACCCGACACGTCGTGGACCCCTACACCGCCGATCACGCCCGGGGACTCACCCCCAATCCCTGCATCGAGTGCAACCGGCACCTCAAGTTCGCGGCGGTGGACGAACGGGCCCGCCAGCTCGGCTTCGAAGCGGTGGCCACCGGTCACCATGCCCGGATCACGCTGCGCCCCGACGGGATTCGGCGGGTGGCGCGGGGCGCGGACCGAGGGAAGGATCAGAGCTACGTGGTGCACATGCTCGACCAGGACCGGTTGTCGCGCACCCTGTTTCCCATCGGTCACCTCGAGAAGAACGAGGTGAGGAAGATGGCCGCCGAACTCGGCCTCCGGACGGCGTCGAAGCCCGACAGCCAGGACGTCTGCTTCATCACCCGTTCCACCGGACGACAGGTGTTCCTCGGGAACCGGATCCCCCTCACCCCGGCCGTGGTGGTGGACCCGCAGGGGAAGGTCGTCGGCGGGGTGCCGGCGGTGGAGACCGTGACCCTCGGGCAACGCAAGGGACTCGGTCTGGCCGGCGGTGGCGAACCGCGTTATGTGATCGGGGTGGACCGGGACCGACCCGATCCGGTGGTCACCGTCGGTACCGCGGCCGATCTGCTGGTCGACGAGCAGCCGGTGGTGGGCTGGCAGGTGACCGGCTACCCCGAGGGCGAGCCGACGGGCAGCGAAGTGACGGTGCAGACCAGCGCCCACGGCATCGCGTGCCCGGCGACGGTGATCGCCGACCCCGCCCACCCCGACGAGCCCGGCCGGGTTCTGGTCCGGTGGCATCAGCCCCAGCGCCGGGTGGCTCCGGGCCAGACCGTGGTGGCCTACGACGGCGACGAGGTGGTGGCGGGAGGCATGGCGTCGTCGCCGGCCCGGGTTTCGTGACAGCATCTCGACGTGCCGAACCACCAGGCGAACTCACCCGCTGACGTCGCTGGTCGTCTGCGCCGCCTGGCCGTCACCCGGGCCGCCCAGCGTTCTGAGCGCAGGTCTGGAGAACCGGAGGCGTCCCCGTCGGTGACGAACGAGGGTGGACCCCCGGCCGAACCTCCGGCGGTTCGAACCACGGTCGAAGCCACGATCCGCCCCCGCTCCGTTGCTGGTGGAGGACCCCGCCGGTACCGGCGTCTGGACTGGGCCGAGGGAGAGCCTCACGTCATCCATCCAGCCGGCGACACCGCGCCCGACGAGGATCGGGTGGGGCGTCGGCGTTCCTTGCTGTACTTCGCCCAGCACACCGACACCCACCTGTGTGACAGCCAGTCGCCCGCCCGACTCGAAGGGGGTGAGACCTTCGGCTGGGTGAACCCCGGCACCGACGGAGGCCACCGGCCTCAGGAATCCTTGACCACCCAGGTTCTGGACCGCATGGTCGTCGCCACCAACGCGGTCGTCGAGAGCCCCGACACCGGGGCGCAGATGGCGTGGTGCGTCCAGACCGGTGACAACACCGACAACCGGACCGTGGCCGAGCTCGCCTGGTGGCTGGCGGTGATGGACGGTCGGCGGTTCGAGCCCGGTACCGGCGCTCCGGGACGCTACGAAGGGGTCCAACGCTCGGGATGGCGGGGGGTGTGGCATCCCGACGACCACCGTCGACGGGACATCTACCGCAGGGCCGGCTTCCCCTATCTGCCGGGACTCCTCGACGCCGCGGTCGCTCCCTTCCAGCCGGTGGGCCTCGACGTCGAATGGTTGGCGGTGTTCGGCAACCACGACAGCCTGTTCACCGGCACCTTCGGTCCTATGCCCGGCCTTCGGGTCGACCTGCTCCAGCCCATGTTGGAGGGAACGTCGGCCAAACCGACCGGAACGTTCGGCCTGATCCGGGCCATCGTGCACGCCACGCTTCTGGGGGCCGACACGGACGGGTGGGAGCGCTGGGCGGAGCGGCTGCCGATCGGGATTCGTCAGGTCACCCCCGATCCGACCGGTCGCGCCGCGGTGTCGGCGCACGACTACATGGCCGCCCTCTTGGAGCCCGGAGGCACCCGGGGACCGGTCGGTCACGGGTTCACCCTCGACAACCTGGATCGGTCGACCAGTTGGTGGTCGCGCCACGAAGGTGAACACGTGCAGGTGATCGGCCTCGACACCTGCAACCACACCAACGGTGACGCCGGAGGGATCGGTCCAGGCCAGATGCGATGGCTGGAGACGGAGCTGATCGGTCACCATCGGCGGTTCCGAGACGAGGCGGGGAACTGGCAGGAAGGCGGCGGTCCCGACCGCCTCGTCGTGCTGGTCAGCCACCACAACTCCTGGACCATGGACAACACCAACTCCGACGAGGCCGACCCGGGCCGCAGGGTCGGCGGAGGAGAGCTGGTGAGGTTCCTGCACCGCTTCCCCAACGTCGTGTTGTGGGTGAACGGGCACAGCCACGAGCATCGGATCATCCGCCACCGGGTACCGCCTGACGGTGTAACCGTCGCTTCGTCGAAGGGCGGCGGAGAGGGTCCGGGGTCAGCCGCTGGCCCGCCCGGCGACGGGTTCTGGGAGGTCGACACCGCCAGCCTCATCGACTTCTCCCAGCAGGGTCGTACCTTCGAGCTGCTCGACAACGGCGACGGCACCATCTCGATCCTCACCACGGTCATCGACCACGCCTCGCCTCCAGGTACCGCCCGACACCACCACGGCCGGTGGACTGTCGAGGAGATGGCGTCGCTGAGCCGGGAACTGGCGGTCAACGACGACCGTTGGATCGAACCCACCATGCTCCTCGGTACCCGCCACGACCGCAACGTGGAGATGGTCCTGCGGGCACCGTTCGCCCTCCGCTGACCTCCTGAACCTCAGACACGGCCTGACGGCGGAGGGTTAGGAGGCGAGCGGATAGGTGTACCCGACCCATAAGCACGGCATGTTGAAGCCGTGGCGAAGCCTCGGCGGTCAGGCCCGGTCGGCGGGCACCCGGATCCGGTGGTGGCGGGCTCGGTCCAGGAGGTGGGCGGGGCGAGCCGGGGTGAACAACAGGCTCGCGGTCTCGACCGTCTCGGTCCGGTCCCGACCCTTGACCACCAGGAGTTCGACCGGCTCGGTGAGGTCGAGCTGGAGGGCCAGACCACTGGCTCCCCCGCTCAGATCGACGGCGTCGGTGTCGGCGGGGGCCGGGGCCAGTGACGCCACCGCCAGACGCGGGAACATCTGGGGCTCGGCCAGAGCCAGCGGGTCGTGCAGGACCATACCGGCCGGTACCAGCACCACCCACCGACGGGACAATTGATGGAGGGAGCGCACCGCCAGGAAGCTGACCCCCGCTCCTGCCGCCAGCACGGGTACACCGGCGAGCCAGTTGCCTCCGGCAAGCAGCAGCGGTCCGGCGACGGCACCGGCGACGGCGAGACCCCAACTCAGGGGTACCACCGTCGTGGCCAGGACCAGCGGTGTCTGGAGGGGCAGGCGGTGTTCAGGGCCGTAGGACGATCCGTCGACCCAGGACTCGGTGAACCACGGGGAGAGAACGGTGAGGGTGGCGGCCACCGCGACGGTGATCGCGGTGATGTCGGCCACGTCGACCGTCGACCCCGTGGCGGTGACGGCCACCGTGGCGACAAGCCCGGCGGGAACGATGAGTCGTGCGGCGGTGAGGCTGGACGTCCGGGGCACGAGGAGGGCCACCAGGGCACCGGTCCACGCCACGCTCAGCATTCCCAAGACCACACTCCGGGCAAGGGTGGACCGTCCGTCCAAGGCATCGGTCAGCGTAGTGATGGACACCAGAGCCAACACGATCCACAGGACCCTGGCCACCCATCCGACGATCTGATCCGGTTTGGACACCTGCTGAGATTTGCCGACGCGCCCCGCCGATGGCTATTCCAGAGGGGGTAAAGGGGACAACCAGAGAGGGGCCGGGGGAGTGCAGGCGCTCGAACACATGACCGGGGACGAGACGGTTCTGCCGCCTGGCGCCGCGTCATCGGTCGGGAGCCTTCCCCACCTCGACCGGGCAGAGGCGGTTGATTTCGTGCTGCAGCGAACGCCGGTGCTGCCCGCCGCCCCGACCCTTCCCCGACTCGAACCGCTCGAGATGATGATCCCTCAGGCGGCATGGGGAATCACGGGTGTACAGGTGGCCGCCGCTGGCACGATCTCGATCCCCGACGTCGATGTCGTCGATCCCGCCGCGCCCCTGGGCGATCCGGGCCTCGAGGATGCGCCGTTCGGTACCTGGAGGCTCTTCCTCGACCGGGTGGCGGGCCGGACCACCCCGGTCAAGCTGCAACTGACCGGGCCTCTGACCCTCGGTCTCACCCTCATCCAGGCCGGGCTGACACCGCAGCGAGCGTTCGAGGTTGCGGCGGCCGCGGTCCGCCAACGGGCACGCCACCTCCTGGACCGGGCCGACCGTGTGGCCCCCGCCGTTCCGCTGCTCGTCGTGTTCGACGAACCGGGTCTGGTCGGTGGCCTCCGCCCTGAACTCGAACTGTGCCCCGATGGGGTCATCGACCTGCTGTCGGGGGCCCTGGCTTCGGTGCAGGACCGGGCGTTGTCGGGGGTGCACTGCTGTGCCGCCACCGACTGGCGGGTGGTGCTCCAGGCCGGGCCGGACCTGTTGTCCCTGCCGGTGGGGGCCGGGGTCACGCCCTATGCCGCCAGCCTGGGTGGGTTCTTGGACCGCGGAGGCTGGGTCGCGTGGGGTGCGGTGGCGACCAACGAACCGCTCGGCGAGCAGCCGTCGCGGTCGTGGCGTCAGCTCTCCTCCCAGTGGTGCGAACTGGTGCAGAACGGTTGCGATCCGGTGCTGCTGCGTCGTCAGGCCCTGGTGACCCCGGCGTGCGGGTTGGCGCTCCATGACGTGGCTCAGGCCGAGCACGTGTTCGACGTCGCCGAGTTCGTGGCCGGCAAGATCCACGATCAGGTGATGGGGATCCGCCTGTCGGTAGGAGCCTGAGGCACCGTCCGCCGCAGGCGGTCCACGAGAACCGGAGCGCGTCCGGCGGCTGACGGAACCAGGAATCGTCCGCCGCAGGCGGTCCACGAGAACCGGAGCGCGTCCGGCGTCGATGTTTCCCAAGCCCGGCCAAGGTCGCCGGACACGGCGCGAAGGCGCCTAGCGGATAGGTCCAGTCCTCATCGCTGCGAGGGTGATCAGACCGAGGCTTCGCCTCGGTTTAACCACGCCGTGCTTATGGGTCGGCTCACCTATCGGCTCGCCTCCTAGAGCTTGCGCAGGGCGCCCATCAGACGCTTGAGCGTGGACACCTTCGCTTCGTCGTCCTGCTCCTCGGTGCGGAACGCCACGTCCACTGGGTTGGGCTCGCCCCGGCGTCGCTTCTTGCCCGCGCCGTTGGCGGCCGCCGCGGCCTCGGGCTCGTCGATGAACTGGGCGTAGAGGTCCTCGAGCCACGCGGCATTGGGGTCACCCGCGGGCTCATCGGTCTCGTCTTCCTCGCTGATTCCCTCGTGGTGGATGTCGGCGCCGTGGTCACCGAAGAGGTCGGTATCGTCGGTACCGGCCGGGGCCGAGGCCGGGGAAGAGGTCCCGAGCAGGTCCGAGGCGCTGGCGAACATGTCGCTGAACGGATCGACCTCGGGGATCACCACCTTGGGGCGGTCCTCCTGGGCGCCCAGGGCACCGGCGATGGCGTCGCCGATCCTGGCCGTGAGCGGGTCGGCGTCGTCGGTGCGGGGGCCCACGTTGCGCCGGGCGGTTCGGTGGGGCAGACCCATGGCCAGCAGCGGATCGGCTTCGACCTCTGGCGCGGGTTCCTCGGCCGCCGGTTCGGCGGCAGCGGGCTGCTCGGGCTCGGGTTCGTAGTGTTGGGGCTCGGGCTCGAAGCGGTCGAACTCGTCTTGTTGGCGGTCCTCGGGCTCGTAGCGGTCAGCGTCAGGTTGGGTGTCGTAGCGGTCCTCGGTTTCGGCCACCGGCTCGACCCGGCGCAGCGGGACCACCTCGGCCTCGACGTCGCCCGCCACCACCTGAACCAGTCCTGCCTGGTGAAGGCGGTTGACCACGCGCGCCGCGCTGTAGGCACCTCGGCCCAGCTCGGTCGCCAGATCCCGGATCGTGCGGGGACCGGACAGGGCGGTGACCAGCTCCCAGTCCTCACGCAGGATCGTCACCTGGGCGGCGTTGCCGGGCAGGGTCCGGCTCGCCTCCACCCAGGAGTCGAGGCTGGGGATGGCGGCGCTCCACTCGTCGACCTCGCGGACGCGCTTCTTGACCTCGCCGACGATGGCGTCGACCGGGAAGGCCCGGAACGGTCCCAGCCAATGGACGGTGTCGGGCTCGAAGTCGAACTCGCCGGTACCGTCCCGGAACAGGTCGATGAGGGGGTCGTAGACGACCGACAGAACCACCGAGGCGAGAAGATCCGAGGTGATGGCGTCGTTGCGGACCAGCAGCTCGCCCACCACCGGGCGGTCGCCGGCCTCGTCGATGGCCTGACCCCAGTCGTCGGCGGACAGGCGTCCGGGACGCACGAGGGCGGTCGCCAGTCCGGCGTCGGTGGACTCGTTGCGGGCGAAGTAGAGCTGACCCCGGTGAAGGTAGACCGTGCAACCGTAAGGACCGCCGAAACGGACCGCGCCGGTCCTCCCGTCAGCGGACAGCACCTTGAGGATGCCCGCCGGCGAGAAGTCTTCGAGCGTGCCGTTGAGAGTCATCTGCTATCCGCGTTCCTCGGGCGTTGGTCTGCTACGGGTGCCTCGCACCCCCGGTTCTCATTCGGCCGACAGAGGAGCGATTTGAGGCTTTCGATGGTCACGTCGGGTGTCGATAGGGCCGTCCGACCTATGTCGGGCCGGTAGGGTGCGGCGCCGTGACCCCCGGCCATCCCGACCCCGACCCCACGCCGGACGGCGGTGTCCAAGGCGGGGTGGAGGCTCGAATCCTCACTCTGCGCAGCGAAGTGGCCGAGCACAACCGCAGGTATCACGAGCTCGACGCCCCCACGATCTCCGATGCCGACTTCGACGCGCTGTTGTCGGAGTTGCGAGCCCTCGAGGCCGCCCATCCTGAGCTGGCAGCCGAAGGAGGCCCGGGGGACTCGGTCGGGTCGGCCCCGTCGGCCACCTTCGCCCCGGTGCGGCACTCCCGTCCGATGATGTCGCTGGACAACGCCTTCTCGCTGGAGGACCTCGAGGCGTGGGGTGACCGCCTCGACCGCCGAGACGCCAGCACCGGCCATCGGACCGGAGGGTTCTGCTGCGAACTGAAGATCGACGGGGTGGCGATCTCGCTTCGCTACGAGAACGGCGTCCTGGTGCAGGCCGCGACCCGGGGAGACGGGCGAGTGGGCGAGGACGTGACCGCCAACGTCGCAACCATCGCCGACATCCCCCGGACCCTCCCCGACGATGCCCCCGAGGTGCTCGAGGTGAGGGGCGAGATCTACATGTCCGCCGATGCCTTTGCCCGGCTCCAGGCCACCCAGCAGGCCGAGAACCGAGTCCGGGTCGAGGCAGGCCGCAAGCCTCATCCGGTGGCGGTGAATCCCCGCAACGCGGCGGCCGGTTCGCTGCGCCAGAAGAACCCCGCGGTCACCGCTGGTCGGGAGTTGTCGATGTGGTGCTATCAGCTGGGTGAGGTGGTCGGAGGTCCATCCTTTGTCACCCACGCCGGTTCCATCGCCCAGCTCGGCCGGTGGGGGTTCCCGGTCAACCCCCAGAGCACGGTGGTGCCCGACCGGGCGGGGGTCGCGGAGTTCTGTGCCCGTTGGCAGGCGCACCGCCACGACCTGCCCTATGAGATCGACGGTGTCGTCGTCAAGGTCGATGACCTCGGCCACCAGGAGGCGCTGGGGTTCACCTCCAGGGCACCCCGGTGGGCCATCGCCTACAAGTTCCCCCCCGAGGAGCGGACCACGACGCTGCGCGCCATCGAGGTGTCGGTCGGTCGGACCGGCCGGGTGACCCCCTACGCGGTCCTCGATCCGGTGTTCGTGGGGGGAGCGACGGTCACCCACGCCACCCTCCACAACGAGGACCAGGTCAAGGCCAAAGACGTGCGGGTGGGCGACACGGTCGTGGTGCGTCGGGCCGGTGACGTGATCCCCGAGGTTGTCGGGCCCGTGATCGACGACGCCCACCACGAGAGGCCGGTGTGGCACTTCCCTCGCACCTGTCCGTCGTCGCGTCCGGTCGAGCTGGTCCGACCCGAAGGTGAGAGCGACACCCGCTGTCCCGACCCGCTGTGCCCCTTTCAGCGGGCGGGTTCGGTCGAGCACTTCGCCGGGCGGGGAGCGATGGACATCGAGGGCCTGGGCGAGCAGCGGGTCCGGCTGCTGCTGGACCTCGGGCTGATCACCGATGTGGCTGACATCTACTCGCTGGACCTGGAGCGCCTGGCCCGGATCCGAGCGCTGATGAACGAGTGGTCCTCGCGGGCGGTGGCCCACGCCCAGGAGAGGGTCGGTGAGACCCGCGGGCGTCTCGACATCGTCGATGCCTCGGACCTGACCGCGACCCAGCCCACTAGCGGCGAACACCCCGATCTGGGAGAGGACCTGGTGTCGGAGTTGGTGGGCGATCCGGCGCTGTTCAAGTCGACCGCCGACGGAGTGCGGGGTCTGGGGGACGAGGCGGTGGCCAAACTGGTGGCATCGATCGAGGCGTCGCGGGACCGGCCTCTCGCCAACCTCCTGGTCGGTCTCAACATTCGCCATCTGGGTCCCGCAGGTGCCCAGGCCCTGGCGGCTGCTCTGGGTGACCTGACCCGGATCGTCGACGCACCGCTGGAAGCGATGGGTTCGGTCGAGGGGGTCGGCCCGGTGATCGCGGCATCGGTCAGGTCCTACTTCGACGACCCCCTCAACCGCGCGCTCGTCGATCGTCTGGTGGCGGCCCGTCTCAACACCGCAGGACCCGAGGTTTCCGACCTCCCCCAGACCATGTTGGGGTTGATCGTCGTGGTGACCGGAACCCTCGAGGGCTACACCCGCGAGCAGGCCGAGTCGGCCATCACCGACCGGGGCGGCAAGTCACCGGGGTCGGTGTCCAAGAAGACGACGGCGCTGGTGGTGGGCGAGTCACCCGGGGCGTCGAAGGTGACCAAGGCCGAGGCGCTGGGGGTGCCGGTCCTGGATCAGGCGGCGTTCGAGCGCCTGTTGGAGACCGGCCGGTTGGATTGACCCACCGGCCCGATCCGTGAACCGTCGGCTGGTGGAGCGTCGTCAGTCGACGTGGGCGGTCCAGGTCACCACGCGGCTGGTGGTGTCGGCCCGGGAGTCCTTGAAGTAGCGCAGTACGACGGTGATCACGCCCGGTTCGAGCTCCTCGATGACCTTGCCGGGGCCGGGCCGGAAGATGACCCGGTTTCGGCTGGTGGGGCGGATGCCGAACTGACGCAGCTCGGCCTCGGTGACCATCGACGGATCGACGGCCCCCTCCATCTCCTCTTCGGGGATGTCGATACCGTTGATCGTCAGGCGGCCGTCGTAGCCCACCATCAGTTCGGCGCCCACGTCGGTCTGACGGGGAGCGCGCCCGCCCGGGGCCGGGAACTGGGCCACGATGGCCGGATGTTCGCTGGTGTCCCCGGCCGTCTCACCTTTGGAGCAGCTGTAGGCGAAGATTCCGGCGGCCAACGCCAGCACCGCGGTGGTGGCCACGATTCGTATCGTGCGGCGCAACGGAGTTTCGTCGTCCACCGAGCGGCCCGAACCGTTCGAGGGGGAGCCGGAAGGCTTGCTGCCGTTGCTGGACGGCGCCGCTGGGGGGACGGTGTCGGTCATCGTCGTGAATGGTGCCACCGTCGGGGTGTGACTCCACCATCGGGCCGGGACTTCACCATCGGGTGAACAGTGCTGTGACCGGCGAGGTCTCATGGTGCGGGAGTCACCGGTACTGCCGCTGTGATCGGCGAGGTCTCATGGTGCGGGAGTCTCCTGCGCGGCCGCTGTGACCTGAGGCTCCCCTAAACGGTCGGTGGGGGGCGGTACCCTCGATCCGTGGCCAATCCGCGCATGACGGCAGAGATCGGCCGGGTGCTGGGTGGGCGCTACCGGCTGGTCGCACCGATCGGCATGGGTGCGTCCGCTCAGGTTTTCCTGGCCGACGACGTGCGTCTGCGTCGGCGCGTCGCGGTGAAGATGCTGCACGACGCGCTGGCCGACGACGCCGAGTTCCTTCGTCGTTTCGCCGCCGAGGCGAGGGCCGCGGCGGCGCTCAACCACCCCAACGTCTTGGCGGTGTACGACTGGGGTGACGACGAGGTGGCCTTCATCGTCACCGAGTACCTGGCCGGCGGCAGCCTGAGGGCGCTGTTGGACTCCGGGCACCTGCTGACCCCGTCCCAGGCCCTTACCGTGGGGCTCGACGCCACCCGGGCCCTGGACTACGCCCACCGCCGGGGCTTCGTCCACCGTGACATCAAGCCCGCCAACCTCTTGTTCGGCGATGACCACCGCCTGCGCATAGCGGATTTCGGTCTGGCCCGGGCCTTGGCCGAGGCGGCGTGGACCGAGCCTCAGGGCGCGGTACTCGGCACCGCCCGGTACGCATCACCTGAGCAGGCAAAGGGGGAGACGTTGACCGGCAAGGCCGACGTCTACTCGTTGGCGTTGGTGCTGGTCGAGGCGGTCACGGGCACGGTGCCGTTCGTGGCCGACACCACCCTGGGCACGCTCATGGCCCGGGTTGACCGCCAACTGGAAGTTCCCGAAGAGTTGGGTCCGCTGACCGACGTCTTGTGGCGGGCCGGTCATCCCGACCCCGACAGCCGTATCGACGCCAGGACCATGGCGGCCGGACTGCTCAGAGCCGCCAAGGCGCTTCCCCGTCCGGTTCCCCTGGCCCTGGCCGGGGCACTTCCGCCGGAGGGAGTGGTCGGCGCCGACCTGGATCCGACGATGCACGGACCGGTGGCCGAGGGGCTCGAGGGTGTGGGTCCGGCAACTGCGGCTCTTGGTGAGCCAGTCGTTGGGGCGGTGGCGGTGGGAGGCCGGTCGGACCTGACCGCCGACGACTTGGACCTCGCCCCGCCGGACTGGGTGAACCGGGCCGAGCCCGACCTGGCCGACAGCACCGTCGGCGTCACCCCTTCGGGTGACGGGAGTGAACCCGGTTCTCTGCTGGACCCCGAGCCGGCCCGTGAGACGGTGGTGGTGGACCTCCGCTCCGGTGCGGTCACCGTCGACGACGTGTCCGTTGACGACGTGTCCGTCCTCGATCCGGGTGTCGAGGAGCCTTCGTCGCTGGACCACGAGTTGACCTCGGTCGGTGCGTCCGGTGGGTCAGAGCCCGCCTGGTCTGATGCCGAGGTCCCGGCTCAGGTTTCGGACCCCGTCGACAAGGTGGTCGACCCGACCGCCACTGCGATGGTCCCACCGGTGCGCATCGACGACTACGCCTATGAGCCCTTCGGCACCGATGAAGCTGGCGCGGCCGATCCCCAACTGGTCGACGGCGCTGGCGTGTCGTCTGGTGGTCGACGGCGCCGCTGGTTGTGGGCGATTGTGGCGGTGGTCTTGTTGGCCGGGGGCGGCGGGGTCGCGGCGGCCACTCTGGTGGACCGGGACCCGACGCCGCCTCAGCCCAGCCTGGTTCTGCCGTTGCCCGATCTGACCGGGCTGAGCTCGGCCGAGGCCCGCACCCTTCTCACCGCCGGCGGGTGGAAGCTCGGCGAGGTGACCGAGCGGCGCAAGGACGACACGTTCAAAGGTCAGGTCCTCTCCTCGGAGCCCGCGGGCGGTACCCGGCTCCCCCTGGGCGCCGCCGTGGCGTTGACCGTGTCGGCCGGTCAGCAGATCTACCCGGTTCCCCTCGACGAGTTGGCCGGTACCACCGTCGAGGAGGCGACCGCGGTCCTCTCCGAGGCCGGTTTCTCCATCGATGCATCCGGGACCACCTACGACGAGAAGGTCGACGAGGGCCTGGTGGTCGGTGCCGTTGCCGGAACCGGCGCGGAGGCGGAGCGGGGAAGCACGATCGGGGTACAGGTGTCGCGGGGACCCAAGCCCCGCACGGTCCCGGCCGGTCTGGTGGGCGGTACCGAGTCGTCGGCTCGCGAGGCCCTCGAGGCGGTGCAGCTCGAGATGGGCAAGGTGGGCACCTACAGCGACAGCGTGCCCGAAGGCCAGGTGATCTCGGTCCTTCCTCGGTCCGGCGAGACGGTCGCCCGCGGCAGCGTGGTGAGCGTCGAGGTGTCGTTGGGTCCGGAGTTGCGGCGCATTCCCGACGTGAGTGGAGCGTCGAGCCTGAGCGAGGCCGCCTCCATGTTGACCAACGCCGGGTTCAAGGCGGGGGTGAGCGGGTCTGCCACCGGGCGGCCCCGCCGGACCAACCCACCGGCGGGCACCATGGCCCGCCCGGGAACCACCGTCACCATCATCATGGGGTGACAGACGTCAGGGGGTGACAGAAGAGCCTCGGACCTGAGGACTTGACCCGCGGGTCAAGTAGCCTCGGAGAAATGACCGGGACCGACTCCGACGCCGTCGACCCCGTCGTCCACGCCCGCCGGTGGTGGATCCTGGCCACCGTCCTCACCGGGTTGTTCGCCGTCAACGTGACCATCACGATCCTGGCGGTGTCGATCCACCGGATCGCCTCGGAGTTCAACACCACCGAAGCCACCATGACCTGGGTGGTCACCGGACCGCTGTTGGCGTTCGGCGTGGTCGGCCCCCTGGTGGGAAAGCTGGGCGATCGCTACGGCCACAAGCGCCTGTTCCTGTTGGGGATGGTCGGCGTGGTGTTCACCGCGGTCGCCTCGGCGGTGGCGTGGAGCGCCGGTTCGTTGATCGCCTTCCGGGTCCTCGGCGCGGTCGAGGGCGCCGCCACCGGTCCGGCGTCGTTCGCCATCGTGAGCCGGGTGTTCTCCCAGCGCGAACGGGTGAAGGCACTGGGCTATTGGACGATGGTCGGGGCCGGCGGCCCGGTGGTCGGGGTAGTGGCCGGTGGGCCCCTGGTGGAGGCCTTCGGGTGGCGGGTGCTGTTCCTGCTCCAGATCCCCATCGCGGTGGTGGCCTTCGTGTTGGCTCTGCGTCTCCTGCCCGAAACTCCCCGCCACCGCCAGGGCAGGCTCGACCTGGCCGGGGCCGGACTGCTGGCTCTGGGTGTCGCCCCGCTGCTGTTCGCGGTTAGCGAGGCCACCCGTCTCGGCTGGACCGACCCGACGGTGGTGGCCGGTCTGGTGATCTCACCGCTGGCCCTCGTCGGGTTCGTGCGCGTGGAACGGACCGCCGACAGCCCGTTGCTTCCGCTCCCGTACCTGCGGCGGAGGGGCTTCACCTTCGCCATCGTCACCCAGGCCACCCTGAACGCCGCCTACATGGGCTCGTTCATCCTCACGCCTCTGTTGTTGCAGAACGTGCTGGGCTACAGCGAGACCCGCACCGGTCTGGTCAGCATCGCCCGGCCCTTGGCCTTCTCCATCGCCGGTCCCCTGGCCGCGGTGGTTTCCCGCCGGGTGGGCGCACGGTGGGCGGCGACCGGAGGTGCTGTCGGCGTCGTCGCCGCCATGGGATGGATGGCCACCCTGGGCGAGTCGTCGACCGCGGTGGTGATCATGGGGGCCCTGGCCCTGGCCGGGGTCGGGATGGGCATAGCGATGCCGCCGCTGTCGGCGTCGGTGACCGCGTCGGTCGAGCCCCGTGACCTGGGTATCGCCGGCGCCGCCCAGCAGATGGTGAACCAGGTCGGCGTGGTGGTCGGGATCACCGTGATGCAGATGGTCCAGCAGAGCCGAGTCGAGGTGGTCGGTCAGGCCGCCAGCTACCGGTGGGGATACCTCACCGGGTTGGTCCTGGCGGCTGGGGCGGTACTAACCGCCCCACGCATAGTCGCCGCCACATCGGCCCGGGTCGTCTTCGAGGGGGGAGAGGGCAGCCCATCGCCCGTCGATGCCATCACCGATGCCGCCCCCGTGGCCGATCCCATCCCATAGGGGCCTGGGACCCGGGGCATCTCCACCGCGGCTGAGCGTGAGTAACCGGCACCTGACGCGTTCCGGCCCGACCTCGTGACCGAGGCCGGGCCGGAACGGTGCCGTTGCGATGTGCGGCGGTGGGTCAGTCGGTGATCTCGTTGATCTTGCCGGCGATCTCCTGGGCCACGGGATCGGGGGTGGCGGACTGCATGGCCATGAGCTTGGTCATGTCGCCCTGGACCTTGATCTTGCCGGCCATGAACGCCTGCATCCCGGCCTGGGGGTTGCCTTCCACCAGGATGGCTTTGGCTACCTCGTACTCGAGGGTGACGGTCAGGTCGGGACCCTCGAGGTGCCCGAGGTCCATGTTCATGTCACCGTCGGTGGTGTCCATGTGGGCGTCGATCGGCTCGGCCGACACGTCTTCGGGGGCACCGGTGATGACGAGGTTCATCCTCATCTTGTGGGGCGGCGCGCCGCCCTGGCCCTTGTACTCCTCGCGGATGGCGGTAGCGGCGACCAGCCACTCCTCACTCAGGAACTTCGACACGTGTCCTCCTCGGACGGTCTGCGGAGACCACGCCAGACGGGTGGTGGCGTGACGATAGACGCGTCCAACGTCGCGATGTGGCGAGGAGTCGACTGTCACCCAAGGAGTGGTCAGAGGTCCCGGTCGGACCCCCC
>JAGQSO010000025.1 GCA_020439505.1 Acidimicrobiales bacterium
CCAGGTCATACCCGGCGACATCGATGTCGACGATCGTCCCTCCCCGCTGTGGGTCGAAGGTGATCGCACCCCACGCCGTCTCCACCACCAGCATTCGTCCCCGCCACACCAACGCGGTGCCGCCCTGGCGATACCGACCGCCTTCGGCTGGCTCGGCCTGTCTGGTCGTCCGCCAGGGAGTGGCCGCCGTCGCCCTCGACAACCAGCGGGTCTGTTCGCCTCCGGCCACCCGGTCGGGTGAGGTTCCGGTCACGAAGTCGTGGTGGTTGGAGGTGACGGCCACCCACCACGCCGTGCGATCCACGTCTGGTTCCACCGACTCACCGGCGAGGGCCTGTCCGGCGCGAACGGCATCACGGGCGATGAGGCGTCGGCCGAGATCGCGTGCCGCGGACTTGATCTCGGGGCGGCTGGCGTAGAAGCCGGTCCAGTAGGGGTTGGGGTCGAACTCCACGGTCGGCAGGACCCCACGGTGACCGTCGACCAGGTCGAGGTAGTCCTCGATCGTCGCGTTGACCAGCCACGTACCGGTCCGGTCATGGTTCCGTTCGTTCCAGTCGTCGAGCAGTTCCACTAGGCGCGGTACCGGGCGCACAAAGTCGAAGCCGATCGTCAACAGGCGGTAAGGGGTGCGGCCCAGGGGGCGAAGGTCATCGAGGTAGCCGGCGATCCGCTCATCGACCCGCCTCGGACGGCGATCGACGAAAGACAGCGGCAGACCCATGGCCCGGGACACGCCGGCCGAGGCCACCATGTCTCCGTGGCCATAGCCATGGGACATCCAGTGGGTCAGCACCTCGGCCCCGTCGGGCGCGGCCCACACGAAGTCAGCCGACCCCATGTCGATGAGGGCAGCGGCGCTCGAACCCGGGCGGGGGAAGTTGGCGGCCGATTCCATGTCAGCGCCGGGGAAGCGCATCCCGTCGATGCGACAGACCGCCGCCCGATCGAGCCCCGCCGCTCGCATCAGGCTGGGCAGTCCCGGTGAATGGCCGAAGCTGTCGGGCAGGTACAACACCCGAGGCTCAGCGGCGATCCCCCGCGAGCGAAGCCATTCCTGACCGACGAGCAGGTCGCGCAGGATCATCTCGTCCTCGGGGAGGAGCGTGTCTGGGGTGGTGACTCCGCACCCGCTGAAGCGGAGTTGTCCCCGATCGGCAAGGTGCCTGATCTGATCGTGACGCTCAGGCCTGTCCCTCCAATAGAGGTCGAGGAAGAACATCGACTCCACGCTGAACACCCGTCGAGGTTGTAACGCCAACTCATCGAGCACCGCGTCCAGCGCCGGCCGCACGCACCATCGGTGGTAGTGCTCGGACGTCATCAACCAGTTGGGATCCCAATGCGATGACTCGGTCACCACCATCACTTGGTCGGCTGCATCGGGAACACCGAGGCGCATCCGACAGTCCGCCTCGGTGTCGCACGAGCCCTGGACCATCACCTCAGTCTGCCCTGCCTCGACCGACCGAAGTTCAGGTCCGAGCTGCGCGACCCACAAGGGTGCTGGCCGATCTGTCGTACCCCTTGGGTAGGTTGTCGGCACCCTCCCCGTTGACATCCCCTTGTCGAACGGAACCACAATGGCCTTGACCCAACGCAGCCGGAGCGCCATCTATGCCGGGCTCTCCGATGTGATCACCGACCCCCAGGCGGTCGAAGAAATGCTCGCCTACTTCCCAGCCCGAGATGTCGAGGAACCCGTCACCAAGGAGTTCCTCCGCGCCGAGATGTCCGTCCTCAGCGCGGAGCTCCGCGGCGAGATGTCCGATCTCCGCACCGAACTTCGCGGTGAGATGTCCGGTCTCCGCACCGAACTTCGAGACGAGATGGCTGCACTTCGCCTCGACATGGAGGCCAAGTTCAACCGCCTGCTGTTCCAGCTCCTGGCTTCGATGGCGGCGTTCGTCTCGTTGGTCCTGGCGATCAGCCGCCTGAGCTGACCCGCCAGCGCGAACCGTCCTCGGAGGACCACGTGAGGTGACGCGTGCCACCGGCGCATGGGTCCGAGGTCCCATCCCTGGTTCGCGGACCGAGGCGTACCGTCCGCGATGACACCAACAAGGGGGCTCACATGGCCGATTTCCTGTCCCAGTACTCGATCCAGCGTTGGCTGGAGATGTGTCCGCAGGGATACCTGGAGGACACGGTCTACGGCCACGCTGCCGATGAGACCGAGCCCGAGGAACTGCTCGAGAACGAAGAGCTCCGGGTGGCGTCGATCGCCCTCACCGTGCAGCTCATCGCCGGCGAGCGCGCCGCGCTGGCCGCCTCCTCGGGTCTGGTCAACGCAGCCCCCGATGACGCCTCCAAGATGTTCCTGGCCACCCAGACCCTCGACGAGGCCCGCCACGTCGAGATCTTCACCCGCCGCCTGATCGACCTCGGGGTCAAGAAGGACGACGTGAACCAGGTGGTCGCTGACCTCACCAACCCCAACCTGGTCAAGTTCGCCGAGGTACTCCTCGAGAAGGTCAGCAACGGCGACTTCATCGCCGGCGTGGTCGGCCAGAACATCGTGCTGGAAGGCATGGCGTTCTCGGTGTTCGAGCTCCTCCAGGCCATCTCGGCCGAGGTGAACCCCAAGTTCGCCCATACCCTGGCCGGCACCATCGCCGATGAGCGGCGCCACGTCGGCTTCGGCGAGAACCGCATCGGTTCGCTGATCCGCCAGCACCCCGAACGCAAGGACGAGGTGGAGCGGATGCAACAGGAGATGGCGACCCACATGCTCGCCACCTTCGCCGACGTGTTCAGCGGGGCCGGCTCGACCATGGAGAAGGAGCGCGAGCGCATGCGGGAACGGGGTGAGAGCCTGGGCGCGGCCAGCACCGACTGGCACGGCACCGACATGTCCACAGCCACCCCCGAGGCCATGGAAGCCACGTTGGCCGGCACCGTCCTCGACGAGTTCAAGATCAGGTTGGGCCGCATCGGCCTCGAGTACCGGGCGCCCAAGGTTCCCGCCTGATGACCGATCCCCTGGCGGGGTACGAGCCGCACCTCCTGGAGGAAGACGAGTTCCTCCGGGAGGTGCACTCGTTTGAGTTCTGGTTCGAGGCGGTCGAGGGCTACCTGGAGAACCGTCCGTTCGGGTTCGAACCGGACCTGGCCGACCCACCCCTACCCGAAGTGGATCGCGACCACCTGATAACCACGCTGTGCAACTACTGCGTGGGTGAGTCCGCCGCGCTGGAGGCTTCGAGCGGACTGGTCCGCTTGGCCCCCAACCACCACAGCCGCATCTTCCTGGCCACCCAGGTCGCCGATGAAGCCCGCCACCTAGAGGTTTTCCTCCGCCGAATCGGTGCGTTGGGGGTAGCCGACCCCGAGGGCGAGGTGCTCAGGCGCGCCAACCCACGTCTGGTCGACTTCAAGAAGCGACTGCTCGAGTTGGTGGACCAGGGCGACTGGGAGGCGGCGGTGTTCGCCCAGAACGTCCTGTTGGAGTCGATGGAGGACACGGTCTTCCGGTTCCACGAACAGGTGGCGGACCCCGTCACCCGCCAGGTCCTCGAAGGGGTGGTGGCCGACGAGCGCCGCCACTTGGGCTTCGGGGAGAACGACCTGGGGCGGCGCCTGGCCGCCGACCCGACCGGCCGGGAACGGTTGGCCGCAATCCGCGCCGATCTGGATCCGTTGGTCTTGGCGTCCTTCGACGGCGTCTACCGCGACATCGGCCTGGACCGAGCCGACCAGCCGGCGCTGGGCAAGGACTACCTGGCCGCGGTCGAACGTCTGGGGCTGACGGGATGAGCGCCCTCCCCGAACCGACCGAGGCACCGCCGGGGACCGTCCAACCCGACGACGACGAGGCTCCCCGCCGCACCTTCGAACTCGATGACCGAGGCTTCAAAGAAGTCCCCAAGCGGTGGCGGAAGTTCTACCGAATCTGGCAGGGCGAGGGCGATGAGCTCGGCCCCAACGAGGTGATCTGCCCGGTGTGCAAGGTGGTGATCCGCTCTCACCGCGAGCTCCGCCCCGGTGACCGGGTGTACTGCATGCCCTGCATGTCCCGCCTGATCGTGGTGCGCCGCGACGACGGCCGACTCGAGGCCGAGGTCGCCTACTGACCCGGACCCCTCCGGGGTCACCGCCAGGTCGCCGCCGGGTCAGGGTCAGGTCAGATGAGGACGCCGGGGTTGAGGATTCCCGCCGGGTCCAAGGTTGCCTTGGCGGCACCCAACGCTGCGGCGAACAGTTCGGGGCGCTGCCGGTCGTAGCCGGGTCGGTGGTCACGACCGACGGCATGGTGGTGGGTGACAGTGGCGCGGTGACGGGTCAACACGTCCATGGAAGCTGCCTTGATCTCGTCCCACATAGCCAGCTCCGAGCCTCGCCGGGCGGCGGCGATGACGGTGAAGTATGGGGCGGCACCGTCGGGGTAGACGTGGGTGAAGCGGCAGTTGATGAGACCCGGCCGTCCGGTGATCTCGGTGACGGCCGCCCCGATCTCAGAGGTGACCGACTCGTAGAGGACTTCGACTCGGTCCCAGGTGGTGGCGGTCTCGAAGGTCTCGGTGATGGCACCCACCCGGGCCATGGCGTCACGGATGTAGGGCATGCGCAGGAACGTTGACCGCCATGCCTCCGCCGCGCCGTCTCGGGTTACCTCCCCTCGACCACCGGGCCCCCGCTGGGCGCCAGCAGCCGAGGCCGAGGTCGAGGTCGAGGTCGAGGCCGGCGATGGCACTCCTCCGTGGCCCCGGGCGATGTCGACCAGCAGGTCCACCTCGGTGTCGACGGGGTGGTGGGCCGATTCTTGGCCGAGGACCAGCACCCACTCCCCCGAGCGCGATGCCCCGGCCAGGCCGGCCTCACCGGGGTCGAGCAGCCGACAGTTGGCCGGGTACAGGCCGCTCTGGGCGATGGCTCGCACCGCGCTCATGGCGTCGCTCCCCGAGCCGAAGGCGACCGACACCGACCGGCGGTGGACCGGCCGGTCCTGGATCCGCATCCACGCTTCGGTGATAACCCCCAGCGTTCCCTCCGAACCCAGGAACATCCGGTCCGGTGACGGGCCAGCGCCCGAGCCGGGCAGGCGCCACGTCTCAACCGGTCCCGCTGGGGTGATGACCCGCATCGATTCGACGAAGTCGTCGATGTGGGTGTGCAGGGTGGCGAAATGTCCCCCGGCCCGCGTCGCCAGCCATCCACCCAACGTCGAGAACTCGAAGCTTTGGGGGTAGTGACGCAGGGTGTGGCCCGTGGTTCGGAGCTGGTCTTCCAGCACCGGGCCCAGGGCGCCGGCCTGGATGCGGGCCGCCCGGCTGATGGTGTCGACCTCCAGCACCCGGTTCATGGCGGTCAGGTCCAGCGAGACAACCCCGGCGAATCCGTCTCCCGGGCATTCCACTCCGCCGACCACCGAGCTACCGCCACCGAAGGGGACGACCGCCACCCCCGCCCCGGTGGCCCAGTCCAACAGGTCCGCCACATCGGGCTCGACGCGAGGTCGTGCCACCAGATCGGGAGGCGAATCCATCTGGCCGCGCAGGGCCCGCACCACGTCCCGGTAGGCCTTGCCGTAGGTGTGCGACGCCCGTTCGTCGGGGGTGTCGGCCATCAGGTGAGCGAGTGAGGCCGGGGCCGCTACCCGGGGTGCGGGCAGGTCGAGATCGGCCACGGTAGGGACCGGCATGGGATCAGCGGCCAATCCCTCCATGAGTCCGGCGTAGGACCGGCACTCCTGGTCGGACAAAGCCTGGTCTTCCCAACCCCATCCCCACCACGAACGATCTCGACGGCCGTTGTCGCTCATGGTCAGCGCTCCCCAGTCGGTGGTGTCAGGCCGGACTCGTCGGGCCAGTAGTGGCTGTCGGGCAACGCCCGAGCCCCGAAGATGGACTGGCCCACCCTGACGCTGGTGGCGCCTTCCTCGACCGCCACCTCGAAGTCACCCGACATCCCCATCGACAGTTCGCCGGGGCCGATCAGATCCGGGTCGCGTTGGCGGGCCTCGTCTCGCAGGCGGCGAAGCAGGGCAAAACAGCCGCGGGACCGCTCGGGGTCGGGGTCGAAGGCGGCCAGGGTCATGAGGCCCCGGACCCTCAGCGACCGGTAGTGGACCAGTTCGTCGAGAAACCCGGTGAGTGCTTCGGGGGCGAGACCGAACTTGGAGGCTTCACCCGAGGTGTTGACCTGAACGAAGACGTCGAGACCTCGCCCTTCGCCTTGAAGTCGACGATCCAGGGCTTCGGCCAGCTTGAGCCGGTCCAGGGCGTGGAACTCATCGGCGTGACGTACCGCGTCTCGCACCTTGTTGGTCTGGAGGTGCCCGATCAGTGCCCACGAGACGTCCATTTCCCCCAGAGCCAGGCGTTTGCGGGTCAGCTCTTGCACCTTGTTCTCACCCAGGTCGCAAACCCCTGCTTGGACCGCCAGCCGGATCCGCTCCTCCGAAACGGTCTTGCTCACCGCCAACAGCCGAACCTCCGCGACGTCACGCCCAACCCGCCCGGCTGCCGCCGCTATCCGCGCCAGTACCGCCGCCAGGTTGTCGGCCAGCACCGCCAAGTCCCCCCCAGCCTCACCACCAGAACGCCCGCCGCCCGACCCAGAACCAAGACCGTGAGGATCAACAGAAGACACCACCAAGCACACTACGCCCGCCCCACCACCGGGTCAGTCCGACGGACCACCGAGGCGGCGTAGAGGTCGTCGCCGGAGATCGTCGCCGGCAGTCGTCGCCGGCGACCTTCGCTTTGGTGCGGGGTGGAGCGCCCAGGGAACCCGACGAGGCGCCGATCCTGGTAACGGCCGCATGACGTCTTGGATGGCCTCGAAGAGGCATCCGGGGCGACCTCAAGCGATGACGCCGGCCCGGCCACTGGCGGGGAGGGTGGCCGTTGCCCATTGACAGAGAAGGGCCCAACCACAATGCTTAGGCGCGTGCCTAACTATGGGGACCGGGTCGATGAGGTGTTCAAAGCCCTCAGCGACCCCACCCGGCGGAAGGTGATCGAACGGCTCGTGTCGTCACCGGCAACCACGTCGGAGTTGGCCGAACCGTTCGAGATGGCGTTGCCGTCGTTCACCCAACACCTCGGGGTGCTGGAGCGGGCGGGACTGGTGACGTCGACAAAACAAGGCAGGGTCCGGACCTACCGGCTCTCACCCGCCGGGCTGGATTCCGCCCAGGGATGGCTCGCCGACCAGCGACGGCTCTGGGAAACCCGCCTGGACCAACTCGACGCATTCTTGATCAGACAACAACAGGAGAAACAGCAATGAGCTACACGCCCCACACCGTCAACCCCGACCTCGACCTCGAACTGGTCCGGGAGGTGCCCGTGTCGGCCGAGGCCGTCTATGCCGCCTGGACCAACCCCGAGTCGCTCAAGCAGTGGTTCGCGCCCCGGCCCTACTCGGTGCCGATCATCGAGATCGATCTACGTCCCGGTGGCGGGTTCCGCTCAGTGATGAACGACCCCGAAGGCAACCAGATGATGGACGAGACCGGGTGCTACCTGGAGGTGATCCCCAATGAGCGTCTGGTGTGGACCACGGCCCTGACCGCCGGATACCGCCCCCAGGACGGCCCCATGCACTTCACCGCCTTCTTGGAGCTGACCCCCACCGGGCCGTCCAGCTGCACCTACCGGGCCATCGCCGTCCACCTCGACCCCGCCGGCGCCAAGCAGCACGCCGAGATGGGCTTCCACGACGGCTGGGGCACCGTCATCGACCAGATGGTCGAACACATCCAGAGCCACTGAGGACCCAACGGGTTTCGGGGCAGGAACTGGCCGCCCCGCAACCCGTCCTTGCCCTAGTTTGACGCCGACCCAGCCCGGGAGCG
Source organism: Acidimicrobiales bacterium (assembly GCA_020439505.1). Taxonomy (GTDB): domain Bacteria; phylum Actinomycetota; class Acidimicrobiia; order Acidimicrobiales; family Iamiaceae; genus Aquihabitans. The sequence continues at coordinate 7,802 of JAGQSO010000025.1, forward strand.
GGCCCGAACCCAGGAGTCGACAAATGATCCACGGCGATTTCGCTCAGTACAACGAGGACCAGACGGGAGACCCGTTCCACCTCGAGAACAAGAAGCTGCTCAAGGTCAGCCTCCAGTACGGGCCGGTCATGGCCAAGGCCGGCTCCATGGTCGCCTACCAGGGCGAGGCTGCCTTCAAGAACCTGGGGTCGGGCGGACTGTCCAAGATGATCAAGAAGGCCGTCACCGCCGAAGGCGTGGTGGCCATGGAGGTCACCGGCAACGGGCAGGTGTTCCTGGCCAACCAGGGCATGGACATCCAGGTCATGTACCTGGAGAACGACGCCGTGTTCTGCAACGGTGCCTCGGTGCTGGCCTACAGCGCCTCCATCGAGATGGACATCGAGCGGGTCGGCTCCGGCGGGGGCGGAATGCGGATGATGGCCGGCGCCATGGCCGGCGGCTTCTACCAGGTGAGCCTGCGGGGAACCGGCTACGTGGCCGTCACCTCCGACGGTCAGCCCGTCATCCTCAACGTGGCCGAGGCCCGTACCGTGGCCGACGCCGACGCCGTGGTGTTGTGGACCAACGGTGTGTCGATGCAGCCCCGCATCGACGCCGGCGGCCTCAAGTCCATGCTTCGGGGCGGCACCGGCGAGATGCTCCAGCTCGAGTTCGGCGGCCAGGGCTGGGTGATGGTCCAACCGTCGGAGGGTGTGGTCCAGGGCGCAGCCGCCGCCCCCGCCAGCGGCGGTGGTGGCCTCGGCGGTCTGCTGGGCGGCTGACCCAAGCACATGGTTCGGGGCCGCAACCGGCCCCCGCCTCGCGCCGCGCCGCACGGCTACCGGGGCGGCTCAAGTCAAGGCCAGAGAGGCCAGACGGCGGCATCCACCCAACGCTGGGTTGCCGGGTCGGCAGCACACCGACCCGGCAACCCGCTCACATGACGCGCTTGCGGTACTCAACCGAGTGTTGGAAGCCGTGGATCAGGTTGACCAGGCTCCCCACGCGGGCCTGTCCCACCCAGAACGTGAACCCCGAACCGTCGGGGGTGCGGTCGAGCATCCCCAGATAGGTCATGGTCACGTTCACCTCGGCCGTCAGGCGAGCAGCGGAGAACTCGCTGTGCTCTGCTGCCAGCTGACCGCGAGACACCCCACTTGCCAGGCGGGCGGTCTGAGAATCCAGCTCGGCCGCCGTCGCCGCTCGGCCGTAGAGGTTCAGATAGATCTGGCCCACGAAGGCTCGGTCATCCAACTTCTTCAGGGACGACCCGGCGATGAGGTCGTCGGCCACCGCCGCGATACTGCGCCCGTTACGGATCGCCGTGGCGCCCTTGCGCACCTCGGCCGCCGAACGCGGGTACCCACCGAAGAGTGTGAAGTTGAGGCGTACGACCGGAGCCATCACGCTGCCGAACTCAGGTGACCCCATGAACGATTCGATGATCGAGGCACCCGACCGCCCCGACCGGAGCAAACCCGCCCAGTACGCCGCACCACGGGCATCGAGCTTGCGTCCCAGGAAGTCCTGGTACTGCTGAGCCATGAAATCGGCTGGGCACACGAACGGAGCCCAAAGGAGCGGGCTCGCGTCGCTCGACCGCCCCGTCCGGTACTGGTTCTGTCCGAAGGTGGGCCACGCCGCCGAGCACAGCGGCTTCGCGATGGTGAAGACATCGACCGTGAGGTTGGCGTCGCTCTTGGTGGTGACGATGGTGGTGTGACCGTCTATCTCGGCCACCGTCGGCGTGCTGGCCGGCGCCCAACCACCTTCGGACAACCCTGACGATGCTTCCACCGAGCCGGTGGAAGCGTTGAGCAGCTTCAGTTCATGCCCCGTTGTCGACACCACCTCCTGCTGTCCGTCGGCGTCGACATCGGCAACCGCCGCCGAGCTGTGCTCGGAACTGCAACCGCTGCAGCGCCACAGCCGGGCTCCGTTGGTGTCCAGCCCGTAGACCGAGCCGCCCTCAGAGGTGGTCACCACCTCGAGTTGGTTGTCACCGTCGATGTTGGCAATGGCGGGGGACCCCATCGCCCTACCGTCCAGCGCCGCGGGCCAGCCGGCCAGAGCAATCCGATTGGCGGCGGTGAAGGCATGGATCTGACGGCCTGCCGGGTCCGCGAAGTTGGTCCCGGTTCCGACCACGACCTCGGGCCACCCGTCACCGTTCAGGTCTCCCACCGCGGGAGAGGACCACACGGTCTGGCCCGGGATCGAATACGGGTAACCGCCGTACACGCCGCCCGACCGGTCCAGCACCCACACCAGACCGCCTGCCGGAACTCCCAACGGGTTGCCGGCGTAGATGTCCCCACCGAGGATCACTTCGAGGGTTCCGTTACGGTCGATGTCGGCGAGGGCAGGGCTCGACCACAGCGTGTCCTCCAGGAACCGGCGCCAGAGCAGGCGGCCATCCCAGGACCAGGCGTAGACGCTGTGGTCCCAACTGGCCGCCACGATGTCGAGCCGACCGTCACCGTCGATGTCGCCGAGGGCGGGTGAGGCGAAGAAGCCATCGGGCCGGCAGTCATTGCCCGGCGGGCAGTGCAGGGGAGCCCCCTGGTAGAGGGTCCGCACCGCGGCGCCCGATGGTCCGTCGAGAACGACCACCCGGCCGTCCATCGTCCCGACCACCACATCGCCTCGACCGTCACCGGTGAAGTCGGCCACCGCTGGCGACGCCTGTATCGCGGTCTGTCCGAGGCTGACCGACCACAGCTTGGAGCGGGCGGGAAGCGAGTACGCCTCGACCGTCCCGTCGAGTCCCGCGACCACCAGGTCCGGACGACCGTCGCCGGTGACGTCGGCTATCGCCGGAGTGGAGAACGCCTCCCGAGTTCCGGTGGTGACATAGATCCCGGCCAGCGTCCGGCTGATGGAACCCGCCTTGGAAACCTGGCTCGCCCGCGCCGTACCGGCGGACGCCGGGCCCCCCACCATCGGCAACACCAGGGCCAAAGCCATGACCAGCGAGACCGGGAAACGACGCGACGGCCGCGCCCCGGATCTGCCTGTACCGCCGAAACCGGCCGAGCGAACCTTCCGCGACCAAACCATCGAGCCCTCCCCAGGGTTGTCGGGCGGAGGACCAACGTCCCCCCTCTCATGGAAACACGGGTGATCCTTCCACGGGGCCCACCCCCCGGCAACCGGACCCGTTTCTGGGCAGTTCCCTGGGTGGCGGAACCTCTACACCAGGTCGAGGGTCAGATCAGCGAGGCCAGACGGTGGCGGTCACCCAACGCTCGGGATGGCGGGTCGGAAGACGGCCGACGTGGTAACTGGCACCAAGACCCGCCTCGTTCAACAAGCCCTCCAGCTCGCCAGGGGTGTAGGCACGCCGGACCGATACCGCAGTGTCATGAAGGGCGAAACCCTGCCCGTGCAAGGGGGCCACGACCATCGCCAGAGGCGGTAGCCCAAACAGCGAAACGAAGCTCCGGCGAAGGTCGTGGATCACCATCCCACCGGCCGACACCCGGTGCAGCTCCCGCATCGAAGCGGTGATGATCTCCGGTGGAAGGTGGTGGAGGCACATCGACATGACGGCCACATGAACCTCCCCGTCACCCATCTCCGACAGGTTCGACACGTCAGCGGGGTGGACCGAGGCCCGAACCCCGTCGATCTCGAAGCGCTCCCGCATCGAGTCGACCAGATCGATGTTGATGTCCGTGGCGGTCAGGTCGACCTCCAGGCCTCGCCGTACCGCCCGGCCGGCCATGTTGGCGGTCAGCCAGCCGTTCCCGGCGGCCACCTCGAGTACCCGGACGGGGCGGCGAGCGCCGGCCCGGCTCGCGGCTAGATCCAGGATGGCATCGGCCACCGCGGTGTGACCGAGGCTCACCCTCTCCATTCGCTCGATGGTGTCCACGATCATCTGCTGTGCGCCCACCAAGGGCACCGAAGTACCAGGTATCCGGTATCGCTCGAAGGCAGCGACGTTGCCGTCGAGGATCTCAGTCAGCTCACGGTCACGTGTCCACACCATCAGAGGTCCTCCGGCTATTCACCCTCGCGGGAACCAAATCCAACCATTCCCGGTGGTGCAACTCAACCGCAGGATGTGCCAGAACACGTCGAGGTATAGAACTCTCGCAGCTTTCTATAACTCGGGGTGTTACAATGCTTTTCATGGCCTTGAGCATCAAGAGCGCCGAAGCCGACAGACTGGCGCGAGAACTCTCCGACCTCACCGGGGAATCGCTGACCATGGCGGTGACCGAAGCGCTCAGGGAGAGGATCGAGCGCAAGAAGCGATCTGGGGGTGACGACCTGGATTCGTTGCTCGATCGGATTCAAGACGCCTGCGGGCGCGCCCGGGTTCTCGACGGTCGATCCGCCGATGAGATCCTCGGATACGACGCGTCTGGCCTTCCCACCTGATGGTCATCGACACCTCAGCCATCATCGCCATACTCGGCCGAGAGCCCGAGGAACCAGCCCTTCGCGATGCTCTCCGAGTTGATCGGTTGCGGTTCATGGGTGCAGCCACGGTGGTTGAGGCCGGGCTGGTCGCTCAGAGCAAGTGGGGCAGCACCGGGGGTCGATTCCTCGATGACCTGATCGCCGGCCTCGAGGTGGAGGTGCTCGCCTTCGACGCCACGATGGCAGCAGCGGCACGGAAAGCCTGGGCCCGATTCGGAAAAGGGAACCATCCCGCGGCGCTGAACTTCGGGGATTGCCTCACCTACGCCGTGGCCGAGGTGACGGGGCATCCGATCCTCTGCGTCGGCAACGACTTCGCCCAATCCGACGCCGCCCTCGTCCTGGGCGGCCAGGGTTGAGCCGGGTCATAGCCAGGCGGCTTCGAGTTCCTCACG